>JAIFND010000169.1 GCA_020047915.1 bacterium | reverse complement strand
TGCGGGCTCAAAGCTTGAAGCTCAAAGCTCCAAGCTGGGCGAGCGTGCGTCGTGTTCCATCGCGTCAGTTATTGTTGCGCGAGCCCTAAGGCGGATCGCGCCGGCCGGCGCGCAGCTCGCTGGGCGTCTTGCCGGTCGCGGCGCGCACCCGGCGGATCAGGGCGTGGCCCGAGGCGAAGCCGGCCTGCTCGCGCACGGCGCGCACTGGCAGGTCGGTTTCGACCAGCAGGCGCACCGCCTGGCGTACGCGTTGCTCGGCCAGCCAGGCGGCGGGAGGAAGACCGACGCGCTCGCGGAAGGCGCGGGCCAGGTGCTCGCGTGACAGGCCGTGCTCGTCGGCCACCTGCTTCAGCGACCATGGAGCGGTCGGTGCCGCCAGCAGCGCGTCGATCGCCTGCTCGACCGGACGCAGGCCATCGGCTCGGGCCGCTCCCGCCGCCGCCCACAACCGCAGCACCAGGGCGTGCACGGCCGCCGCCTTGGCCTCGGCGGTGGCGCGGGCGCGCGGTTCTCCCAGGGCCAGGACGCGTTCGAAGGCGATCCGCTCGGGGCTGTCCTCCAGCATCGGCACGACCGGACCGCGCAGCGCGATCAGTGCCCGCCAATGTTCGGCCAGGCCCGCACCTTGCAGCACCACCCACCACGGAGCGTACACGGCTCGGGCATCGGGAGGCACGCCGTAGGCGGTCGCCGATGGCTGTTCGAATAGCACCGCATGGCCGGTCGGGACGCGGTACTCGGCCGTCTCGGTGACGACCTGCAATTCGCCGGCCAGGGTCAGCTGGCACACGCAGCCCTGGTCTGTGCGCAGGCGGTTGTCCCACCAGTAGCGCTCGCCAACGCCGATGCGCTGCAGGCCGAACCAGCCGATGGTCCAGAGCGGGGAGGACGACGGTGGGTGGGGCGGCACACGCGCATCCTTGCGCGGCGCCTCGCAAGGGTATAGGCCCAAATAGTCCTTGAGTCTATGCGAACCCAGGTCTATGCTGACACGCATACCGGCATCCCCGCCGGAACCACCGCGGATCTTCGAACCCCACGCCGCACCCCCGAACCCCAGCCCGCAGGAGCCATCCCATGAGCCTCAACCTCAACCACGTCGTCCTCGCCGGACACCTCACCCGCGACCCCGAACTGCGCCAGGTCAGCGCCGAACGCGCCTGCGCCAACTTCGCCATCGCGGTCAACCGCACATGGAAGAACGCGGCCGGCGAGAAGCAGGAAGAAGCGACCTTCGTCGAGCTCGAAGCGTGGAACCGCACCGCCGAACTCGTGGGCCAGTACCTCAAGAAGGGCAGTCCGGTTTACGTCGAGGGGCGCCTGCGCCTCGACACCTGGGACGACAAGGAGAGCGGCCAGAAGCGCAGCAGAATCAAGGTCGTGGTCGAGACGGTGCAGTTCCTTTCGGCGCGTCCGCAGGCCGGCGAGGCCGGCGGCGAGGGTTCGGCCGCGACGCCAGCCCCATCCCGTCAGGGCCCGGCCGCGCGCCGCCGCCCCGCCCCGGCGCCGGCCGAAAACGACGCGCCGTTCTGACCTGGAACTCTGGGACCGCGCGCCTCAGGCGCGGGTCCGAAAGCGGTCCCAGGGGACAAGGGCGCCTCGTTGCCGGCCTCCCCAGGCGAAGCCCTGGAACTGCGGCCGACCGTAAAATAAACATTTAACCACAACGGCATTGTGGTGTCGGACGCAAGGCGTAAGCCAGGGGACATGCGGCGCGCCTTCACCCTGATCGAACTGCTGGTGGTCATCGCGATCATCGCGGTGCTGGCGGCGCTGCTGGTGCCGGCGATCAGCCTGGTCCGCGACGCGGCGCACTCCTCGCGCTGCCAGAACAACCTGCGCATGTGCACCGCCGCCGTCCTGGCCTACGCCGCCGAGGAGGACGGCGTCATGCCCTACAGCGAAACCGGCGGCGGTGGCTGGTGGATGGCGCGGAGCAGTCCCTTCCTTGACGACCTCTACCGCGGCACGCTCTATACCGGCAACAGCGTCTATCTCTGCCCGTTCGCGAGCCGCGAGATTCCGAACCCCTGGTTGGCGAACAACCGGTTCAGCTTCCACTTCTCGATGAACGACAAGGTCTATGCGTCCTGGAACGGCACAGCCTGGAAGAACTCGTATAGACCCTGGCCATTGGTCCGTATCAATCCCCAGACCGTGATGCTGATCGATGGCAAAGTCAGTCAGAATGGCAGCCAACTGTACTTCTGGGACTTCGCGTCCGCGGCCACCGCCAAACCATGGCCGTTGCAGAGCACCAACAACATGAACAACCCGCCCGTGCCGGACCCGACCCGCATTCCGATCAACCGCCATCGCGGGCACGTCAACCAATCACATATGGACGGGCATGTTTCCAAGGTGTCCGGAACCTGGGTGGTCAGCGAGCAGACGGCGGCGTGGGACCGCTAACGTCCTCGAGGGCGGCGAGTTTGCGCCACCCCTGTTCGCGCATTGACGCGCCCCGGCCGGGGGCCTAGGCTGCATACAGCGCAAGCGTGGTGGCGTTCATCGCCCGGCCTGCGCCTCCCCCCGACAATGGAAGCCTGGGCGCACGATCCGCGCCCCATCCCCGTATGTCCGAGGCCCCCCGGCCCCTTCTCGCCGTCATCGACGGCCATTACTACGCCTACCGCTACCACTTCGGCATGCCGCCGCTGTCGGGCCCGGGCGGTCGTCCGACCGGCGTCACCTACGCCTTCGCCAATCTCATTCGCGAACTGAAGGCGGACACGCGGGTGACGCATCTGCTGTGCGTGTTCGATGCGCACGAGGACAGCTTCCGCCACATCCTCTTCCCGGCCTACAAGGCGCAGCGCGACCCGATGCCCGAGCCGTTGCGCGAGCAGATCCCGGATGTGCTGGAGATCCTCGCCGCCCTGCATGTGCCGGTGGTGCGTGTGCCCGGCTACGAAGCCGACGACGTGCTGTTCACCTACGCGCGCCTCGGCCAGGCCGCCGGGCTGGATGTGCGCCTCTACACCCGCGACAAGGACGTCGATCAGGTCATCTCCGAGCGCGTGCGCACCTACGACGCGCTCAAGCAGCAGGAACGCGGTCCGGCCGAACTGCTCGTCGAGAAGGGCATCCGTCCGGATCAGGTCGTCGATTACCTGTGCCTGATCGGCGACACCGCCGACAACGTGCCGGGGGTTACAGGGGTCGGGCCGAAGACCGCCGCCAAGCTGCTCGCCGAGCACGGCTCGCTGGAGGCCGTCCTCGCCGCCACCCATAAAGGCAAGCTGGCCGAGAACCTCGCCGCCTTCGCGCCCAAGGCCGAGCTGACGCGCAAGCTGATCACCCTGGTCGATGTGCCGGACGTCCCGGCGCTGGCCAGCCTGGCCACCGACCGCGACAGCCCGGCCGATCCCGCGCCCTTCGAGCGCCTCGGCTTCCAGGTCGCTCGCTTCACGCCCAAGGCCGAACCCAAGGCGGCCAGCGACGGCACGCGCTATCTCACCCTCGATGCCGACAGCTTCCCCGCCTACTGCGAGCGCCTGGCGCGTGCCGGGCGCTTCGCCGTCGATACCGAGACCACCGGCCTCGACCCGCTGACCGCCCGGCTGGTCGGTGTGTCCTTCGCCTGCGGAGACGATGGTGGCACCGGCGCAGCATGGCTGCCGCTGCTCGGCCCCGGCGGCGAGATCGTGCCGTGGGCGCGCATCGCCGAGCCGCTCGGCCGTCTGCTGGGCGACGCACGCATCACCAAGGTCGGGCAGAACATCAAGTTCGACGCGCAGATGTTCGCCGCCGCCGGCGTGCCGGTGCAGGGCTACGACGGCGACACCATGCTGGCGTCGTGGCTGCTCGACCCGTCGCGCGACAGCCACGACCTCGACCACCTGGCGCTGACCTTCCTCGGCGAGAAGAAGATCGCGACCAGCGAGGTCGCCACCTTCATCCTCGGCCAGACCATGGCCGACGCCGATCCGGCGCTGGTCGCACGCTACGCCTGCGAAGACGCGCAGGTGACCTGGCGCCTGGCGCAACTGCTCGAAGCCAAGCTCGTCGAATACGGGCTGTTCGAGGTGTACCGCAGCCAGGAGGTGCCGGTGGCACTGGCGTTGGCAGCCATGGAATCGGCCGGCCTGGCGGTCGATCGCGCTGCGCTGGCGGCCTGCGAAGCGCACCTGCAAAGCTACCTGACCCAGGTGATGCAGGACATCCGCCGCCACGCCGGGCCCGACTTCAACCCGGCCAGCCCCAAGCAGGTCGGCGAGGTGCTGTTCGGCAAGCTCGGCCTGCCGGTGGTGTCGAAGACCAAGAGCGGCCCCAGCACCGACGCCAGCGTGCTGGAGGTGCTGCGCCACCAGCACGAGCTGCCCGACCTGATCCTGCAGCACCGCACCCTGGCCAAGCTGATCGGCAGCTACCTGGTCAAGCTGCCCGGCTACATCGCTGCTGACGGACGCATCCACGGCCACTTCCGCCAGACCGGCACCGAGACCGGCCGCCTCTCCAGCGACCAGCCCAACCTGCAGAACATCCCCAAGAAGAGTGATCTCGGCCGCGAGATGCGCGGCGCCTTCTCGGCCGGCCCCGGCTGCGTGCTGATCGCCGCCGACTACGCCCAGATCGAGCTGCGCGTCCTCGCTGAGCTGTCCGGCGACCCCGCTCTGCGCGCCGCCTTCGCCGCCGGCATGGACATCCACCGCCATGTCGCCGCGCAGGTCGCCGGGGTCGATCCGGCGCATGTCACGCCGAAGCAGCGCAACGCCGCCAAGGCGGTCAACTTCGGCATCATCTACGGCCAGACCGCCTTCGGCCTGGCCAGCCAGCTGGGCATCGAACGCAAAGAGGCCCAGGACTTCATCGACGGCTACTTTGCGCGCTTCGGCACGGTGAAGGACTACATCGCCCGCACCGTCGCCGAGGCCGCCACCTGCGGCTACGCGCGCACCATCAGCGGTCGCCGCCGCTACGTCCCCGGCCTCGCCTCGGGCAACCGCAACGACCGTCTCGCCGCCGAGCGCGTGGCGCTGAACTCGACCATCCAGGGTTCGGCCGCCGACCTGATCAAGCGCGCCATGCTCGCCCTGCCCGGCCTGCTGCCGCGCGGCGCCCGCCTGGTGCTGCAGGTGCACGACGAACTCATCATCGAATCCCCCGAGGCCGATGCGGCAGCCGCCGCCGAAGCCCTCACCAACGCGATGCGCGGCGCCGCCGCCTTCGCCGTACCCCTCGTCGCCGAGGCGCGCATCGGGCGCACCTGGCTCGACGTCTCCTGAG
The DNA here is from genome assembly GCA_020047915.1 of bacterium. Lineage (GTDB taxonomy): Bacteria > Planctomycetota > UBA11346 > UBA11346 > UBA11346 > UBA11346. Next base: position 6,908 of record JAIFND010000169.1, on the reverse strand, counting down.
AATCCCATGAACGACAAGACCCCCGCCTCCGACAAACCCAAGCCGCGCCGCGGCCGGCCGCCCCGGCGCCGCGACGAGGCCGCCCCCGAGGCCGAGGCCGCGCCGGTCGCCGCTGCCCCGCCCGCGCCGGCCCCCGCCGCGCCCGAGCCGCCGCCCGCTCCGGTCCCCGAAGCGCCGGCCGCCGAGAATGACGAACCCGCCGCGCCGGCCGCCTCCGGCAATCCCCTCGCCGTGCCACCCGGCAAGCGCGTGGTCATCGGCGTCACCGGCGAGCCCGGCGCCGGCAAGAGCGCCCTCGCCCGCGCCCTGGTCCAGCTTGGAGCACGCTGCGTCGATGCCGACGCCCTCGGTCACGAGGTGATCGAGCAGACCGCGGTGAAGCGCGAACTCGCCCGCCGCTTCGGCGATGCGATCATCGGCAGCGAAGGCGGTATCGACCGGCGCAAGCTTGGCGCGCTGGCCTTCGAGAGCGCCGAGGCGACCCAGGCGCTCAACCGCATCGTCCATCCCGAGCTGACCCGCCGCATCCGCGAAGCGGTGTCGCGCGCCGGGACCTTCGTGGTCCTCGACTGCGCCCTGCTGCATGAACTCGGCGTCAACGATGCCTGCACCGGCACGGTCTACGTGTACGCCCCGCGCGAGCAGCGCGCCGAGCGCGTCGCCGGGCGCGGCTGGGACGAGAACGAGCTGGCGCGGCGCGAAGCCGCGCTCGGCGCCGCCGACGAACGGCGCAAGCGCTGCAGCCTGGCGGTCAACAACCAGGGCAACGAGGACCAGCTCGGGCTGTACGCCAAGGTCATCCTGGCCAAGCAGCTCGGCGTCGATCTGGCCAGCCTCAAGCGCGCCCCGCAGCCGGCCGAGGACGACCGTGACGACGACCAGTCCGCGCCCGCCCAGCAGCCGCCGGTCCAGCAGCCGCCGCAGCAACCCCAGCAGCCGCAGTTCCAGCACGGCCAGCGCCAGCCGCAGTTCCAGCGTGGCCCCAACGGCCAGCCGCAGCAGGGCGGCCAGCAGGGCCAGCCGCAGCACCCGCAGCATCAGCAGCAGCCCGAACGCCCGCCGGTCAAAGTCGAACTCTCGACCTACCTGGTGAAGAAGCTGCCCGAGCTGCAGAACGAAGCCGAGAAGATGGATGTGCGCGATGTGAAGTGGCTGAAGAAGCACGACCTCATCGCCGAGATCCTGCGCCGCATCGCCAGCGGCCGCCAGGACGAGATCGTGGTCGAGGGCTACATGGAGCTGTACAAGGACCAGCACGGCTACATCCGCAGCCCGCTCAACCAGTACCACGCCGTGAACACCGATACCTTCGTCGCGGCGCAGCAGCTGCGCCGCTGGGGCCTGAAGTCGGGCATGCACGTGAAGGGCGTGGCGCGTGCGCCGCGCGGCAACGAGAAGTGCCCGCAGCTGCTCGCCATCCACGAGGTGATGGGCGAGCCCGAGAACAAGCGCAGCCCGTACCAGGACTTCGAACACCTCGTGCCGCTGCATGCCCATGAACGCCTGTTCATGGAGCTGCCCAACGATCCCACCGACTACAGCCTGCGCATCTTCGACCTCGCCTGTCCGATCGGCAAGGGCCAGCGCGGCCTGATCGTCGCGCAGCCCAAGTGCGGCAAGACGGTGTACATGCAGAAGATCGCCAACGCGATCACCACCAACAACCCCGAGGTGACGCTGATCGTCCTGCTGGTCGATGAGCGCCCCGAAGAGGTGACCGACATGGAGCGCTCGGTGAAGGGCGAGGTCATCGCCTCGACCTTCGACCAGCCGGCCAGCCGCCACGTGCAGGTCGCCGACATCACCATCAACAAGGCCAAGCGCCTGGTCGAACGCGGCAAGGACGTCGTCATCCTGCTCGACTCGATCACCCGCCTGGCGCGCGCCTACAACACCGAGAGCCCGGGCTCGGGCCGCGTCATGTCGGGCGGCATCGAGTCGGGCGCGCTGATCAAGCCCAAGCAGTTCTTCGGCGCGGCGCGCAAGATCGAGGACGGCGGTTCGCTGACCATCCTCGCCACCGCGCTGGTCGACACCGGATCGCTCGCCGACACGGTGATCTTCGAGGAGTTCAAGGGCACCGGCAACATGGAGCTGGTCCTCGACCGGCGCCTCGCCGACCGCCGCTGCTTCCCGGCGATCAACGTCGGGAGTTCCGGCACGCGCAAGGACGACCTGCTCATCCACAACAAGGACGAGCTGGTCCGCGTGTGGGCCCTGCGCCGCTTCCTCGCCGAGCGCAGCCCGCAGGACGCCGTCGAATTCCTGCGCAGCAAGCTCAAGAACTACAAGACCAACGTCGAGTTCCTGCTGAGCATCGACCCGGAAAAAGTCAGCAGTTGGTGACCGGGGGGCTCTGCCCCCCGAGCCCCCCGAACGGGCTTTGTCGCAGCTCGGTTTCCTCGCTCCGCTCCGAAACCGTGGCGGCATCGGCTACGCCGATTGTATGCCGCCACCACTGCTCGGCGCCCGCAACCGGACACGCTAAGAGGCGTGAGATCGCCACGCCTGTCCGGCTTTCCGGACACCAACGCCTCTAGCCATCGCAGGTGCGGCTTCTAGCCTGCTGCACCATGCGCTTCCTGTGCTTCGTACCTGTCTTCTTGGCCACTTGCACCTGGGCCGGCGAGGCCGCGTGGACCGGCTGGCCGCGCCTGGCGGTGGTACGGCTTGGGGATGGCGCCGAGAGCGTGACCACCGTCCCGGTCGCCGGGCGTCCAGCCCTGCTCATCGCCAATCGCAACCAGGCCCGACTGGAGGTGGTGCGCTTCGATGCCGCCACGACGCCAGTTAAGCCTGATCCGGCGGCGGTGAACCGCTTGCCGCTGCCCCCCGGCATCGCCGTCGAGCGCATCGCCCTGCCCGCGCCGCCAGTCGATGCCTTGGCCCTGGGCGAGGTGGTGGTGGCGGTGCACGGGCCGCCGTGGCGCGTGACGGCGTGGCGGCGTGGGGCCGCCGGCTGGGATGCGCTGGCGACCCAGGAGCTGCTCGACGGCGAGCCGGAGCGCCGCCTGGGCACACTGCTGCTGCCCGGCTCGCCGCCGCGCCTGCTGATCGGCTGCGGCAACGGCATCCAGGCGGTGCCCCTGGCGGCTGATGGAAAGCCCGGACGGCCGGAATGGATCAAGCCGCGCAGCCGTGGGCGGGGTCTGACCTGGGGCCTCACCGATCTCGACGGCGATGGGGATCAGGATCTGGTCGAGGCCTTCGCCGCAACTGCTGGCGGCAGCGGCGTGCGTTGGCAGGAGAATGACGGCGGGGCGCTGGCTCCGGCCCAGTCGATCCACGACGAGCCGGTGCGCGGCCTGGCGGTGCTCGGCGGCAAACATCCGCTCGCCCTGCTCGGCCGGCACCAGCGCGACAGCGTGGCGCTGTATGGGCTGGAGAACGGCCCGGCCGAGACGCTCGGACGCACCCTGGCCGTGCCGCTGCCCGCCCAGGCGGTGGTCAGCGGCATGCGCGTCGGCGGCGCCGCCGCCCTGGCCGTCGCCATGCCCGGCGAGGCGCGCATCGAACTGCAGTTGCTGACGGCGCGCGGCTGGCGTGACGGCGGTTCCTTCCCGGCGCCCAAGGCGGTGAAGGGCCTGGCCGCCCCGGCGCCCGACCTGCTGCTGCTGTGGTCGGCCGATCAGGGCGAGCTGCTCGCCAGCCGTTGGCAGGACGGGCGACTCGGCTTCCCGCAGCCATGGCGCCCCGACGGGGCGGCTCCCGGCGGCGAGCGCGCCATCGTCGGCCTGGACGGCAACGAATTGGCCGACTGGTGGTTCCAGCGCGACGGCGAGGACCTCGTGCTGTGGGTGTGGAAGGCCGGGGCGAGCGCCGCCGAGGCCACGCGCTTCGTCAAGGCGGGCGCCAAGATCAGCCAGGCGCAGTGGCTGGGCGGAACCCGGGCCGTGGTGCGCAGCGGTTTCAACGGCGACGCCGAACTGCTGGTGGCTGCCGGCACCGACGCCTGCCAACGCATCGCGGCGGCGCGCAACCCCGCCCTGGCGCGGCTCGAACCGGCCAGGCTTCGCCTGGTGGCGTGGGATGGCGCGCATCGTCCGGCCCGCCTCGCCGACGGGGCGTGGCAGTGGCTCGACGCTGATCTGGTACCGACCGATCAGGTGCAGTTGGCGCCGGTCGATGATGGCGAGCTGCTTGAGGTCCGTCAGATCGCCGGCACGGCCTGGGCGCTGGCAGCCAAGGGACGCGGTCTGTGGCGGCTGGAACCCGGCCCCGGCGGTCTGCTGCGTCCGGCGCAACGGCGGGCCCTGGGCGCGGCCGAACGACTGGTCGTCGATCGCTGGCTTGGGCTGGTGGCGCTGGGTGGTGACAGCGCGTGGCTGCTGCAGGACGGCGCGGCACCTCGGCTGGTGCGCCGCGCCCAAGCCGATCTCACCGCGTTGCCGTCGCCGCAGCCACCCGCCGCCGCGCGCGTCGCCAGCGCCGCCGTCCTCGGCGCCGGTCTTGATCTGCTGGTGCATGATGATGGCGCGCGCCGACTGCTGCTGTTCAGCGGCGCGGGCGCGCCGGTCGCGGCCTGGCCGGTGTGGGAGGATCGCGGCCCGCCCTACGGCGGCGACGACGAGGGACGCAAGGCGGCAGCGGCCGAACCGCACGCGGTGTGCGGCGCCGACCTCGACGGCGACGGCCGCAACGACCTCGCCCTGCTCTGCCACGATCGACTGCTGCTCTACCTGACGAAGCCGGAGGCCAAATGATCCTTAACCATCGCGTCCGTTCGGCGTTCGGCGTTCGGCGTTCGGCGTTCCGCAGGGATTCCGACCAGAAACGGCAGGTGAACGTCTCCCACCCGCTGGGCGACATGGCTGCCGCTCCGCATGTGCCGTGCTCGGGACGTCGAACGTCGAACGCCGAACGTCGAACGGTGTTTCCCCGGCTGATCCGCTCCCTGTTGCCGTTGTGCGCCGCCGCTCTCGGCGTCGCCGCCGAGGTCTTCACCCTGGCCGGAGGCGCCGAGGTCACGGCCACCGTGCTGCGCGATGACGCGGCCGGCGTGGTTCTCGATCTTGGACGCCAGGTTGTCGTGGTCGAACGCGGTGACATCGTCGCCCGGCGCAATCTCGCCCCGGTGGCGGCCAGCGAGACGGCGCGCGGCGGGCTGTGGCGGCGCGCCACCCTGCCACCGGCCGGCTTGTCGGATGTGGTCGCCCAGCACGGCGACGCGGTGGTGACGGTGCGCTCGCCGGTCGGTCTGGGCACCGGCTTCTTCATCGACCCGCAGCACCTCATCACCAACTATCATGTGGTGGGCGGCGAGACCGAACTGACGGTCAGCGTCGCGGTGCGCGGGGCCGATGGCTACCGCAGCCGCGAGCTGCGCCGCGTGCGCCTGGTCGCCCTGCAGCCGGTGCGTGATCTCGCCCTGCTCGCGATCGATCCGGCCGAGCTTGACGGCCTCAAGCCGCCCACCGTGGTGCTGGCCGAACAGCCGGTGGCGGCAGGCGACCGCATCATCGTGATCGGCAACCCGCTCGGCCTCGACCGCTCGGTCAGCCAGGGCATCGCCAGTTCGGTGCGCCGTGCCTTCGGCGGCCTGCGCTTCGTGCAGACCGACGCGGCGGTGAATCCCGGCAACAGCGGCGGCCCGCTGTTCAACGCGCGCGGCGAGGTGGTCGGCGTGGTGTGCGCCGGGGCGGTGTTCTTCGACGGCCTCGCCTTCGCGATTCCGGTCGAGGACCTGCTCGACTTCCTCGTCCACCGCGACGCCTGGCTGTACGACGAAAGCCAGCCCAACAGCGGCGTGCGCTATCTGCCGCCGCCTTCCCGGACAACGCCATGACGCTCCGCCTGATCCTCGCCGTCCTCCTGACCACCGTCCTGCCGGCGGTCGAGCATCCCGCGTGGAGCCACCTCGACGCCGAGGTGGTCGCGGCGGCGCGCTGGCACGGCGGCGGTCCGGCCGCTGCCGCCAGCGCGCGGCAACGCTGGTGCAGCCTCTTTGCCTCGCCGCAGCTCGGCGCCGCGGCGGCGCGCACGGTTTCGGCCGTCATCGCTTCCAGCGACAAGCTGGCCGGGCCGGCCACCCTGGTCGCCGGACTCGGTTTTTCCTGGGGCGACCTCGGCACCCTGTTCGCGGCCGAGGCCGGCTGCGCTTTCAGCGTCCATCCCGGCGGCATGCCGGACGGCCGCACGTCGGCCGAGCTGGCGGCGTGGGCGGTGGTCCCTGACGAGCTGTGGTCGCGGACGCTGGCCGCCCTTGACGCGCAGGTCGCGGCCGGGTCGATCCAGCGCAGCGACGTCGAACGCGACGGTCGTCGCATCCATCTGCTCGCTGCCGCGCCGGCGCCGGAGGGGGGCGATCCGGTTGATGCCGCCGCCGCGCTGCACCGCGATGCCGAGGGCCGGGTGTGGCTGCTGGTCAGCGGCGCCAAGATCGAGCCGCAGGGCCGCGCCGACCGCCTGATGCGCTGGATCGCCACGCCGGGGGGCGACACCGGCTTCGCGGCGCGCGCCCAGGCCTCGCGCACGCTCGGCGGACGCGGCGCGCCGCTGTGCGAATCGGCGGTCGATCTCGGGTCGGTGTGGCGCCGGGTGCAGGCCGAGGTTCCGGCCGAGCAGCGCGGCGTGATGACCGCGACTTCCGCCGTCCTCGGCCTTGATGCGCTCGGCTTCGCCGCTTTCGAGGTGCGCTGCGACGGCGGCTGGTGCGGCACTGCCATGGCCTTGCAGACCACCGGCGAGCGGCACGGCCTGTTGCGCGTCCTCGACGCGCCGGCCGTCCCGGCCCAGCCGGCCGCCTGGCTGCCCGCCGAGGCGCTCAGCGTCTCGTGCGTGGTCTTCGATACCACGCAGGTGCTGGAGGGCGTGCGCCAGGCGATGTCCACCGATCCGACCCTGCGTGGCTACCTGGAGACGGCCGAGAACGCCGTGCCGGTCTTCGCTGCCGGACTGACCGTGCAGCA
>JAIFND010000047.1 GCA_020047915.1 bacterium | reverse complement strand
CCTGTGAGATGGTCCTGCCCGGCCCCGACGGTCCCGAGATCGGTCTCGACCTGCATGGCGTGCACGCCCTCGAAAGCCTGCTGATGGCGCGTTACCACATGTTCCATCAGGTCTATTTCCACAAGACCCCGCCGCCCTTCGAACACTACCTCGAACAGGCCCTGGCCGAAGGCGAACTGGAACTGCGCATCGGCGGCCTCGCCGACTTGGTCGAGTTGCGCGACGATTCGGTGCACGCCCGTCTGCACCTGGCGCGCGAGAAGGGAGGGGTGTGGAGCCGGCGCATCCTTGACCGCGAGCCGGCCAAGCTGGTGCTGCGCGAGCGCGTCGGCCTCGACCAGCCTGAGAACTTCCTTGCCCAGCAGGTGGTCGATGCGCTGAAGCATGCCGGCTGCCGCGTCTTCACCCGCCACTCGAAGCAGATCTTCACCAAGCTGGCGGGGGCCGGCTCAGCGACCGACGGTGTGCGCCTGATGTGCGAGCGCCGCGTCCTCGGTCGTCCGGTGATCGAACCGGTCGCCGCGCACAGCGACCTGCTGGCGGCATTCAACCGCCCAATCGATTTGCGTCACACCTATGTGCTGCGTCAGGACGCGGCTAAGGCGGCTGGGGTGATGGAGGGGCTACATGCCATATAGGGCCGATCAGGCGGCGGTATGGGTCAGAGTTCGCCATCAGATCAAAAGAGCAGCGGCTTCGGATCCCTTGACCAGATGCAGGTATCGAAGTGCGAGCAGGTATTCGGCGGCAGCGATGGCCTCCTCCGGCGAGCAGTTGATCACAGTCCGTGCTTCGGCCAGCGAGCGATGGCCATCGCAGGCGATGAGCAGCCTGGAAGCGAGGTCGTGCGACTCGCAATCGATCTGTGCCGCGCCGGCGACGGTCTGCGCCAAGGTCAATTCGGCGAGAAAATGATGGTTGGGCACTGGCGTCGCCAATCCGGCCTCCACCAGCAGGACGAGCAAAGGGCCGGCCTCCGCATCGGCGTCGAGTAGTTCGCCGATGGTCACGCGTCCATCGAGCTGACGCCAGAGCCGCAGGTGGGCGATGCTGATTTGGACGCAGTGCAGCAGTTCGATGTCGCGGCGTCGGTAGAGCACCGTGCCGCGCGGAGGCAGGCGTTCCTGGCAGCGACGCAGTTCGTCCAGACGGCGCAGGCCATCAAGCAGCAATGCATTGGTGTCGGCCGCGATACTGCGTTCGCGGGCCGGGGCGTTGGGCAGGAAGATGTACCGGCCGGATCTCCAGGTCAGCAGATGGTGGAAGCTCCGCTCGCCGACCAGGGGCGGACAGAATGCGTGGACGATGCGTCCATCGACGAAGCTTATGCCTGCCGATTGCTGCGGCTCTTTGCGCTCCAGAGCAAGTTGGCCGGTCTTGCGCAGAGATTGCAGGAACTGCACGGTCTCGGGCAACGAGGTGTCATTCAGGTTGCCCTGGATCACCAGTCCTTTGCTCACCGAGGACTGGGTGATGCGTCTGGTTCCGGGATTCGGCGACTCGGTCATCAGCCCCGGCCTGCCATCCAGCGGCGCCAGGCCTGGGCGAAGGCCTCGGCGTCGGAGCGCTTGCGATCCGCCTCGGCGAAGCGATCGGCCGCCTGGGCAGGCGGCAGGTTGCGGGCCTGCTCCATCAGGGTGAGGACGGCGCTGAATGTCAGGCGCTGGCGGTTGCCGAAGTCGGTGGAGAGGACAACGGGTGGATCACCGGCGCGGGCCCGGGCGATGCAATGCTCTGCCAGGTTGCGGCGTGCCGGAGACACGCCGGCAAGGAAATCGGCATCCGGATCCGCCGGTTTCGGCACAACAGCAACGACCTCTGGCGTCCTTGCGGTTGGGGTGGCAGGTGCGGCAGCGGGTGCAATCCGCGCCGCCATGCGCAGGCCGGATTCGGCAAGCAGTCTACGACGGACCGCCTTCCCATCGGCGCCGACGATCTCGATGTCGAGGTGGTCGACCGGTACACCGTTCACGGGCGTGGTTCCACGGGCGAGGAACAGGGCCGCGCCGCCGGCAAGTCCGATCATGCCGGCGCTCATGCCGGGCTCTATCGCGTTCTGAATTGGCATGGCGACGATGCGTGGAGCGCCATCGACGGCGACGACCACCTGACGGGCGCCCAGGGCGATGAATCCGCTGCCATCCTGTGCCGTCCAGGTGCCGAGCAGGTCGACCGGAAGCGCCACAGGAACGGGTGCAGGGGAGGAGGCCGGGGCGGCGGAGCGGCCGTCACCGCAGCCGGCGAGCAGGGCCAGGCTTCCGACGAGGAGCAGGGGTATGGTGCGCATGTGATGCCTCACTTTGCCAGGGCGGCAGCTTCGGCCAGGCTGAGACCACTGCCGCTGGTGCGGGGAGCGCTGCGGAAGGCGTCGGCTAGCGCATCGGCTTGCTGCTTGAGCTCGGACGTACGCTTGGCGATCTCTTCGACCGTTGCGCCATCCTCCAGCGAGCGGCGGGCCAGGTCGAGCGAGGCGGCGCGCAGGCGTTCGAGGTCCTGCTGGTACTTGGCGCCGCTCGGGCCGCTCCACGCCGGAGCGCTTTTGGCGGCTGCAAGCGGTGCCACGACGGCAGGCACGGCGGGTGCTGCAGGAACAGCGGATTTTGGCGCCTCGGCCCTGCTTTCCACGCCCATGGCCTGGGCAAGGGTGGTGCCGACGGCGATGCCCGAGAAGATGCTGCCCGTGGTGCGCTTGGCGAAGCGTGCCTTGATCTCGCTGCGCATGCTCGACGGCAGTGCGACATAGCCTACCGACTCGATGATCTCGGGCTTGTCGAGCAGATAGTTGATGAAGCCGGCGATGTCAGGGCGCGACATGTTCTCAAGTCGGACATAGACGAAGATCGGCCTCGACAGCGGGACATACGAGCCGTCAAGGACGGTCTCCTTGGTCGGCATGACTGGTCCCTTGCCGTTGTCGATGGCAACAGCCTTGAGCACCTGGGCGTTCTCGATGAGGTAGGCCAGACCCATGTAGCCGATGGCGTTCACATCGGCGGCGACGCCCTGCACCAGGACGTGGTCATCCTCGCTGACCACGATGTCGGAGCGGAACTTGCGTTCCTTGGTGACCACGGCCTCCTGGAAGTAATCGTAGGTTCCGGAGTCGCTCCCGGCGCCAAACAAGGCCACCTTGGCGTCGGGGAATCCGTTGCGCACGGCCTTCCAGCTGAGGGCGCCACCGGTCGAGTAAAGCGCCTGCAACTCGGTGACTTTCAGATCCTTGAGCCACGGATTGCGCGGATTTGCCACGACAGACAGGGCGTCGAAGGCGACCGGAACCTCGATGAACTCCAGTTTCGCCTCCTCGGCCGCCTTCAGTTCCTTGGCGTTGATAGCCCGGCTGGCGCCATTGATGGTGCATGACCTGGCCAGCATGGAGCGGAATCCGGCGGTCGAACCAGTAGGCTTGGCTTCAAGGCTGAAACGCGGATCGACATCGGCGTAGCTTTCGGCGGCAGCGACAATGATCGGATAGACCGTGCTGCTGCCATCGTAGATGATGGTGTCGGCGGCAGCGGCATAGACGGTGAGGCTGGCGAGAAGGCAGAGACGCATGGTTGATGTCCTGTCGATTGAGCTGAAGCCCGACCGTCTCGGTCTGTGTGAAGACCGCATGAGACCAGCGTTGCCAAATCATGGATGCCGAGCGTGCTTCACCATTCATTCACATGCGGAGACGATGCTGCCTCCGCACCTTAAACGTACCGGGTCGTCATGTCCAAGCAGCGCTCGTTCCTCAATCTGCGCAACGCCAGCCGTGGGCAGACGCCTCCGGAACCGGGCAGCATCGCGATTGACGGCTACCGGGTCGAGTCGTTGGTCGGGAGCGGTCCGCTGACCGCCGTCTACCGGGCCTTGCTGGAGTCGCATCAGCAGCATGTCGTGCTCAAGATCCTCCTGCCCCACCTGGCGGAGAGTGAAGTCTTCGCGCAGCGCTTCCTGCAGGCAGCCAACGCTGCGCGTCTGGTCACCCATGACCGTGTCCTGCCCTGCTACGATGTCGGTCAGTCGAACGGCTGGGTCTATCTCGCCTGCGAACTGATCGAGGGTGATGATTTCGCTTCGCTCATGGCCCTCGGACCGATCGAGCGCACCCGAGCGGTGTATCTCGCCTGGCAGATCGCCATGGGCCTGGAGGCGATCCATGCTGCCGACCTGGTCCACGGCAACCTGCGTCCGAGCAACATCCACGTCGACGACGAGGATGGCGTACGGCTCGCCGATCTCGGTCTTCCGGCGCTCATCGATAGCGATCCGCCAGCCCAGATGGCGACGCCGACCGCCCTCCATCTGCCTCCGGAGGCGGTTCCCGGCGAAGGTGGGGCCACTGCCGCCGGAGATATCTATGCCGTCGGTGTGCTGCTGATCGGGGCCCTGCTCGGCCGCACCCCACGCAGCGGGTTCACGCAGCAGCGCCTGGCTCAGCTGCATGCCGCATCCCAGCCCGTGCTCGCGGAGTTGCCCGCCGGTCTGATCGATCCCGACCTCGCGGCGGTTCTCGCGCGGGCCACGGCCCTGCGTCCGGAGGAGCGCTACGCCGAGGCATGGCAACTGCGCGAGGATCTCGAGCGGTTGCAGTACCAGTTCTCGCCCATCCATGCCAGGACGGCCAAGAGCGGCGGTACGGCCAGCTTCTCGCGGGAGGCGGGATCGCGCTCGACGCGGGGCGTGCAGGAGCCTGCACCGCGTGTCCCTCCGCCGGTGCGGCGGACACTGTGGATCGCCATTGGTCTCGGGGTCTGTGCCCTGGCTGCGGTCATCGCCTGGGTCATGGCTGCTGGTCAAGCTGCGGCTGTTCCAGCCGCCGCCCCCGCCGCTCCCGTAGCACCGGTTATGCCGGTGGAGCCGGATCCGATTGTGCCGTCGGCGCCTCAACCACCGGCAATAGCGAAGCCCGTGTGGGCTGCGGAGGCCGGTAGCGATGCCCTGGGTCGCTGGGCCGACCTGACCGTCGGTGGTGCCCGCCAGCGTCTGCGCCTGATTCCGGCTGGAAATTTCTGGATGGGCAGCGCGATGGATGATCCTGGCCGCTCGGCTGACGAAGACCGCCATCTCGTGACGCTGACGAAGCCCTTCTGGTTGGGCGAGACGGAGGTCACCCAGGCGCTCTACGCCGCCGTGGTCGGCACGTCGCCGGCCCACTTCCAGGCTCCTGATCTTCCCGTCGAATCGGTGAGCTGGAACACCCTGCAGGACTTCCTTGCCCGGCTCGGTGGCAAGACCGGTGCGCCGGTGCGACTGCCCACCGAGGCGGAATGGGAATACGCCTGCCGAGCCGGCAGCGACCAGCCATCCCAGCCGGGCACCCTGCGCGGCTGGACCGTCGAAAGCGGTGTCGACGGCACCCGCCCTGTTGCCAAGCTGCAAGCCAACGCCTTCGGCTTGTACGACATGCAGGGCAATGTCCTGGAGTGGGTAGCGGACACCTATGTCCGCTACCATCGGGAATCGGTCACTGATCCGCTGGCGACCGGAGGGGTGCATCGCGTGATCCGTGGCGGAGCCTGGAATCTCGATGCCTCCGCGAGCCGTCCGGCGGCGCGCAGCAAGGCGCTACCAGTCGCGGCGTTCTTCTACCTCGGGTTCCGCATCGCCATCACAGACTGATTCCACAGCGAGTCGACTGACGCTCAGCGGAAATGCTTGCTTAACCTCGGCCCATCCTGGTTCGCGTAGGTGTTCCCGCACACGCCGTACAGACGCGTGCAGGGCTGCGACAGGACCTCGTAGGCCATGGCGCAGATCGGCTGGCCGTGGCGCAGGATCAGGCCGTCCTGGTGCGGACGCACTTCCAGCACGGCGGGGGCGCCGACCATGCGGCCGTCGCGCATGCCCCAGCCGGGATCGAAGAAGCCGGCGTAGTGCGCGCGGAATTCGCCGGCGGTGGCCTCGAAGGGGACCATCTCACAGGCCAGGTCGGCGGGTACGGCGATGCGCTCGCGCGTGGCGAGGATGTAGAAGCGGTTCTGTTCCAGGAACAGCCAGCCCGACGGGGCGCGGCGCACCGGATCGAAGAAGTCGTCGGCGCGGTGCGCGGCGATGCGCGTCAGGTCGAGGGGCAGGTGGGTCGGCTTGGCGACGAAGCCGATCACCTCGCGGTCGAGGTCGGCAGTCATCATCAGGCGGCCGTCGAAGATGCTGTCCGCGCCGCAGGGGGTCTGGCCGACGAACATCATCGGGCTGGCGCTATGCCGGGCGACCATCTCGGCCTGGCCCAGCACCTGGCGTCCGGCGAACACGATCGCCTGGTTCACCGCCACGCCAGCCGTGGCGATGACATGGAAGCTGCGCGGGATCAGTTCGATCCACAACTGGCCGCGGTAGCCGGCCGGAACGCGGTCGTAGCGCGGCGTGCCGTCAGCGAGGACGCGGGTCGCCAGATCGACGCGCCCGGTCGAACTCTTGCCGTTGCAGTAGGCTTCGACCCCGGCGGGCAGGGTCAGCTCTTCGCGCAGGCGGACGAGGTAGATCTGGTTGCGCGCCAGGCACACCGGTTTGGACAGGTCGAGGCGCTCGAGCGCGAGCTGCTGTGCCAGATCGGCCACGCTCTCGCCTGGCAGGGGCAGGATCGAGCCGGGCAGGCGGTAGCCCTCCTCGGCCAGGGTCAGGTCGAGGCTGCTCGGCTGGATCTGGCCTGGAGCGATGCCCGCCAGCGAGCGTATCGCCCCACTGTTGACCAGGGCTTGGAGATCCTCGCATTCAGCGGTGCCGTGCATGGGGTGGGGATGCTAGCGGGGTGCGGAAAAAAGCACCCTGCGGGGGTTCAGGGGGCCGCCTGCCCCCTGTGGCCAAGAACACCCCTGCGGTTCTTCGGCGAGAAGAGCGATCACGGCTCTCCAAAGGAGCGCAAGACAGTGGTGAAAACCGGTGGCATGTACCGGTTCAGCAGTGTCCAAGAATGACAATCTGCCGCTTGTTGGTGCGTGTTTGGGTGAAATATCACCACATGCGCACCATATCCTGCTTCTTGTCCGTGGTTGTATTGTGCGTGGCCTCGTGCGCTGTTGCGCCGCGCTCCGGTACTGCCCCCGCTGCGCCTGATGCCCCCGTCGTCGGCGCATCCCCAGCCGGGTCAGCCCCTGTCCAACCGGTCTCAACCAGGCTACCGGACCAGACGGGCGTGCGTCGTGCTGCGGACCTTGGCGCTGCAGAGGCGGAGGCGATCTGGGACCGGCTGCCCACCTGGCTGGTCGCCTGGACGCGCTCTGGCCGGCCACCTGCCGGACTCGCCACCGGGATCGCCCTGGCCCGTGAGCGCCGTGTGGCCCTGCTCGCGTTGATGCGTTATGATCCACGCGCGGCCCTGGCGCGTCGGCTGAACTGGACCCAGCGTGCAGGACTGCCCCCTGAGGTGCTTGCCTTGGTCGAGGAGCCAGTGGTCAGCGCGGCTCGTCTGATGGCCAAGGCGGCGCGCCGCGACGGCGAGGGTGTGGTCGTGGTGCCGGTTCTCTCCTTCGCTGATGGCAGTTCGCTGGTTCACCACACCTACGGCCGGCGCCTGGGTATGCTCAGCAAGCAGCCCGTTCCGGTCTGGGGTATCGCCCTCGACGGCGAGGCAGCGATCGACGAGCGTCCGGGTCGGGCACTGGAAGCGGAAGAACCACTGGCCGGTCGGGAGCTTGTCGCCGGCAGCTGCCCGGTCTCGGGCCTCGCGGTGGAAGCGGATCCAGGCGGCCCAGCCCTGGTGCTGGGCAAGACGGTCCGTTTCCTGTGCAGCGCCGGCCATATCCGGGCAGCGGATGAAGCCGCGGCTGCAGCAGAACCGCTCAGCCCCGACCTGCCAGTGCCGTCCACCTGGACCGAGGGCAGCAAGACGTTGCTGTACATCCTGGCGACCTTCAGCGGACAGACGACCTCGATTCCGCAGCAGGGCGATGCCCAGGCCTGCATCGCCGGGGTCAACACCTGGTTCCAGACCGTCAGTTACGGAAAATTCCAGGGTTTCGACGCCACCTATATCGCGGTCACCCTGCCGAAGACCGCCACCGATTATGGAACGAATGACGGCGCGGTGCTGAGTGACGCTGCCGCCGCCGCTACTGCGCTCGGCCAGAACAAGGCGCTCTTCGACCATTATGTGGTGCGCTACAACGGCGGCCCCGGCGGCTTCAGCGGCCAAGCCTACGTCGGCGCCTCCGGCACCTGGCTGAAGACCGATTCGCAGGGGGTGGCGGCCCACGAGTTCGGCCACAACCTCGGACTGTGGCACGCCAATTACTGGAATGCCTCCGGGGACAGCGTGATCGGGAGCGGGTCCAACCAGGAGTATGGCAACACCTTCGACACCATGGGTTCGGCCAGTGCAGGAACCAAGCATTTCAATGCCGGATCGAAGCGCGTACTCGACTGGCTGACCGATGCGGACATTCACTCGCTCGGCAGCAGCGCGAACGTACGGCTCTACGCCCAGGACGAATCCACGATCCTCGGATCCGGCCGCAAGCAGGGGCTGCGCATCAGCCAGCCGCTGAAGCTCGGATCCTACACGTTCTCATCCTACTACTGGGTCGAATACCGGCGGCTGTTCACCAGCAATCAATGGCAATCCAACGGCGTTACCGTGAAGCTGAACAGCGTCGGCAACAACGACGAAGGCGATCAGCTCCTTGATACGACACCGGGCACCGCATCAGGCAAGGACGATCATCAGGTCACCTTCGGACGGACCTTCAGCGATCGTATGGCCGGCATCCACATCACCCCGACCGGATTCGCGGGAACCACGCCCCAAAGCGTCGATGTACAGGTGAACATCGGTGGATTTTCCGGCAATCGCGCCCCGACCATCACCCTGCTCAGCGGGCCGGGCAGCCTGGCGGTCGGCGTGGCGGGCAGCTACACGGTCAGCGCCACCGACGCTGATGGCGATGCCCTGGCCTGGCATTGGGACTTCGCCGACGGCAGCCTGTCCACCAACGCCGCGACGGTCAGCAAGTCATGGTCGTCGGCCCGCATCTATCCGGTGGTCGTCACGGTCAGCGACATGAAGGGCGGAACGGCGAGTAAACTCCTGCCCGTGACGATCGGCAGCCCCACCACCTTCTCGGTCAGCGGTCAGGTTCGCGACGAGGCTTTCAGCCCGGTCGCCGGGGTGCGCGTGCACAACGGTCTCAGCGGAGCCTCCTATCGCGGCACGTTGACCGACAGCGATGGCAACTACCTCCTCGGCAACATCGCAAGCGGGTCGGTCACCCTGTCGGCGGTGAAGGCCGGTTACACCACCTTCGCGGCCACCCCAGCCAATCCGGTGAACGTCACCACATCGGTGGCAGGACGGAATTTCACCTGCGTAGCCCTGCCCACTGTGACCCTGTCTGCGCCTGATGCGGCCGCTGCCGAAGGCGCCGCTGACACCGGACGCTGGCGGCTGACGCGCAGTGGTCCGACCACCGCCGCCCTGGCCATCACCTATGCGATCACGGGCAGCGCCTCGACCAGCGACTACACCCTGGCAGGCGGCACCGCGACCACGGCGACGATTCCGGCCGGGGCTTCCTCTGCCGATCTCACCCTGACGGCGGTTGCGGACGCCGTGGCCGAATCGGCCGAGACGGTCGTCCTTTCACTGGTTCGATCGGCGAGCTACGTGGCGGTGGCACCGGCTGCCGTGGTCGTGACCATCGCCGGCCTGCCGCCGCCGGCGAACGACGCATTCGCCGGGCGGATCGCGCTCAGCGGGGCGAATGCGACCACGACTGGCAGCAACATCGGCGCGACCAGGGAAGTTGACGAACCGATGCACTGGGTGAGTTCCGAGACCGCGTCCGTATGGTGGACCTGGACAGCGCCCAGTGACGGTACGGCGACCATCGATCTGCTCGGTTCCAGCTTCGATACCGTGCTGGCGGTCTATTCCGGAGGTGCATTGGGGACGCTGGCCAAGGTCGCCAGCAACGATGACAACAGCGGCACCACCAGCCGGGTCGTGTTCCCCGCGGTCAACGGGACGGTGTACCAGATCGCCGTGGCCAGCTATGGCACGGTTGGCGGCAGCATCGCGCTGAGTCTGGTCCACACCGGATCGGGTGGCGGAGGTCTTGCCCCGACCATCACGGCCATCGCCAACCAGACGATCAACGAGGATGGGGTATGCGGACCGGTGTCCTTCACCATCGCCGATGCCGACACCGCCCTGAATGCCCTGGTCCTGTCCGCAGGCAGCAGCAACAGCGCCCTGTTGCCGGTACCAGGCATCGCGTTCGCCGGCACCGGCGGCAGCAGGTCGGTGACCCTGACCCCGGTCCTCAACCAGTCGGGTCTCAGCACCGTGACCCTGACGGTCAGCGACGGGGCCCAGTCCGCCACACGCACCTTCGTGCTGACGGTTGCGGCGGTCAATGACGCACCGACGTTGAGTCTCGTGAATGAGTTCTCGACCGCCGTCAATCAGACGGCGGGACCGCTCACCGTCACGGTTGCCGACCTCGAGAAGCCGGCCGGCGATCTGGTGCTGACGGCATCCTCCTCCAACCAGGCGGTCGTTGCAGACGCGGGGATTGTCCTGGGCGGATCCGGTGCGGTACGCACTCTGACCATCACCCCGGTCGTGGGGCAGTCAGGTGGTGCGGTGATCACCGTCACCGTCTCCGACGGTGGGTTGACCACGACGCGCACCCTGACCCTGACGGTCGGAGCGGTCGGCGGCGGAGGCTCATCGGGCAGTGGCGGCGGAGGGGGCGGAGGATGTGGCGCCGGGGTCGGATTGATCCTTCTCGGCATGCTCGGGCTGGTTCGCCGTCGGCGCGGCTTCAGCCGAGCTGCATGACCACCGAACTGACCGCCTCGCACACTGTCCGGCCCGGATTGCCGTAGCTGTGCCGGCGGTGGCCGGGGAACTGCAGCAGGTGCCCTGCCGGCACCTCGACTGATTCTCCTTCGATCTCGATCACGGCCGTACCGACCAGGGTCAGGAAGAATTCCTGGGCGCCGGGCGGATGCGGTCGGCCGATGCTGTGGCAGCGCGGTTGCATCACCACGCGATGGATCGCCACGCCTTTGCTGGCGATTGGCGAGACCAGCCGGGCGCTGAAGCGTCCGGCGTCGGCGCGGTAGTCCTGCTGCTCGCGTGGGCCGATCAGGTAGTGGCGTTCTTCAGGGCGCGGTTCGACCAGATCGTCGAGGCCGATGCCCAGCGCCCGGGCGACCGCCTGCACCGCGAGGATGCCGGGGTTGCTGCCGGCCTGTTCCATGCTGGCGAGGGTGGCTCGCGGTACCCCAGCCTTGGCCGCAAGTTCGGCCTGGGTCAGGCCAGCTGAGGCGCGCAGACGTCGGAGATTGGGAGCGAGGGCATCCATGCCGGCAGTCTCGCCCACGATTCCAGGATTCCAGCACGGAGTGCCAGGATTCCAGCAGGCCAGCCTTGCCGTCCCCGCCTCGGTCCCCATAAGTGCACGCAACCCTACCGTCGAACACGGTTTCCTGGAGACTCACCATGCCTGTCACCCTCCCCGCCCTGCCCTACGCCGCCGACGCCCTCGAGCCGTTCTACACCAAGGAGAACGTCGAGCTGCACCACGGCAAGCATCACAACGCCTACGTCGTCAAGCTGAACGAGCTGAAGCCCGACGCCACCGATGCGGCCCTGCTCGACATCATCAAGACCAGCGATGGCGGCGTGTTCAACCAGGCGGCCCAGATCTGGAACCACACCTTCTTCTGGAACAGCATGAAGCCCAAGGGCGGCGGCAAGCCGAGCGGCGCCCTCGCCGCCGCGATCGACCGCGACTTCGGCAGCTACGACAACTTCCGCAAGGAGTTCATCAACGGCGGCATGACCCAGTTCGGCAGCGGCTGGGTGTGGCTGGTCAATGACGGCGGCAAGTTGAAGATCGTCAAGACCGGCAACGCCGACACCCCGGTCAAGGGCGCCGCGGTGCCGATCATCACCGCCGACGTGTGGGAGCACGCCTACTACCCGACCTACAAGAACCTGCGCCAGAAGTTCCTCGAGGTGTTCCTCGACAGCCTGGTGAACTGGGACTTCGCCGCCGCCAACTTCAAGTAGTTGTCCAGCTCAGGGGCGCAGGGAAGTAAGCCTGGGAGCGCGCGCCGCTGGCGCGCGGGCCGCGCGCTCCCAGGGGCATTGCCGCTCCTGCGGGCTCAAAGCTTGAAGCTCAAAGCTCCAAGCTGGGCGAGCGTGCGTCGTGTTCCATCGCGTCAGTTATTGTTGCGCGAGCCCTTAGGGCTTGTCAGGAAATATGTCTTACACTGAGCGGCATCTGGCCGATCCACTGTGCTGACGATTCGGGCTCCAAGCTCGAAGCTCCAAGCTTGAAGCTGGCCCGGCCCTGCAAACGAAGATGACAAGGTTATTGTCTTCCGGGCCCTTACCTAATCTGCGCCGCGAGCGCGCTGACCTGTTCGAGACGGAACGGCTTCGCCAGGATCGGGAAGCCGTGGTCGGCGATCAGGCGTTCAATCAGGCGGGTATCGCTTTCCCCGGTAGTCAGGGCGATGTGGCCGGCGAGGTGCGGCTTGAGCGCCAAGGCCCGACGGGCGAGGTCCAGCCCGCTGCCGTCGGGCAGGTTCAGATCGACGACCAGGGCACGTACGTCGAGCCGGGTGAGCTCGGCGATACCCTCGGCGAAGCTGCCTGCCACGGCGGTCTGGCACCCGGTTTCACGCAAGGCATCGACCAGGATCTCGGCGACCATCGGTTCGTCATCGAT
This sequence comes from bacterium, assembly GCA_020047915.1. Classification (GTDB taxonomy): domain Bacteria; phylum Planctomycetota; class UBA11346; order UBA11346; family UBA11346; genus UBA11346. The sequence goes on along the minus strand of JAIFND010000047.1, from coordinate 11,304 downwards.
GACCAGGGTGGTGGCTGGCATTGGCGCCGGGGAGCTGCCAATGGCGGGTACCAGGCCGCTCGAGGACCCTCGTCGATCTGTTCCCGTGGTCGGCAGGGTCAGCTGAATGACGGCTCCACCGTTGCTGCGTCGGTCCAGCTGGATGGTGCCGTCCTGTTCGCGCAGCAGGGCGGCGGCCGTCGATAGGCCCAGCCCACGGTGGCCCTGGTTGGCCCGTGTGGTGTAGAATGGCCGGATGGCGTTGGAGATGCTGACCTCGTCAGGCGTATCCCCATCGTTCTCGAGTTGCAGACGGGTGCGTCCGCCGCCGCTTTCGCCATGCATGGTGATGGTCTTGGCCCCGGCTTCGCAGGCGTTGGCGAGGATCTGTTCGAAGGCCTTCACCAGGGCACGCGGCGCAGCGACTGCCTGTGGCGTGCCTGGATCGATCATCAGACGTGGCAGGGCCACGCCGGCTGCTTCGAGTCGTTTGCTTGCTTCGACCAACAGGGCACCTGGATCGACGTTGCCGGGCTGCTCTGTGAGGGGGGTGGCGAGCTGGCCGAGCTGCGTCACCACGGTGCGGCAGTGGCCGACCTCCTGCAGGATCACGTCGAGACGGCGGGCTGCATCAGCATCGGCGGCGTACTGGCGGCGCATGCGCTGGGCATAGCCGTAGATCGCTGCGAGCGGATTGTTGAACTCGTGCGCCAGGCCGCGCAGCAGATGGGTGACGGTCGATTGCGTCTCGAGCTGCACCATCTGACGCTGCGATTCTTCGAGACGTTCCCGCGCCTCGACCAGGTGGCTGGTGCGTTCGGCGACCAGCTCCTCGAGGCGCTCGTTGAAGCCGAGCAGCTCGGCGTTGCGTACCGCCAGCTCATCGACCAGGCTGCGGGTATGGCGGCGCAGCAGGGCCTGCTCGCAGCCGTGGTGGAACAGATCAAGGACGCCCTGGCTGTCGAACGGCTCGCGCAGCACGGCGTCGGCATCGCCGAGGTTGACGTAGTTGATCGCCGTCGCGAGCTGGCTGCGTTCGACGCAGATGATGCGGAAGGCGTCCGGATCGCGGGCGTGGGCCTGTCGCAGCCAGGGCAGTCCCGCTCCGCGTCCCGAGACCAGCACATCGGGTTGGATCCGTCGCAACAGGCGGTCGGCCTCGCTCGGCGAGGAGCAGATGTGCGAGATCATGCCAGCGCCGGGATCGAGGCTGCCGAGTTGCTGCCGCTGGTCGTGGTCGGGCAGCAGCGCAAGCAGTGAACTGACGGCGGTGGCCATTCCACGGTGATGATAGCGCCCGGGGCGCGGACAGGCAATCGCTGATGCGTCGCGTCCAGAGCACCATAGCATGCAGGCGTGCGCATCCTGGTGGTCGAAGACGAGGACAGCATCCGCACCGCATTGGTCCGCGCGTTCACGCGCGATGGCCATGAGGTGCGTGCCGGCGCCGGTCTCGGCGAAGCCCGCATTGTCGTTGCTGACTGGACGCCGGACCTGGCGGTCAGCGATCTGAAGCTGCCCGATGGCAATGGTCTTGACCTGATGGCCCAATTGGGGGTCCCGTTCATCATGATCAGCGGGTACGCGACCTATGATGATGCGGTCCGGGCTCTGCGCTGCGGGGCTGTCGATTTCTTCACCAAACCGGTGGCGATCAAGGACGTCCGGAGCGCGATCAGCCGGGCGCGGAGGCCGCAGGGTCCGCCCACCGAGGTGGCCTGGAGCGAAGCGGCGGAAGCGCTGGTCGGGGTTCGCCAGCTGCTCAGTCATGTCCCCGGACGGCTGGCCCGCTTGGCCGTGGCCGAACTGGCCTCATCCGCTGCTGCCGGTCGGCTCAGCGTGCATGTCGATCAGCAGGGGGTGCGGGTGTGGCTGGACGGGACGCATGCGCTTTCTTCCACGGTCGATCGTGGCCGCTGGCTGGCGGCCCACGGCATTCGCCTGGCGCTGTCTCCAGAATCTGTCGTTGCGATTGTAGATAAAGAGACCTCAACGGTTTACGATGAGTCAGCTGAACGACTCTGGGACCAGGAACTGGTCGTTGGACGGGCGGTGCAGGCGACGACCTGGTCCACCGCCGGATCCTGGTTGCTGGCCAGCGTGCGGGCCGGGGCCGGTCCGTTCATCGGTCTTCCGTCACAGCTGGGGACAGCCTGCGCAGCCTGCGATGTGTCGATACGGACCGCACCTGAAGCCCTCGTCCAGCCTGGGGTCGGGGGGGAAGAACGGGCCGGTCTCTTCGATGATGACGGAATAGGCTCGCCGGTTGCGTAAGGCAGTTGGAAGGTTCCGTACCCATGGCCGACGGCTCCCTCGGACAGGACGATATCGACAAGCTGCTCGCCGAGCTCGACGCGGGCGGCAGCAAGCCGCCGGCTGACGCCGCGCCTGCCGCCGCACCCGTGTCGGCACCGGCAGCCGCACCGGCGCCGGCGCCGGTACCCGCGCCTGCTGCCGAGGCCCTCGATCAGGATGCGATCGATGCCCTCATCTCGCAGGCGACCGAAGCGATCACCACGCCGGCCCCCAAGCCGTCGACTGCGACCTCAAGTGGAGGCCATCTCGACCAGGGTGAGATCGACAAGCTGCTGGCCGAGCTCAACCCGACCACCCGTCAGCAAGCCGCCGTCAGCACGGGCAATACGCATCTCGACCAGCAGGAGATCGACAAACTGCTCAACGAGCTGGAGGTGCCGGCTGGCGCTGGCAGCGCATCCGAGATCGCCTCGGCAGCTTCCCCTCCGCCCGCAGGTGCGACGTCAAAGGCGGCGACACCAGCCGCCCCAGGTGCCAAGCCGAGCGCCAGCGCGACGGTCGAAGGGCCGCTGTCCCAGTCCGATATCGACAAGCTGCTTGCCGAACTCGGGGCCCCGCAGTCCCGGGTCGGTGCCGCCAAGGTCGATCCTGAACCTGCCGCAGCGCCCGCTCCGGTGGCGGAAGCGGTCGCCAAACCCACCCGCAAGGTGCCGCCTGCCCCAGAGCCGGTGGCCACCATCCCCAGGGCAGGCAGTGACGCGACCCAGGCGCTCAGCGCCGACGAGATCGATGCGATCATCGCCAAGCAGGGCAGCGACGCCCCGCCTGGTACCGACAGCGAGGCGGTCATCGCCCAGTCGGACATCGATGCGCTGGTCAAGCAGCTTGCCCAGGCCACCGGCGCCCCCGAGGCCGAGGAGGTCGCCGCCGCCATCGCTGGCAAGGATGCCGACATCGACCGTCTGCAGGCCGAGTCCTCGCCCCCGGACTCGCCGGAATTCACCCGCGATGCCGTCGATGTGAACAGCGTGCTGGGGCGTACCGCCTCGACCGCTTCGATCCACGCCCAGCCGGTGATGACGACGACGGTCGCCACGGTCACCACCTTCGAATGGCGCTGGACGGGCGGGCTGCTGGCGGCGGCCGTGCTTTTTCTGGGTATCTGCAGCGGGGCTCTGATCGTGCTGACCGCCAACATCGCCGGGCTGTCCGGCGAGCTGCGCGCGGCGCGCGAGATCGAACACCCCGCCGCCGACGGCTACGCCGACAAGTTGCGGCTCGCCCTGGCCAAGCTGGAGGAGCGGGACGAATCGGAACGTGCGCGTGGCGTGCGTTGGATGGAGGAGCTGAAACGCGTGCATCCCGACCGGGCGTCCGACATCGGACTCGCTCTGGCGCGCTATTTCCGCGGTCTGGGCGCGTGGCGGCGGGCTGCCGATGAATACGCGGCGGCCCTTGAATCGGCGGGCGGCGACGATGATCCGCGCGTCCTCCTCGAGCATGCCGATTGCCTCACCCGGCTGGGCGACCAGGCCGGTGCGATCCGTCAGGTCTATGCCGTGCTCGCCTCCGAGGCGCGCTGGCTGGCAGCCAGCGATACCGCCGGCCGGCCATCGCCCGACCTCGAACGCAACCGTCAGGCGGTGGCCGATGCCTACCTGACCCTCGGCCGCCTGCTGGCGCGCAGCCGCGAAGGCGGGGCGCTCGCCTCGGCCCCGGTCGCCGTCCCGGCGGACAGCCACGCCGCCGAACCCGCCCACGCCGCGCCTGCCGCCGGAGGGCACCACTGATGCGCTCATGCCTTCTGCTCGTCCTGGTCGCGGCCCCCATCTGCGCCGCCGAATCCACGACCCCGATGCCCTCGCTGCCGCCCGAGCCGCGCGTCCTGCAGCTGACCCCGCGGGCCGGCCGCAGCGACCCGCAGACCCCGGCGGCGGTCGGACCGGAACTCTCCGCCGAGGTCCAGGCCCTGCAGCGCGCCCTGGAGCGCGTGCGTGCCTCGCTGGCCGGTGGCGGGACGGTCGGCGCCGGTTCCGGCGAGGATCCGGCCCCGACCCGACCGGTTGCACCGGCTGCGGCCGGCGAAACCAAGCTGTGTCCGGTGTTCGGCGAGGCGTTGAGCGTCCAGCCGGTGGCAGGCAACGGCGCCCTGGTCAGCGCTGCGCTCGGCCCCGAGGCGGCCGAGCGCATTCTCAAGCAGCTGGCGTCCCTGCTCGGCGCCGGGCTCGACGAAGTCCAGCCAGCGGCCCTGTCGCGCCAGGTCCATCTCAGGCTCACCGCCGTCCCCTATCCCGAGGCGCTCGACCGGCTGCTCGGCCAGCTCGGCCTGCGTTGGCGCGAGGAGGGCAGCGGCAAGGCGCGTCGCCTGATCATCGAGACCAGGACCGCAGATGCAGACGACCTGGATCGCCGGGCGCGCATCGCCCTCGAACGCGTCGCGGCCGGCGTGCGTGGACCGGCCGCCGCCGAGGCGATGTGGCTGATGGCCTCGCAGGATGCCGCGGCCGGCCGCCATGCCCCGGCCCTGCGCGGATTCTCCGGTCTGATCGAGGCCTACGGCGCCTCCTCCGATCCCTCGACCTGGCGTTGGGTCCAGCAGGCCTCGCTCGGAGCCGGAGAGGCGATGCTCGCGCTCGGTGCCTACGCCGATGCGCGCATCGCCTTCCGTTCCTGGCTGGCGCGTGCCGAGATGAGCGATCCCATCGGGGCCCGCGTGCTGCTGCTGTCTTCGCAGGCGGCGCGCCGTCTCGGGGCCGACCGCCAGGATGCCGGCGCCTACGACGAGGCGGTGGACGACCTGCATCGTCTGCTCGAGCACTACGCCGACATGCCGGGCGCCGCCAGCGAGGTCGCCGCGGCGCGATTCGGTCTGGGCGAACTGCTCTTCACCGCCGGCCGTCAGGCCCTCGGCCTGCCCGGCGGCGAAGCCAACGAGGTCCCGCCCGAAGCGTCCGCCCGCTTCCGCGAGTCCGAGGTGCAGATAGCCCGCTGGCTGAAATCGACCGGTCGTGGCGTCGAGGACGCACCCGACCAGTCGGCCTTCTGGCTGGCCGAGTGCGCCTTCCATCTCGGCCGGGCCGACGAGGCCAGGCCGCGCTTCGAACTGCTGCACCGGCGCTGGAAGTCGGGCAGCACCGATCCCCAGGCCGAGGCCGGCCTCTACGCCACCGCCGCCTTCCGCGCCGGCGAGTGCTGGCTGCGCCGCGAGCAGCCCGACCACGTCCGCGCCCTGTTCGCCTTCCTGCGCGCCCGCCAGGACTTCCCGCAGGGAGATATCGCTCCGTACATCCTGGTGCGCATCGCCCAGTGCTACGCTGAACTGGAATCCGAGGATCAGGCGGTTGCCGCCCTCTACCAGCTGCTGCGCGACGACCAGGTGAACGACAACCGGCCGGGCCGGCAGCAGCTTGATCAGCTGCTCGGCGAACTGGTCTCGCGGCTCGGCCGCTATCCCGGCCCGGTGCGCGCCCGCGTCCTCTTCTACATCGCCCGGGCGCAGTGGCTGGCGGCCCGCCGCGACCGCGCCGAGCAGGCCTCGCTGGCCAAGCAGGCGGCCGCGACCTATCGTCGCGTCCTCGACGAGCAGCCCAGCCCCGAGCTGCGTCACGCCTCGATGCTTGGCCTGGCGCGCAGTCTGCTGTTGTCGGGTGAGGATGCGCGTGGCGAAACCGAGCTGCGCCGCTTCCTGCGCGATCCGACCATCGGGGCGCGCGACCGCGAGTACGCGGCCCAGCTGCTCGGCGAGCACCTGCGCGCCCAGGGCCGTCTGCGTGAGGCGATCCAGGCCTTCCGTGGCGAGGTGAGCGAATGAAGACCCTGCTTCTGGCCGTCCTGGCCGCGACCTGCCTGGCCGCTGAAGGCGGCGCCGCTGCGCAGCCGCCGCTGCCGCGCTCGGCCCCGCTCGCCCCGGTGAACACCGACGTCAACCTGCTCGACGCCGAGGACCGCCTGCTGCGCGACCTCGAACTGTCGGCGCGCACACGCGACGAGCGCATCCAGGCGATCCTGCGCTCGTCGAGCGGGGTGCGTCCGGTCGCTGCCGCCGATCTCGGTTCGGGCCTGGAGCGGCCGCGCAGCGAGCGCGACAAGGCGCTGAACGACCTGCGCGAGGCGTTGCAGGAGTGGCTCGGCCGCACCCATCGCAGCGACAAGGACATGCTCGACCCGGCCTCGCCCACCCGGCAGGCGGCGCAGGCCTCGCCGTTGTCGGCGGAGAACCGCATCGCCATCGCCGAATGTCTGCGCGATCTCGCCCTCGAGGCCGAACCGATCGATCGCGAGCTGAGCCTGGGCGAAGGTCTGAAGGAGGTCGAGGCGATGCCGGCCGAGATGTCCGACGTGCTGCGCTCGCGCGCCGCTTGGCTGCGCGTCTTCTTCCTCGCCGAACTCGCGCGCCTACCCGGTGATCCGGCCAAGCGCGCAGAGCAGGCGGGGTTGGCCCGCGCCGCCGCGGAAGGCTTCCCGGGCAGTTTCCCGGCCAGCGAACTGGCCCCGGCGGTCGCCGGACTGGTCGCCGACCTGCCCAAGGCGGCGCCATGAATCCCGATCAGATGGTCCAGCTCATCGATCTCTACGCCCGGGCGCAGTCCTCGATCGAGCGCGATGAGATCGACCAGGCCGCCGCCCTGCTCGACCAGGCCGGGGGGCTGCTCGCGCAACCGGCCGACCCCCAGGCCGATCCGGTCCTGCTTGGCGCCCTCGCCGGTCAGGCCGAGGCAGCGCGGCGCGATGCCGAATCCGCCCTCGCCGCGGCCCGCGACCGCCTGTTGCGCGCCGCCCATGACGAACTCCGCGCTGGCGGCGAGGGCGTCCGCGCCTACGCCGGTACCGATGACCGACCCGCAGCCCGCTTCATCGACCGCACCGGCTGAGCGTGGGCTCGACCTCGCCGCCGCCCTGCGTCTCTTCGACGAGACGACCGGGGCCCTCGCGGCGCAGGTCGCGCGCCTCGAACAGATCCTGGTGGTCAAGCAGGCCGAGCTGAGCGACGCCAACGCCCGCCTCGCGGCGGTCATGGCCGGCGTGGCTTCGGGGGTCGTCGCCATCGGACTCGACGGCCAGGTGCTCAGCGCGAATCCCGCCGCCTGCGCCGTGGTTCCCGGCCTGACCGCCGGGGCCGACTGGCGCCGGCTTGCGCCGGGCAGCCCGGCCCTGCGCATCCTCGCCGGAGAGGCAGGTCCCTTGCGCGCCGAGCGTGCGGTGGGCAGCGGCCCTGGACGCCGCCTGCTGCTCGCCCGCGCCAATGCCCTGCGCGACCAGGCAGGCGTGCTCACCGGCGCGGTCGAGGTGGCCGACGACGTCACCGAGATGCGTGCCCTGTCAGAGCGCGCCGAGCGCGCCGATCGGCTCAAGCAGCTGGGCGAGATGGCGGCCGGAGTGGCGCATGAGATCCGCAATCCGCTGAACGGCATCGAGGGCTTCGCAAGCCTGCTGGTGCGCGACCTGCCGGATGGCGACAAGCGTCGGCGTTTCGCCCAGCTCATCGTCGAGGGGGTGCGCGACCTCAACCGCACGGTCACCGGTCTGCTCGAATTCACCCGCCAGCGCCGCCTCGAACGCCGGGCCCACGATCCTGCCGACCTGATCCGCGCCGTGGTCGAGGTCGCCGCTGCCGACGCCGCGGCGGCCGGGGTCGTGATCACGATCGAGGACCGCTGGGCGCCGCGCGGGGCGATCCAGGTCGATGGTCCCCAGCTCAAGCAGGTGCTGCTCAATCTGGTGCGCAACGCCACCGAGGCGGCCGCCGAGGCGCATCCCGGCGCCGGACGGGTGCTGATCGCCCTCGAAGCCTCGGCCGACGGGCTGGCCATCCTGGTCGAGGACGATGGCCCCGGGGTACCGGTCGAGGCGCGGCAACTGATCTTCACGCCCTTCCATACCACCAAGGAGCACGGCACCGGCCTCGGCCTGGCGGTGTCCTACGCCATCGTGCAATTGCACGGCGGCACCCTGACGGTCGAGGACGGCTCCCTCGGCGGGGCACGCTTCCGCCTCTGGCTCGACACCTGGCAGGGGGCCTGACTCGGCACGTGTGCTGGGCTCAGTGCGCCACGTGCTCCAATTCCAGCAGCACGGGAAGGTGGTCGCTGAGCAGCATGCGCTGGTCGTCCACCGTCACCTCCAGGTCGCCGAGCAGGTGCGCGGAACGCGCCTGCCACGGCGAGGTCGGGGATAGCCACAGGTAGTCGATGCGCTGCATCGGCTGCCGCGCATCAGAACTCCAACCGTTCCCCGCTCCTCCACCCTCGATCCAGCCATCGCGCCAGCCGGCCTCGCGCAACCGCAGCCAGGGGGCCTCGCCGGGGCGGGTGTTGCAGTCGGCGCCGATCACGTCCGTGGCCGGGGCCTCAAGCAGTGCTGCCAGTTCCGCCATCCGGGTGGCCTCGCGGTTCACGCCGCCCCAATCGGCGCACAGATGCATGCCCGTGACGCGCAGGACTTGCTTCCCGATGCCGACCTCCGCCGATCCCCAGTGGCGCTGGAAACGTTCATCATGCGGTGCGCGGAGGACCGTCGCCCGATCCTCGATCGCCGACAGCGGATGGCGCGACAGGACGGCGCCCGGAAATCCGAAGGGCCATTCCCTGCCCGAGGCGGCCTGGGCTGGAAAATAGGCGGCCGTCAGGCCCGCCTGCTGCGCTAGGCTGCGCACCCAGGCTTCCGGCGGAGCCTCCTGCAGGATCACCACGTCCGCCTGCCAGGCGGTCAGACGCTGGGCCAACGCCGTGACCAGGGTCGGTGAGACCTCCGGGAACACGACCGGCCCGCCCGTGATCAGCGGAAAGCCCCGGCAGCCGAGAATGTTGAAGGTGACGAGGCGGATGCGGTCCGAAGCCATGAGGGCAGCACATCCCGCAGTCGTGCAACGCAACCGACGCGATCACGCTCAGCCGGACCCGGCCGGCGCCTTCACCTGACCAAGCAGCCAATTCCAGGGGCTCACGTTGTCCCAGGTCTGGTTTGCACCCATGGTTGCGCTCTGGTACCAGAAGAGGCTGAGCACACGCAGATCGGAGCGGGTCTGATCCCAGGGCAGATCGCGGTTCCAGTCCCAGGTACCGTTGGCATTGCGGTAGGCTGTGGCGTTGTAGCCGACCGGGGTCTGGATGGTGATGCTGGCAGTGGTCGCCGATCCGGCATACGCGGCCGTCAGGTTCAGCGAGGAAGCGTAGCCCTGTGCCACGACGTAGAACGGCGCCTCGCCGGCAACCCGCACACGTGCGAACGGTTGGGTGTCACTCCCGTTCCACATGGCGAAGATGCCGCTGCCGAACTGCACTCCGGACGGGAAGGTGATCGTCTTGCTCCCGGTGGCGAGGCGGGCACCGGCGATGGTGATGACCTCCCCATCCGGATTCAGCGGCGTGCGGGTGAGCGGATTGCTGTCGATGGCGAAATGGCTGCGATTGCCGTAGCCGGGGTAGGTTGCCATGGCGTCGGACGTGCCGCCGTACTGCGCAGATGACAGGGCATCGATCCAGCCGATGGAGACGGATCGCGGGCAGGTCTGGTCGGCGAAGCTGTGTGTCGCCCAGAGCGGTAGGGACCTGATCAAGGTCGCCTGGGCGGTGCTGGCGACGGCGGTGGATGCGATGGTCAGGACTCCCGCGAGATCGCCGGGGTAGGCCACGGCGTAGCGCAGGGTGCCGTTCGCACCCTCGAGATGGCCGGTCATGTAGATGCGATTGCTGTCGATCCGGTAGTTGGCCTTGGCGTATTCGACGACGTTCTTCACATTCAGCGGCTTGGTCCAGTTGGTCACCACCTGGGGCGCGATGATGACGGCGGGGAAGTCCCACTGCTGGCTGACCACCAGGTGGAGTGGTCCGTATTTCACCAATTGGTTGTACAGCTGGTTGCCGTTGGCGGCGCTGTCGGTCCCATCGCCAGCCTCGGTGATATGCGGCAGATGGACGATGAGTGGCCACTTGGTCATGGTGTTGGCCGGATTGTAGCCCAGGGGCAGGTAGTCGAGATAGCCGTATGGCGGCCTGGGGGACGTGGTGTTCACCGGCCTGACGCGGAGTGTGCCTTCGACCTTGCCCGGGATGTTGCTCCAGCCGTTGATCGCCAGGTTGGGTTCGCTGGGTTGGATCGCCAGCACGGTCACTATCGCGGCGGTCGAGGTCGTCGAACCGCTGCCGTTGGATACACTCAGGGTGAACTGCGTCCCGGAATCCGCGAGGGACAGCGGAGCGGTGGTATAGCTTGCCGCTGTTGCGCCGGCGATGGCCGCGCCGTTGCGTTTCCACAGGTAGTAGAGCGGACCGGATCCCGTCGCGGTTGCAGAGAACGTCGCGGTTTGTCCTGCCGCCACCGTGGCGTTCTTCGGTTGGCTGGTGATCGCAGGAACACCCGCTGCAGCCTTCGACTGGCTGAACAGCCAATCCCAGCAGCCGCCATTGGCATAGGTTTCGACCCAGCCGTTCACGTGGTTCTGATACCAGAACATGGTGAAGATGCGTTTGCCTGGTTTGGTTGTGTCCCAGCTCTGACCGCGCTGCCACGCCCATTTCTTGGTCAGGGGATCGAAATAGGCGGTGCCGGTCACGCCGGTATAGGGACGGGTCAGGTACAGCCCGGTGGGCTTGCCCAGGGCCACCACCCCGCCACCTGGCGTGACGACGGCGTAGGGGCTGGCCTCGGTGCCACCCCAGGTGTTGAACATGGAGCTGCCGAAGGTGGTCGAGTTGAACGCGATCCAGGAGCTTCCGCTGGTCAGGGTGGCGCTGGCGACCGTGGTGATGGGGCCGAAGGGATTGAGCGGTTTGAGGGTGCTTGGATCACGGTCCGCCGCCACGTGCAGGGGGCTGGCGTTGTATCCCGGGTAGGTTGACATCAGGTCGTAAGCGCCGGGGATGTCGGCCTTGGTCGCCTGGTCGAACCAGGCGATTGAAGAGGTGCGGGCGATCGTCTGGTCATTGTAGCAATGGGCCTCCCACATCGGCAGGTTCCTGATGTTCGCCGCCCACCCCGCGTTGGGCAGCGCGGCGGTTCCTATCGGCATGATGCCGGCGAGGTAGCCGATGTGGTTGGCCGCGAAATTCAGCAGTCCGATCGCGCCATCGC
>JAIFND010000232.1 GCA_020047915.1 bacterium | reverse complement strand
GAGCTGCCGGCGTCGAACACCGAGGACTGCTTCTCGTGGATGAAGTCGGTCGAGACGACCTCGTCCTCGGTGTAGCCGAGGATGCCCTTCATGTAGGTCTCGGAGGCCTTCTTCATGGCCGCCTTGATCTCGGCCAGCGAGGTCTCCTTGCTGGTCTTGAAGGTCAGATCGACCACCGACACGGTCGGGGTGGGCACGCGGAAGGCCATGCCGGTCAGCTTGCCCTTCACGGCGGGCAGGACGAGGCCGACGGCCTTGGCGGCACCGGTCGAGCTGGGAATGATGTTCTGCGCCGCGGTGCGGCCGCCCTTCCAGTCCTTCTTCGAAGGACCGTCGACGGTCTTCTGGGTCGCGGTGTAGGCGTGGATGGTGGTCATCAGGCCTTCAACGATGCCGAAGCCTTCCTTCAGCAGGACGTGGCAGACCGGCGCGAGGCAGTTGGTCGTGCACGAGGCGTTCGACACGATGGTGTGCTTCGCCGCGTCGTATTCCTGCTCGTTGACGCCGAGGACGACGGTCTTGACGCCGTCGCCGCTGGCCGGGGCGCTGATGATCACGCGCTTGGCGCCGGCGGCGAGGTGCAGCTTGGCCTTGTCTTCGCTGGTGAAGAGGCCGGTCGATTCGATGACCAGGTCGACGCCGAGCGCCTTCCACGGCCAGTTGTCGCGGCAGGCCAGGACTTTGATGTCCTTGCCGTTGACCACCAGGATGTCGTCCTCGGCCACGGTCGGCGCCGACTTCTTCGACGAGACGGTGCCGGTGAACTTGCCCTGGACCGAGTCGTACTGGACCAGGTAGGCGAGGTTGTCAGCGGGGACGAGGTCGTTAGACCCTGCTCGACGATGGCGCGGAAGACGAGGCGGCCGATGCGTCCGAATCCGTTGATGGCGATCTTGGTGGCCATGTGAGGCGCTCCTGATGGGGCGGCTCAGGGCCGCCGGGTTGGTGAGGCGGGGCGGATGCTAAGGGGGCGATCCAGGGATCAACCCCAGCCGCTGCCCCAGGCGTGGAGGCACACCTGACGGCCATCCACACATGCAACCCGGGAATACTGAGAATGGCTTTCAGCGCGGTTGGATGCCCGGCCACGGATCCCCAACCTGCCCACGCTGGCGCAGCCAGCTGTCCATGATGACCAGCGCAGCCATCGCCTCGACGATCGGCACGGCGCGGGGCAGGACGCAGGGATCGTGGCGGCCCTTGGCCTGCAGGGTGACGTTGTTGCCCTGGTCGTCGGCGCTGGGCTGCGGCTTCAGCACGGTCGCGGTCGGCTTGAACACCAGGCGCAGATCCACCGCCATGCCGTTGCTGATCCCGCCCTGGATGCCGCCACTGCGGTTGCTGGCCGTGGTCATGCGACCATCGATCCACACGTACTGGTCGTTGTGCTGCAGGCCGGTGCTGTCGGCGGCGGCGAAGCCCGATCCGAACTCGACGCCCTTGCATGCCGGCAGCGACAGCATCGCCTGGGCGAGCAGCGCGTCGAGCTTGTCGAAGACCGGCTCGCCAAGGCCGGGCGGAACGCCGTGGATGACTAGGCGCACGTTGCCACCCAGCGAGTCGCCCTGCGCCTTGGCGGCGAGGATCGCCGTCTCGATGGCGGCAGCCGAGGCAGGATGCGGGCAGCGGGTCGGCGAGGCATCGACCTGGGCGCGGGTCACCGCCAGGTGGTCGATCAGCATGCGCGCATCGGTCGTATGCACCCGTTCGACCCAGGCGGTGATGGCGAAGCCGGGGAAGCGCGCCGCCAGCAGCTGCTCGGCAACCGCACCGGCCGCCACCCGGCCGACCGTCTCGCGCGCGCTCGACCGCCCGCCGCCCTCCCAGGCGCGCAGGCCGTACTTGGCGTCGTAGCCGAAGTCGGCATGGCTGGGCCGGTAGATGTGCTTCCACTCTGCGTAGCTCGACGAGCGCTGGTCGCTGTTCCTGACCAGCAGGGCGATCGGGGTGCCCAGCGTGCGCCCGCTTTCGCGGTCGAGGCCGGACAGCGCCTCGATGCGGTCCTCCTCATCGCGCGGCGTCACCAGCTTGGACTGGCCCGGACGGCGGCGCGCCAACTGGGCCTGCACCGCAGCGAGGTCGAGAGCGAAGCCGGGCGGGCAGCCATCGATGACGCAGCCGACCGCCGGGCCGTGGCTTTCGCCGAAGGTGGTGACGCGGAAGGCCTCGCCGAAGGTGTTGCCGGGCATGGGCGGCATGCTCGGGCGGGGTGCAGGCCAACGCAACCACCTGCTTCCCACGGGACGCACGGCGCACAGCATGCCGCATGCGTTTCCTCCTGCCGCTCGCCGTCCTCGTCCTCTGCATCGCCGGTTGCGGTGCGCCGCCGGAACGTCCGGCAGCCGCTACACCTGCGCCCGCGCCCGCGCCCGCGCCCGCGCCTACTCCTGCTCCTGTCTCGGCCGCGACCCCCTTCCCGCACGAGGAATCCTCGATCGCCCCCGATCCGGCGGTGCGCTGGGGCCGCCTGCCCAACGGCGCGCGCTATGCGATCCTGCGCTCGGCGCAGCCGGCCGGCCGCCTCAGCCTGCGCCTGCGCATCGCCTCGGGCAGCCTGCTGGAGAGCGAGCCGCAGCGCGGCCTGGCGCATCTGCTTGAGCACATGGCGTTCAACGGTTCGCGTCATTACGCGCCGGGCGAACTGATCCCCGCCCTGCAGCGTGCCGGCATCGGTTTCGGCAGCGCCGCCAACGCCCACACCAGCTTCGACGAGACGGTGTACAAGATCGACCTGCCGGACGTCCGCGACGAGACCATCGTTCTCGGCCTGACCGTGCTCGCCGACCAGGCGGGCGGACTGCTCATCGATCCGACCGAGGTCGAGCGCGAACGCGGCGTCGTGCTGGCGGAACTGCGCGACCGGGAAGGCCCCGGCCAGCGCCTGCGCGACCGCGAACTGGCCCTGACCTACGCCGGCACAGCGGTCCCCACGCGCCAGCCCATCGGGCTGGCCGCGACGGTGGCGGCCGCCACCGCCGAGCAGCTGCGCGACTACTACGCCACCTGGTACCGGCCCGAACGCATGATGCTGTCGGCGGTCGGGGACTGCGACCTCGATGCGCTGGAGGCGCGCATCCGCACCATCCTCGGCGCCGCGACCGCCTTAGGGCCGGTCCGCCCCGAACCGCCCCTGGGCGCTCTCTCCCCCGGCCTGGCCACCGCCGCCCTGCATGACGCCGAGGCGGCAGGAACCGCCGTGCGCCTGACCAGTCTGCGCGAGCGCGTCGCCCCCGCCGACAGCCTTGAGGCCCGCCGCGAGCAATTCCTGCGCGATCTTGGCGAGGCCGTCCTGGCGCGCCGCCTCGACAAGCTGGTGGAATCCGATCCCGCCTGTCCGTTGCAGGATGGCGGCGGCTTCAGCTACCAGTGGCTGGGCCTGTACCTCGCCGGAGCCAGCGGCAGCGCCAAGCCGGGCCGCGCCCTTGATGGGCTGCGTCTGCTGGCACGCGAATACCGGCGCATGGCCGAACACGGCCCGACCGCCAGTGAACTGCAGATCGAAGCAGCCGGGGTGCGCGCCGGTCTCGATGCGGCGGTCAGCCAGGCGGCCTCCCGTCCCAACCGCGCCCTGGCCGAGGCGCTCTACGACGCCGTCGCCGACCGCCGCGTATTCATCAACCCCCAGCAGCAGCGCGTCCTGGGACTGGAGCTGCTGGCCAGCGCCACGCCCACGGCGGTGCGCGACGCCTTCCAGCGCGGCTGGGACGGCCGCACCAGGACCACCGCCATCATCACCGGCAAGGACGATCTTGGTCCCGACGGCGACCGCCTGGTCGGCGAGGCCCTGACTGCCGCCCTGGCCGAGCCGGTGACCGCCCCGAGCGAAGCCGCGGCCGCGACCTGGGCCTATGCCGTGGATGCGCGCTGGGACGGCGCCCTGCCGGCGGCGCAGGACACCCCGTGGATCCTCGGCCAGGCCAACGGCATCACGCTGGCCGTGATGCGCACCGACTTCCAGCCCGGCCAGGTGCTGATCCGCCTGCGTCTGCCCGGCCGCACCGGGCCACGCCAGGCCGGACTCGCCGAGCTGGCCGGCCGGGCCATGCTTGATGGCGGTCTTGGCAAGCATCCCGCCTCGCAGCTCGCCGAGGTCCTGGCCGGCACCACCCTGCGCTTCGGCGGTATCGCGGTCGAGGACGGCGCTTTGGTAGCCAATGCCAGCTGTGCCCCCAAGGATCTGCAACGCTGCCTGGAAGTGCTGCGCGCCTGGCTGAATGACGCCGCGTGGCGGCCCGAGGCCGAAGCGCGCGCCAAGACGCCGTGGCTGGAGGCGCTGAAAGCGCAGACCACCGACGTCGAGGCGATGACCTGGAACACCTACGCTGCGCTGACCACACCCGACGCTGCGTGGCGGCGCAGCGCAACGATCGACGAGGCGGCCGCGACCAGCTTCGCTGGCGTGCGCGCCTGGCTCGCCCCCTTGCTGCACGGACAACCGCTGGCCTGCGCCATCGTCGGTGATGTGGACGCCAACCAGGCGATGCGCCTGGCGGCAGGCATCCTCGGCGGATCGCGTCCAGCCGTCCCGGTGGCCGCCGATCCGGCCGCCGCCCGCGCCGCCCTGCCGGTGCCACCCGCCATGCCCAGCGGCGAACACCGCATCACCGTGCCCGCGACCACCGCCAAGGCCCTGGTGCTGATCTCGTGGCCGACCACCGACCAGTACGACATCGCCACCGCGCGCCGCCTCGGCCTGCTCGGCGGCGTGTTCGGCGAGCGCCTGCGCGAGGTCGTGCGCGAGCAGTTCGGCGACGCCTACAGTCCCTCGGCCTGGCACGTCGCCAACGATGATTGGGCCGGGCAGGGCGCCCTCACCGCAGCGATCGGCTGCGCGCCGGAACGCATCGACGCAGTGCGCGATGCAACCCTGGCGATCGCGGCCGGACTCGCGGCCGGCGTGCCGGCCGCAACCCTCGATCAGGTGCGCATCCCCGGTCTGCGCGGCGTCGCCGAACGCCGGCGTCAGAACGGCTGGTGGCTCGGCCTGCTCGCACGGGCCCCCGAACAGCCCTTCCGCCTGGAATGGCAGAAGGGTCTGGAGGCCGACCTGCAGGCGGCGACCAGTGAGGAACTCACCGCCCTGGCGCGGACCTATCTGGTGCCTGGGAAGGCGCTGATCGTGATCGGGTCGAGTCGGTAGTATCCTTGCACGCCTGCTTCCCCACCTACGGTCCGCGCCGTGCATCACGCCACCGCCCGTAGCGCCATCGCCCGCATCCTGGCCGGCAGCGGCTTCGGCGTGCAGGCGATCGCGCTGGTGCATGCCGTGCGTCTGCACGAGGATGCCAGTTGCCCCGCCGAGCTCGGCGGCGCCATCCTCGAGCGCTGCCTCACCCTGCCCGGCGATACGGCGTCGCCCTACACCCATCCGTTGAATCAACTTGCTGCTCCAGGCGATGCGAGCGGTCTGTGCCAGCAACTCATCCCGGCGATCATCGCCCAGCGCGGTGATCCGGGTTTGGCCATCGCCTCCCTCGAAGCGCTGAGCGCCCTGTGGCCGCATGCCGGGGCCGATGAGCGCCCCCTACTGCGTACGCGCCTGCTCGACAGCCTCGGAGCGGCGCGGGTCCCCGAGGAATCAGCCCTCACCACCTTCCAGCTGCGCGATTGGCAGAAGCGCGTCCCGACCCACTACGGCGTGCAGACCCCGAGCGTGGCCAGCCTGCGCGGTCTGCTGAACGCCCCGGATGCCCTCGCCGCCTATCTGCTGCTGGCCGAGCACCTCGGCATGACCGTCGAGCTGGAGACCCTGTGCTGGGTCTTTGGCAGCATCTCGATCCAGGTGATGCACACCCGTCACGACCGCGCCGGCCATCTGGTGCATGCGCTGCAGGGCGCGGCCTCCTGCGAACGCCTGGTGCCGACCTTGCCCGCCGAATCGCTGGTCACCGTGATTTCGCAACTCACCCACCGTCTGTGGTGGCTGCATGCCAAGAGCGGGTTGCACCGGGTCCGCCTCAGCATCGACCAGACCCAGCGTCCCTATCGCCAGGCGGTGCTCACCGGCGACATCACCCTGGCGCAACGCGCGGCCCGGGTCTCGGCTCAGGACGCCCAGCGCTTCTGGTCCGAGACCTGGCATCTGGTGTCCGAGCTGGGCTTGCCCCGGGCCGACGAGCTGCCGCGCCTGCTCGCCCTGCTCGACAGCGCGCGCTGGCGGGCTGACGACGGCGCCGTGGTCGCGGACGACGCCGCCGCCATCGCCGCCAACCTGACCGATCTGGCGTACCGCAGCAACGCCGCCCGCTGATTGCATCGCTTCATCGCGATGCAATGATGCAGCATGCCCGCCTGCGCTGGACAACTCCGCCTCCTTGCCGACGAGACCCGTCTGCGCCTCCTGCATCTGCTGGAACGCGAACCGCTGACCGTCGCCGAACTGACCGAGATCCTCGATCTCGGTCAAAGCTCGATCAGCGGTCATCTCGCCAAGCTCAAGCAGGCCGGACTGGTCCACGATGTTGCCGAAGGCAGCGCGCACCGCTACCGCCTGCGTGATGACGCCCCGGCCGGCCTGCGCGGAGCCTGGCTGGCGGCACGGCAGCTGTCGTTAGGCGATCCGGCCATTGCAGCCGACCTCGCCGCGCTGGAACGCCACCGCGCCACCAGCGGTCGCGACTGGGTCAGCCGGGTGGCCGGCTTGCTGCACCGCGAATACGCCCCCGGCCGCAGCTGGGACAGCCTGGCGCACGCCTTCGCTGCGGTCGGACGCTTCGGTCGCTGCTGCGATGTCGGAGCCGGCGACGGCGCCCTGGCCGCGCTGCTCGCGGGTGGCAGCAGCGAGCTGACCTGCGTCGATCCGTCGCCCGCGATGGTCGCAGCCGGCCGGACGCGCTGCACCGACGAGGGCCTCGCCAACGTGCGCTGGGTCGAGGCCGGCGGCGAAAAGCTGCCGCTGCACGACGCCAGCCAGGACACCGTGCTACTGCTGCAATCCCTGCAGTACGTCGAGGATCCGGCCGCCGTGCTGCACGAATGCGGCCGCGTGCTGGTGCCGGGCGGCCGCCTGCTGGTCCTCACCCTGGCCACCCACGACCACGCCGAGGCGGCACGATACGGCCATCGCCACAAGGGCTTCCGCGACGCCGACCTGCGCGCCTGGGTGCGCCCGTGGTGCCAGCGTCCACGCCTCACCCACCTCCCGCCGGAAAGCCGCGCCCCGCGCTTCCAGACCCTGATCCTCTCCGCCGACAAAGCAGCCTCCAGCCTCCAGCCTCCAGCCTCCAGCAGGGGCAATTAACCATGAGCAACCACGACCAGCCCGGCCACGTCTGCGATCCCGCCTGCCCGCACCACGGCGGCGTCCCGATCATCGATCTGCGCACGGTCGATGACCACCGCGGCTATCGCCGTGACGCACGCGCTGCCCGCTTCCCCTTCCTCGCCGCGCTGCGCGACCGGGTGCTGATCTACGACGGCGGCTTCGGCACCGAGCTGTTCAAGTTCGACCTCAACCCCGGCGATCTGGGCAGCGGGGCACAGGACGGCTGCGTCGAGCTGATCCACCGCACCCGGCCTGAGATCGCCGGTTCGATCCACCGCCGCTACCTCGAAGCCGGCGCCGATGTGGTCGAGACGCACTCGTTCAACGCCATCCCGCACGCCATGGCGGAGTTCGCCCTCGCCGACCAGGCCGAGCTTCTGGCCGAGCTGGCCGGCCGCGCCGCGCGCAGCGCCTGCGATGACTTCAGCACCGCCGCGCGCCCGCGCTTCGCCGCCGGAGCGCTGGGTTCCGGCACCAAGATGCCGTCGCTCGGCCACATCGGCTTCAGCGCCCTGGTCGAGAGCTACCGCGCCGGCGCGCGTGGCCTGCTGCGCGGCGGGGTCGATCTCATCCTCATCGAGACGGCGCAGGACATCCTGCAAGTGAAGGCGGCGATCCACGGCGCCCGCGCCGCGATGGCCGACCTCGGCCGCGAGGTGCCGATCCAGGCCCAGGTGACGATCGAGACCACGCGCACCATGCTGGCCGGCACCGACATCGCCGGCGCCCTGACCGCACTCGAGGCGCTGCCGGTCGACATCGTCGGCATCAACTGCGCGACCGGCCCCGACCTGATGGACTCGCACATCCGCCACCTCGGCGAGCACGCCACGCGCTGGGTCTCCTGCCTGCCCAACGCCGGCCTGCCGCGCAACGAGGGCGGCAAGGCGGTCTATGATCTGCAGCCGGAAGAGCTGGCGCGCTGGCACGAGCGCTTCGTCAAGGATTACGGCGTCAACCTGATCGGCGGCTGCTGCGGCACCACGCCAGCGCACATCAAGGCGGTGGCCGACCGCCTGCACGGCGTGCAGCCCGGGCGCCAGCGCCGCGACAGCTTTGCCGCCCAGCTCTCCAGCCTCTACGGCGCCACGACGATCAAACAGGACACCGGCCTGCTGATCGTCGGTGAGCGTACCAACTCGACCGGTTCGAAGGCCTTCCGCGAGCTGCTGTTCAAGGATGACTACGACGGCATGGTCCACCTCGCCCAGGAGCAGGTGGCCGAAGGCTGCCATGTCCTGGATGTGTCGGTGGCGTGGACCGGGCGCGACGAGCGCAAGGACATGGACGCGGTGATGGGCCGCTTCGCCACCGCCGTGCAGATCCCGATCATGGTCGACTCGACCCAGACCGACGTGATGGAGATCGCACTCAAGCGCCTCGGCGGCCGCGCGATCATCAACTCGGTCAACCTGGAAGATGGCGAGGAGAAGCTCGACAAGGTGTGTCGCCTGGCCAAGGCGCACGGCGCCGCGTTGGTCGCCCTGACCATCGACGAGGACCGCGAGGCCGGCATGGCCAAGTCGGTCGAGCGCAAGGTCGCCATCGCCGAGCGCCTCTACAAGCTGATCACCGAACGGCACGGCATCCCCGGCGACGCGATCCTCTTCGACCTGCTGACCTTCCCGATCACCCAGGGCGACGAGGACACGCGCAAGCTCGGCCTGTGGACCCTGGAAGGCATCGCGCAGATGAAGCAGCGCCTGCCCAACGCCGGCTACATCCTCGGCCTCAGCAACATCAGCTTCGGCGTGAAGCCCTACGCCCGCCAGGTGCTGAACTCGGTCTATCTCGACGAGGCGATCAAGCGCGGTCTCACTGCCGCCATCGTCAACGCCTCGAAGATCATCCCGATCGAACGCATCCCGGCCAACGAGGTCGAGCTGGCGCGCGACCTGATCTACGACCGCCGCCGCTTCGCCGCCGATGGCTCGTGCATCCACGATCCGCTGCATGTCTTCGTCAACCACTTCACCGCCTCGACCGGCCCGGTGCAGAGCGCCGAGGAGACCGCGAAGCTGCCGATCGAAGAGCGCCTCGCCCGACGCATCATCGACGGCAAGAAGGTCGGCATCGAGATCGACCTCGACGAGGCGTTGAAGACGCACAAGCCGCTGACCATCATCAACGAGTTCCTGCTCGCCGGCATGAAGACGGTCGGCGAACTGTTCGGCAGCGGCAAGATGCAGCTGCCCTTCGTGCTGCAGTCGGCCGAGACGATGAAGCTGGCGGTGCGCCACCTCGAACCGCACATGGAGAAGAACGCCAGCAGCCAGAAGGGCACCATGGTGCTCGCGACGGTGCGCGGCGACGTGCATGACATCGGCAAGAACCTGGTCGACATCATCCTGACCAATAACGGCTACAAGGTGGTGAACCTCGGCATCAAGCAGCCGGTCGAGGACATCATCGCCGCCTTCGAGAAGCACCGCCCCGACGCCATCGGCCTGTCCGGCCTGCTGGTGAAATCGACCGTGGTGATGAAGGAGAACCTCGAATGGATGGCGGCGCGCGGCTACCGCGTGCCGGTGATCACCGGCGGTGCGGCCCTGAACCGCGCCTACGTCGAGAACGACCTGCGCGCGTCATACCGCGCCGGCCTTTCCGGCCGTGCCGACTGCACCGTGTACTACGCCGGCGACGCCTTCGAGGGCCTCGGCCTGATGGAGGAGCTGTGCGGCCAGGTGCCGGCCGAGAAGCGGACCCTGACCACGCGCGCTCCGCGCGTCGCGCGGCGCAAGACCGCCTTCGAGGAGATGGAGGCCAAGCTGCACGCCGGCGAGGCCTATGTGCCGTCCAAGACCCCGCCGGCTCCGCGCATCCCGAAGCCGCCCTTCTGGGGCCGTCGCCTGGTGCGCGCCGCCGAGCTCGACCTCGCGACCATCGCGCAGTACATCAACCCCAACGCCCTGTTCCGCGGCCAGTGGGGCTTCCGCCAGGGCCAGACGCTGAGCAAGGACGAGTGGCAGAAACTGGTCGATCGCGAGGCGGTGCCGGTGCTGAAGCGTCTGATCGCTGAGACCACGGCGCAGGGCCATCTCGATCCTGCCGTCGCCTACGGCTACTGGCCGGTCGCCAGCGAGCGCAACGACCTGATCATCTTCGATCCGGTCAGCGGCGCCGAGACCGCGCGCCTGCATCTGCCGCGCCAGACCGACGACAGCCACCGGCATCTGTGCATCGCCGACTATTTCCGCGCCCGGGGCGCCGCCGCGGTGGGCGACGAGCAGTCGTCCATCCCCGCCGCCGCCTGGGCCAACGGAGCGCGCGATGTCCTCGCCTGCCACGTCGTGACCATGGGCGAAGCCGCCAGCCGATGGACCGAACGCCTGTTCGCCGCCGACAATTATCAGGAATACCTCTACGCGCATGGCTTCAGCGTCGAGATGGCCGAGGCCCTGGCCGAGTACTGGCACAAGCGTGTGCGCCAGCAGCTCGGCATCGCCGGCGAGGACAGCATGGACATCGCTGAGCTGTTTACCCAGAACTACCAGGGCAGCCGCTACAGCTTCGGCTATCCCGCCTGCCCGCGCCTCGAAGACCAGCTCATCCTGCAGCGCCTGCTCGGCTGGGAGGAGATCGGCATCCACCTCTCGGAAGAGCACCAGCTCGTGCCCGAGCAGAGCACCAGCGCGGTGATCGTGCATCATCCGTCTGCCAAGTACTTCAATCTTTGAGCTTCCTTCACAATCCACACCATCATCCCGCCATGCGTCCGTTCCTCCTCTGCACCGCCGTCCTACTGCTGTCCGCCTGCGTGTGGTCGCGTCTGCTCGACTGGAAGGGCCAGCTCAAGGAGTTCGACCGCTACTTCACCCCGGTCGAAGAGGGCCAGGCGCTGGTCCTGCAGATGAAGGAGCCGTGCATCCGGGCTGCCGACATCGGCTATCTGCTGGGCGGCGAGAAACCGAGCAGCACGACGCCGCGCACCGGAGGCGGGTTCTACGTCTCCTGGCTGCTGCGTCGGGACCGTGCCGACTCGATCGGTCTCGACATCGCGCTAGGCGTCCCCGATCTCGGCGAAGATACCCTGGCCGACAGTCTGCGCATCCCACCGGCCGTGACCGCCTTCCTGCCCAAGGATCGTCTGGTGGCGATGGCCCGCGCCTTCGGCTCGGCTGAAATCGACAAGGACAAGCGCCAGGCGGCCGGTGGCTTCTCTGCCGAAGACGCCAAACCGATCACCCCAGGCCGGGCCGTGGTGGTCGCGGCATTGGGCGAACCAGATCAGAGCGAACAACGTGACGATCACCAATTCCTGACCTACCGTTTCAAGTTGGTGCTGCCTGACGGCACGCTGGGCAAGGCCAGCAACCTGCAGCTTGAGATGCGCGGCGAACAGCTGCTCTCGGCCCGCCTCACCGCCCCGAACTTCAACGCCTGGATGCGCCTCGACGGCGCAAAGTAGTCCTGCGCGGGCTCAGCGCAGGCGCAGGCGCTGACGCAGGAAGCTGGACAGATGTCGATAGCGATGCCCCGCACCAGCCGAACTGGCGAGGTTGCAGGTCGCGCTGGTGGACACGCCATCGCCTGGAAGCGCAGCGGCGAAGTGCCGCTGGATGAAGACAGCCAGGCCCCGGGCGATCGCCATGCATGTGCCATGGGGGAATGCGGCAACATGGGGTCGGGCATGTTGCTACGGGACTGCGAGACTCGATCCATGTCCGGGACGGTACCGTGAGCTGATATCAACGGCATGCGCCGTCGATATCACCACGCCGGGCTGGTCACGGACCCGACTTGCGATCCCCTGGCCCAACCAGCCAAGGACGCACCCCATGAGCACCTACAGCACCTATAAGCCGATCATCCTCGGCAACCCTGCCGTCGTCGGCCTTGGCGGCTTCGGACTGACCACCCTGGTGCTGCAGTTCCACAATGTCGGGTGGATCGAGATGGGGCCGGTGATCTGGCTCGGCCTGGTCTTCGGCGGCATCGCCCAGTTCATTGCCGGCCTGCAAGAGCGCGCCTCAGGCAACAATTTCGGCTACTGCGCCTTCACCGCCTACGGCAGCTTCTGGATCAGCCTGGTACTGATGCTGATGGGCAGCAAACTGGGTTTCTTCGTTGTCACGCCGCACGAGATGGGTCTCTACCTCGTCGCCTGGACCTTGTTCACCGCCATCCTGTGGTTCGCCGCCCTGCGCATCAACGGCGCCCTCGCCGCCTTGTTCAGCCTGCTGCTGCTGGGATTCATCCTGCTCGACATCGCCCACTTCGTCCCGCCCGAGCACACCCGATTCTGGACCACCGTCGCCGGCTACGAACTCATGATCTGCGCGTTGCATGCCTGGTACCTGATGGCCCACCACATCTACAAGGATGCGTTCCAGCGCGATGTGCTGCCCGCCGGCAAGGCGTGGATCTGAGCGCTGCCGAACCGTACCTCGCCGCCTGCAAGCAGGGTGCTTCCAGGTGGTTCGGGTTGTCGTGATGCCGATTGCCCGGACCACCCCGCCATCCTGCTGGGCGGCTGCGCGATGACCGAAAGCCGGGTCCGACAACAGATCACCGAGAGCGAGGCGCGCTCGGACGCAGCGCAGGCGCAGCTTGAAGACCGCTTGCACGAACGCCTGACGCTCAGCGAACGGGGCACCGAGGAGTCCCTGTCGCGCCTGCGCCGCGATCTTGATGCGCACGGTGAGACGCAGCGCCGCCTGTTCGCCGAGGTACTTAGGGCTCGCGCAACAATAACTGACGCGATGGAACACGACGCACGCTCGCCCAGCTTGGAGCTTTGAGCTTTAAGCTTTGAACCTGGAACGAAGGCAACGGAGGCGACACGGTTTGCAGGAGGAACCGCTAGTCACCCAGCAGGTGACCAGCCACGCCGGCGGAACTCCTTGATGCAAACTCTGTTGCCTTCGTTCCTCCTTGTGAAAAGAGGTTTTTAGGTTGAACCCGCAGGGCGCCTGAGGCGCCAGTTGTTCTTGCGCGAGTCCTTACCAGGCAGCGCGATGCCCTGGTGGCGCAAGCCCGCGTCCTCGACGAGGTCCTGGCCGCGCTTCTGCGCAACGCCCCGCTGGCGACCAGCGAGGCCAGGACAACTGAGCCGCGTCGTCCCTGAGGCGACGGACGCTGGCGGAGCGGCACACGCCGCTACCCTGACGCCATGCGCCCTCTGCTTCCGCTGCTCGCCCTCGCCGCCCTTGCCGCTGGCGAGACCCCGCCCGCCGAATTGACCAGTGTCGGCGTTCCCACGCAGGTTTCGCGCAACAGCAACCTGTGGTTCGAAGACGGCAAGCTGCGCGGCGGCCAGGACGCTCTGCAGATCGGCCTGCACACCATCCTGCCGGAACGCCTGCGCGTCAGCGAGGTGGTCAGCGTCGAACTGCTTCACGCCACCGCCGATGACGGATCGCAACTGACCGCCTCCGAGCACGGTGCTGGCGGCGGCAGCGGCGGCGATCCGGGCAGCATGGACCTGTCGATCATGCTCAACCCGCCACCGGTGCAGATCCGGCGACTGGCAACCTTGAGCGTCGCCGTCCAGGCGCGCATCGCGGCCGAAGGCCTGCGCCGAGCGAGCATGAAACCGGCCAAGGCCTGGATCGCCAAACGGCTGCGCATCGACGGCTTTCCAGGGGCAGAGATCGAGCTCGAAGATCTGGGCGCTGAACGCCTGACCCTCGGCCTGACCCCCCTGCTCGCCCAGGCCCTCGAGAACCTCTCGTTCCGGACCTCTGCCGGCACCGAGATCGAGCACCAGGGCTGGAATGACACCCAGGAACCGGGCTGGGTCGTCCGGCAGGTCGATCTCGCCCTGCCGCCCGATGGCGAGATCCTGCTCGATCTGCGTCAGGAACTGGGCCAGCGGCGCATCGTGGTCACAGCCACGGATGTCCCGATCGCTTTGCCGGATCGCAGCAAGGCCGTCTCCGGCGTGTTGCCGACCAGCGAAGTCCAGGGCGATGCGGTCGAAGCGCCGCCGGCCGTCGAGGTCGTGCCGCTGCCGGCGCCTGCCCAGCCACGCTTCTGAACCCGACCGGGGCTGCCCCGACTTGGACGACAGGCGACCTCTGATGTTGCAATGGGGATGCCTGTCCTAGCATCCGGCGGTCTATTTACATGGACCGCTAATGACTTCGGGATTTCTGATATCACTCCAGGGCTCGGTTAAATCCACGATCCCCACCGGAGCGGCCTGACCATGCCCACTACCGCACCCGCTGGGCGCTGGCAGGGCAACGAGGCCACCGCCGCCG
>JAIFND010000082.1 GCA_020047915.1 bacterium | reverse complement strand
TGGGGCCGAATGCGTCGAACTGGATCCCCGACTCCTTCGCCTTCGGCAGCAAGACCCTGTGGACGCTCGACGACCAGGGCAGCGGACACGCGAGTGCGATGGGTACACTGGTCACCGCTGAGAAGGACCCAGCCGGTTGGCAGGCAGCCCAGCTGGAGATTCAGGCACTGGTCGAAGGCGGGCTTTAACTGTTCAGGGGCTTCGCCCCTACGGCCTTTCCGGCCTACCGGCGCAACGCTCTCGCGTTGCGACTCGCCAGGCCGCAGGCCCCACTGGGGCCTGCTCTCGCTGCGCTCGACCCGCCTCGCCCCGTGGCGGCATCGGCTACGCCGATTGTATGCCGCCACCGTAGCTCGGCGCCCGCCCCATCGCGCGCGATGGGGCCCCATGGGCATGAGTAGCTACGACGGGCTCTGAGGCACCGGCCGCGCCCGCAGCTGCCACCACACCGCCAGGGCGGTCTGCACAGCGATGAGCGGCAGCACGATGAGCTGACCGCCCGAACCGAAACCGCTACCCGTGGCGTAGGCGTGCAGGCCGGCGCCGAGGATGAAGTTCACGCCGTACCAGCTCATCACCGGTGGGGCCGACGCCGCCGATGTAGCGCAGGTGCAGAGGGATGAGATAGACCAGCAGGATGACCAGGGCCCAGACCTCTTTGGGATCCCAACCCCAGAAACGACCCCAGGCCTGGTCCGCCCACACGCCGCCCAGCAGGGTACCGGCGGCGATCAGCACGACCCCGACCTGCAGGCAGCGGTAGATCGCCAGGGACTCGTCGGCGGGTACAGGTTGGCGGCGCCAGGCGGCGCGGGCCAGCGACCAGTTGCCGAGCACCCACGCGAGGACGAAGGCGGCGTAGCTGGCGACCACGACCTTCACGTGCACCCACAGCCACAGTTTCGAGCGTAGCACCGGCTGGAGCTGGCCGATGTGCGAGCCGAGATCGGGCGGCATCGCCTCGCCGACCATGGCACAGAGCGCCGCACCGATCGCGGCCGCGACGACATAGGCCGGACGCCGGCCGGTCCACGCCAGGACCAGGCCGAGGACGCCGGTGACCAGCGAGACGAAAACCAGTGTCTCGTACAGGTTGGTGACCGCGCCCCACGAGCTGATCGCCAGGCGGGCGCCGAGGCCGCCGATGCACGCCAGGCAGCCGAGCGCGGTCAGGGCGACGCCGCTGCGCCACATCCAGCCGCGCGTGCCGCGAGCCAGGCCGACGGCGCTGAGTACGCCGCCGAGAGCGAAGACGATCCACGCCAGGGTGAAGGGGCGGGCCTGGCGGTAGCTGAGTTCGGCGTCGATTCGCGTGGCGCTGGGATAGGCGGCGACCTGGCTGGCGCCGTTGCTGCGCAGCCAGGCGGTATGCGCCTCGCCCAGCCGGCGCAGCTCTGCCGTCAGCAGGGTGGCCGCCGCCTCGGTCGCAGATGCATCGCCAGCGCTCCAGGCGCGCTGCAGTTCCGCTCCGGCCGTCAGCAGAGTCTGATAGGGGGATCCCTCGCCACCCAGCAGCGGATCGGGGCGCCACACCACATCCTCGAAGGTCAGCCACGGGTCGGTGCGGCGCAGCGCATCAGCCTGCTGCTCTGACGCCCGCGCCTGGACCTGCTGCAGCACGCGGTCGTGCCAACCGCGACCACTGCGCTGCATCAGCGGCATGGCGCGCTGCAGCACCCAGTTCTCGGAGGCGGCGTCGAAGACGAGCGGAGCCAGGCTGAGCGGGCGGCCAGCCAGCGCGTCGTCGAGTTCCCACATCCGCCCCCAGGTCTGCATCGCCGATTCGTCCAGTGCCGTCCACACCAGCTTCATGCCGCCTGTGTCGCTGCTCTGACGCTTGCGGGCGGCCGCTTCCAGCAGGCTGCGGCCGGCTTCAAGCTCGGGCAGGGTGGCCCATTGGCCGGGCACCTTGAGCTGTTCGCGCAGGGGGATGAAGGGCAGCCAGGCGAGGGGACGCTCGCGCCAGACCAGCGGCTCGGCCATCCACGACATCAGCAGGCGGACGGCAGGGATGCGGTCAGGTCCGGGAATGCGCTGGCCGTCCTGCAGCACCGGCAGGGCGAAGTTCGGACGCCCGGTCACCGCCGTGATGACCTCCTCGGCGGCGACGGCCAGGGGCTTCACCCGTCCCTGGTGCAGGACGGGCAGGCGGTCGAGCGCCTCGCTGGCGCACAGCAGGCAGCCGGCGAGCAGCAGCAGGACGGTTCGGATCATGCGGGCCTCGCACGGCGCAGGGTGTAGAGCAGGATGATGCCGAGCACGAGCAGCAGGCTGCCCAGGTACTTGAGCACGCGGCCGGGATCGGTGGCGGCGGTGAAGACCGAGATCTGGCGGCCGGTCGGCTTGCCCTGCGCGTCGGTCTCGGGACGGAAGGCGGTCTGGTAGATGGTGACGCCGGCGTGGTGCAGCGGTTCGTTCATCGTCACCAGCGCGGGGTAGGGCTCGCCGCCGCCGGGCAGGACGGTCACCTCGCTGCTGAACGAGGCCGAGCGCATGCCGCCCGGATCCTTGCCCTCGTCGAAACGCTCGAGGCGGAGGGCGAAGCCGTTGCGCTCGCGCAGGTCGTACACGGCCCGACGATACGATGCGAACAAGGTACGCTTGCCGAGTTCGACCGTGGTGACCTCGTCGCGGTGGAACCAGCGTTCGCGGCTGTCGTTGCCGGAGGTGAAGCGGAAGCGCGCCCAGCGCGTGGCGCGGTCCTGCTTGCCGGCCTGCATGCTGACCGGTTCGGGCGACGGCTGGGAGCGCGGCAGCCAATCGACAGTGGCACTGATTTGCATCGGTCCAGAGCTGCCGCCGGCGAGGTCGCCGGCCCAGCGGTCGCGCACCTCGGCACTGCCAGCCAGCCCCTTGCTGCGCGTGAACCAACGTAACCGCAGGGTCGGCCTGCCGTCCGCACCGGGCGTGGCGAGCAGTTGGAGATAGGCGCCCTGGCCGCCGCTGGGGGTATAGACCGCCGGATGCTCGTAGCGCGCCTCGGGGAAGCCGTCACTGCCCGGGGCGAGCAGCAGGGCGGCGGCGAAGCGGCGGGTCCAGGTCCGCGCCTCGCCGGTCCCTCGGCCGAAACTGTACTCGACCACCGGGTCAAGCCGGGCAGCGGGATCCTCGACCAGTTCGCCCTGTTCGGCGCGCGGCTGGCGCAGGACGCGTTCGATGCGCACGGCGAGGTCGCTGGCGATCTCGGTGGTGGAGCCTGGCACGGCCGGCACGCGCACGGCGCGATCAGCCAGGCCGAGGATCAGTTCCCCGTCGCTGGAGGCGGGCGGAAGCGGGGCGCCGAAGCCCTCGGCGATATGCGGACTCGCGGCGACCATCAGCGAGCCGATCACCAGGCCCTGATCAAGGATGGTTTCGCGGTCGGGCCCCAGCCAGGTGCGCGAGAACACCTGTCCGGTGCCGTCCTGCGCCGTGCGCGCGGTCAGCGTCACCAGGGCGGCGGGCCGGCCCTCGGTGGCGTGGGCAAAGCCCAGTTCGCTGCCACCGGTGTCGAGGACCCCGGTCAACTCGACGCGCAGGTCGGCCTCGTCGATCAGGCGCCGGCCCGGACGCAGTTCCATCACGCGCGGGGGCGGATCGAACCACAGGTCATAGAGCATGAATCCGAGCAGCGAGGGATAGCCGGCCTCGGCGATGGGCTGGAACTCGGCCACACGCCGACGCTGTTCCTCGACCACGCTGAGCGCATCGCTGGGCAGCTCGATGCGCGATGACTCGGCCCCCGGCGAGGCTTCGAGCATGCCATCGAGCCGATGATGCCCATGCATCCAGAACCCGCCCATCAGGGTGAGCAGTCCGAGGTGGACGACGGCGAAGCCCCATTGCGCCCGCTTGAGCGGCAGGCGGACGAGCACGGCGGCGGCGATGCAGGCGGCGAGCAGGGCGAAGAGGGCGGTGAACCACCAGGCCTGGTACACCATCACCGTGGTCACCTGGCTGCCATAGGCCCGCTCGTACACGGTCGCGGCGCTGATCGCCGCAGCGAGCAGGGTGATCAGGATGGCCGCCATGCGCACGCTGCCCAGTTCGCAGAGCAGGCGGAAACCCGCACTGCGGCCGCTGCCACGGGCGCGCGAGGAGACGTAGGGGATATCCGGGGGAGGAGGCTCGTTCACGGGTCGCGGCAGTGTGGGCAACCGTCGGCCTGGTCCAGTCGATCTCTCACCAGGGTTGAGTCTCGCGTCATGCCCCAACCTCGCTCTCGGGCGCAGGTGCAGATAACCCTGGACTTCGCTGGATCTGAAACCGTCCGCTGCTGGCGGGCTCACTGACCGTTCTCCCAGGCTGCGGCGCCTGGACGCAGCCGGTATGCGGGGCTACACCGTAGTCATGCACCAGCCGACCTGTCCACCATGCGTCTGAGCTTCCCCTGGGGCGCGGCACCGTTGTCGCTGCTTGCCGTCGCCGTGCTGGCTGGCGCCGCCCTGGTGGCCACCTCGGCAGCAGCGCCTCCCCGCGCCGACCTGGTCTTCGCCCTGTTCTCCAAGGAACACAAGCAGGCCTACGAGCCGCTGGTCGCCGCCTTCGCGGCCAAGCACGGCGTCCGCATCGAGGTCCAGCATGCTGACATGCGGGCGCTGCAGAGCCGCCTGCAGTCGGGCTTCCTGGCCGGCGCCGAAGTCCCCGACCTGGTCGAGCTGTCCGAGCCGGCGATGGGCTACTTCACCAAAGGTCCGCTGAATGATCTTGGCTTCGTCGATCTGACCGAGCGCATCCGCGGCGAGGGGATCGACACGATCATCCCCCAGGGTCGTTTCGCGATGTGGTCCACGCGCGGACGCATCTTCGCCCTGCCGCACGACGTCCACCCCACCGCCCTGGTCTATCGCAAGGATCTGGTCGCCGAACTGGGCATTGATGTCGCGCAGCTTGCCACCTGGCAGGATGTCCTGCGCATCGGCCGGACGGTGACGGTTGATCGCGATGGCGATGGCGTCATCGACCGCTATCTGCTCGACCTGCCGGCCGAGGGTGACTTCGGCCTGCGTACGCTGCTGCTGCAGCGTGGCGGCGGTCTGTTCAACGAGCAGGGGCAACCGTGCTTCGATGATGAAAACGCGGTGGAGGTGTGCGTCTGGTACGCCCAGGCGTCGCGTGGCCCAGGGCGCATCGCCTTTCCGGCCGGCTGGGGTCAGCAGCTGTCCAAGGCGATGAGCGATGGCATCGCGCTGTTCTACATCGCGCCCGACTGGCGCACCCGCCAGTTCGAGTTGGATATGCCGCATCTGTCGGGAAAACTCGGCCTGCTGCCGCTGCCGGCGTGGGAACCGGGTGGCCGCCGCACCAGCACCTGGGGCGGAACCGGCATCTGCATCACCAAGGCCTGCCGCAATCCCGAGCTGGCGTGGAAGCTGATCAACACCCTGTACCTGCAGACCGAGGGCATGGGCGAGCGCTTCGCGAGTTCGAACATCCTGCCGCCCTTCAAGGCCAGCTGGGAGCTGCCGGAGGTGCGCGAGGCGCGTCCGTTCTGGAGCGGTGTCGCGGTCGGGTCGTTCTATGCTGCACTGGCCCCGGATGTCCCGGCCAACTGGGTGACGCCCTATACCGAACTGGCCAACGGCAAACTCAACGAAGCTTTCAATGCCATCGCCGTGGCGCATGAGGCGGGCGAGAAGGATCTGGCGGCGGTCGCGCGGCGCGAACTGAAGCGCTGCGCCGATTATGTGCGTACGGCGATGGCCAGGAACCGCTTTATGGGAGAGGCACCGTGACCCTTGCCCGTAGACTTGCCCCATTGTGGCTGCTGGCGCCCTACATCGCCATCACCCTGGTATTCTTCATCGTTCCGCTGCTCGACGCCATCGGCATCGCGTTCTATCAGACCAACGGTGCCCGTAGTCGGGTGTGGGTCGGTCTCGACAATTTCACCTTCGTGCTGTCCGATCCCGATTTCCACAAGGCGTTGATCAATACCGCCGTGTTCACGCTGGGGTCGCTGTTCATCCAGCTTCCCCTGGCCCTCGGCCTGGCGTTGCTGCTGCAGAACGGCAAGGGCCGGGTCACGCGCGTCGCGCGACTGATCATCTTCTCGCCGCACCTGGTCGGCCAGGTCTTCGTCGGCATCCTGTTCTCGGTCCTGTTCATGCCGCGCTTCGGCCTGATCAACCAGGGCATCCAGTCGTTGATCGGCTGGGGGCTTGAAGAACGCTGGCTGGGCGATCCGACGCTGGTCATGCCAGCGCTGATCCTCACCTCGCTGTGGATGTACGTCGGCTTCAACATGATCTACTTCCTCGCCGCCTTGCAGAACGTGGACAAGGAGCTGGTCGAAGCGGCCCGGCTCGATGGCGCGGGGCCATGGCAGGTCTTCCTGCACGTCGTCGTCCCGGCGATCAAACCGGTGATGATCTTCGTTGTCCTGACCAGCACGATCGGCTCGTTCCAGATCTTCGAACTGCCCTTCACCCTGCTGCGCGGCAATGGTCCGGACAACGCCGGCCTGACCATCGTCGGCTACCTGTACCAGACCGCATTCACCGCCGGCGATCTCGGCACCGGGGCGGCGGTGGGCTGGATCCTCGCATTCATCATCTTCATGGTCGGTCTGGTGCAGATCCGCCTGGCGGGCAAGGGAGGTGGCGCGTGACCGGCATGCAGGCTTTCGTGCTCGGGGCGGTCGGCCTGGGCATCGCTCTGTCACTGGGCGGGCCGCGCGGCCGCCGCTGGGCCACCGGCTACATGCGCTGGTCGCTGCTGGCCCTGGCCGCAGGTCTGACCCTGACGCCCTTCGCCTGGTTGTTCTGCGCCGCCTTCAAGACGCCCTCGGCGCTGCTGCAGCATCCCTTCCTGCCGCCACTCTCCGCCTGGTCCACCGACCTGACGCTGGCGAATTTCACCGCCCTGTTCACCGCCCAGCCGGGCTACCCGCCGTTCTGGCGCTATCTGCTGAACTCGCTGTTCCTGTCCAGTGCAGCCACCGTCATCCAGGTGGTGCTGTGCAGTGCTGCCGGCTGGGCGCTGGCCAAGTACCGCTTCAAGGGACGCGGTGTGCTGCTGGCGTTTATGCTCGGTTCGATGGCGATTCCCAGCATGGTCCTGCTCGCTCCGCTCTACAGCCTGACCTTCCATCTCGGCTGGCTCGACACCTGGTGGCCGCTGCTGATTCCCGGCGCAGTGTCGGCCTTCGGCGTATTCCTGTTCCGCCAGGCCGCCCTCGCCGTGCCGGATGAACTGCTGGAAGCGGCGCGCATCGATGGTGCCTCGGAACTGCGCATCTGGCTACAGGTCGGCATGCCCCTGGTCCGGCCGATGACCGGGGCCTTCTGCTTGATCACCTTCCTCGGGCAGTGGAACTCCTTCCTTGGACCGCAGGTCTTCGTCACCAGGCAAGAGCTGCTGACCCTGCCGGTGGCGCTCAACAACTACATGGGCGTGTACAGTCAGCAGTACGGCGTGTTCCTGGCCGGCACCATGCTGGCGATCATCCCGCCCGCGATCCTGTTCTTCGCCCTGCAGCGCGAATTCGTCAGCGGGTTGACCAGCGGTGCAGTGAAGGGGTGACGCTCAGCCGACCAGCAGGCGCAACGGTTCGCTCGAGGCGGTGAACTCGGCGCATTCGCCCGGGGCCAGCGGCACGGTGATGTTCGGACCGTCGAGGTAGAGGGTCATGCCGGGGACTGAAGCGGTGAGGCGGAGCTGGCGCGGGGGCAACTGCCGGCCTTCGAGCAGGTTGATGCGGCCGAAGGCATGGAACGCTTCGCGTACCTTGTAGAGCAGGGCCGGCTGCAGGGCGAAGACCGGGTCCATGCCGGCGGAATGGATGCCGCCGGTCGAGCCGGCTGCGGTCGAGATCCACACCCCCGAACTGCGCTGCTTTTCGCAGGTGCTGCCGTCGTCGATCACGTAGCGGCTCATCGCCGCCGGATTCTGGTTGGTGAACAGCGCGTCGTTGAGGATGCGCACCTCGGCGTTCGCCGTACGGCAGCGCAGTCGAGGCATGTCCTGGTAGGCGGCGCGGCCGCGCTGCCAGGCGTCGATCAGGCGCGGCACATCTTCAGCCCGCGCCCTGGTGAAATGGCCGAGCGAACCCTGGGGATCGGAATTCACGGTCAGGAAAGGGACCGTGGTCGCCAGGGTGTTGGCGGTGAACACGGTGCCATCACCGCCCGCGGTGACCACCAGTTCACAGTCTTCGGCATCATTCGGACGCAGATCCTGGACGCGGCGTTCGCGCAGTTCGTGGCCGCGCAAGGCCTGGCGCACCGTATCGACGGTGGCGCGCTGGCGGTTGGCCGAGTCACGCAGCTTGGCCTCGCTCATCGCGCCGCTGCTTTCCAGGCGCTGGATCGCATCGGCGGCGAGGCGCTCGACGAGCGGCACCTTGGTGACGAGGAGGATGCGGCTCATGCGTAGCGCCTGCGGGTGGACAGGTCGGCGTCCACGATCTCGTCGAGACTCGGATCGCTGACGTTGCTGAGCTGGCCGAGGGCGCGCTCGACGGTGGCGAAGATGTCGAGGAAGCGCGCGCGGCCGGCCAGGAACGCAGCGACCGCGACCTCGTTGGCCGCGTTCATCACCGCCGGGGCGAGGCCGCCGAGACGGGCGGCGTGGTAGGCAAGGTCGATCGAGGGGAAGCGTCGGCGGTCGGGATCCTCGAAGGTCAGCGAGCCCAGGCGTGCGAAGTCGGGGGCTTCGACCGGGCCGGACAGGTGGCTTGGCCAGGTCAGGGCGTACTGGATCGGGGTGCGCATGTCTGGGCGGCCGAGCTGCGCCATGACCGAGCCATCGCGGAAGCTGACCATGCTGTGCACCACGCTCTGCGGGTGGACAAGGATGCGCACGCGCTCGGCGCCGATGCCGAACAGCACCTGGGCCTCGATCAGCTCGAGGCTCTTGTTCATCAGCGTGGCCGAGTCGATGGTGATCTTCGGGCCCATGCTCCAGGTCGGGTGCTTCAGCGCCTGCTCGACGGTCACCGCCGAGAGGTCCTGCACGGTGCGGAAGGGGCCACCGGAGGAGGTGAGCAGGATCTCGGTCACCTCGTCGGGACGATGGCCTTCGAGGCACTGGAAGATCGCTGAATGTTCCGAATCGACTGGCAGAACCGCACCACCGGCGGCTTTCGCGGCCGCCATGACCAGCGGCCCGGCCATGACCAACGGTTCCTTGTTGGCGATGCACAGGCGCTTGCCGGCGCGCGCCGCCGCGACCGTCGCCGGCAGTCCGGCCGCGCCGACGATGGCGGTGACCACGGCTCCGACCTCGGGCGCGCAGGCGGCGGCACACAGCGCCTCGGGGCCGGCTTCGGCACGCACCCCGCTGCCGTCCAGGGCGCGGCGCAGCTCGTCGAGACGGGCGGGATCGCCGATCACCGCAACGCGCGCCTTGCTGGCGACGGCGTCGCGTGCCAACTCGGCGACCTTGCTGTGCGCGGTGACGGCGTGCACCGGGATGCCCAGGCGGCTGGCCACATCGAGGGTCGAGGCACCGATCGAGCCGGTGGCGCCGAGGATGCAGATGGCGCGGCTGCGCGGATCGTCGCTCACGCGAGTTCCTGCAGGTGCTTCAGCAGCAGGTCGGTCTGCTCGGGCGTGCCGACGGTGATGCGCAGCTTGCTGTCCAGGCCAGGCCGGTCCCACCAGCGCACCAGCAGGCCGCGATCCTTCAGGCCGCGGTAGATGTCGCCGGCCTTGGATCCGACCTCGCAGAGCAGGAAGTTGGCGCCGCTGGGCGGCCAGGTCCAGCCGAGGCGGGCCAGTTCGCGTTCCAGGCGGGCGCGCTCGGCCAGGGTGCGGCGCAGCAGGTCGCGGTGGTGGTCCTGGTCCTCAAGCGCGGCGGTGCCGGCGAGCTGGGTCAGCACGTTGACGTTGTAGCTGTCCTTCACCTTCATGAACGCATCAACCAGCGGCGCGGCGGCGAAGAGCAGGCCGAGGCGGGCGCCGGCCAGGCTGTAGCTCTTGGAGAAGGTGCGCAGCACGATCAGGTTGGGATGCGCGTCGAGGTGGGGTAGGATCGAGCCGCCGGGGCAGAAATCGACGTAGGCCTCATCGACCACCAGGATGCCGTCGAGCGCATCGGCGAGTCGGCGCAGCTCGGCCACCGGGACGACGGTGCCGGACGGATTGTTGGGATTGGCCAGCAGCACCAGCTTGGCTCCCAGGCGCGGCAGCACGCTCGGCAGCTGCCAGTCCTTGGCCCAATCGACGTGTTCGATCGCCACGCCCTGGATGGCGGCGAGGTCGTCGTAGAGGCCATAGGTCGGCCACGGGCATGCAGCGCGGTCACCGGGGCCTAGCAGGCTGCGGTAGAGGATGGTCAGGCAGTCGTCGCTGCCGTTGCCGGCGAGAACCTGATCGGCGCGCACGCCGTAGGTGGCTGCCGCCACCTCGCGCAGATGGCGCGCCCGGGGATCGGGATATTTGCGCAACTGCGCTTCGCCGATGCCGTGCAACGCGGCGAACACGCGCTGGCTCGGTGGCCAGGCGCACTCGTTGGTGTTCAACTTGATGCAATCGGCGACCTGTTCGCCCGGGGTGTAGCCGCGCATGGCGGCGATGTCCGGGCGCAGGAAGCGCAGGCCGGCAGCGGAGGGGGATGGCGCAGTCACGCGCGGAAGGGTAGGGCAGGGCCGGGGCTTCCAAGGGGCAGGGTGGCACGCCCTGCTGCGGACTCCGGTTGCGGATCTAATCGATAATATACATTCCCCGGCCACCGGAGCCCCCATGACCACCTACCGCCAGCGTCTCAAGGACCTCATCAAGCGCCACGAAGCGCTCATCACGCGCAAAAACACGGTCGATGCGACCTGGGACGGCGGCGTCTTCGAGCGTTTCGTCAATCCGGTGGTCACGGCCGAGCATGCACCGCTGACCTGGCGTTTCGACTTCGATCAGAAGCGCAATCCCCATCTGCTCGAACGCCTCGGCGTCGGCGCCGCGTTCAACCCGGGCGCTATCGAGATCGATGGCAAGATCCTGCTCATGGTCCGCGTCGAAGGCGCCGATCGCAAGAGCTTCTTCGCGGTCGCCGAATCGAAGAACGGCATCGACAACTTCCGCTTCTGGGATGAACCGGTCGTCCTGCCGGAAACCAAGGATCCGGCGACCAATGTCTATGACATGCGCCTGGTGAAGCATGCCGACGGCTGGATCTACGGCATCTTCTGCGCCGAGCGCAAGGATCCCAAGGCGCCCAAGGGTGACACCAGCAGTGCCACCGCCACCGCCGGCATCGCGCGTTCCCGCGACCTGGTGACGTGGGAGCGCCTGCCCGACCTCAAGACGCGCAGCCAGCAGCGCAACGTCTGCCTGCATCCCGAGTTCGTGAACGGGAAGTACATGCTCTACACCCGTCCGCAGGACGGCTTCATCGACACCGGTTCGGGCGGCGGCATCGGCTGGGCCCTGATCGATTCGATGGAGAAAGCCGTGGTCGGTGATGAGGCGATCATGGATCCCAAGATCTACCACACGATGAAGGAGGTGAAGAACGGCCAGGGTGGGGCGCCGCTGCGCACCAAGGATGGCTGGCTGCACGTGGCGCACGGCGTGCGCGGCTGCGCCGCCGGCCTGCGCTACACCACCTACGCCTTCCTGTCCGACCTGAAGGAACCGTGGAAGGTCACCCACCGTCCCAGCGGCCATCTCATCGCCCCGCGCGGCGACGAGCGCATCGGCGACGTCTCGAACGTGATCTTCACCAACGGCCTGGTGCAGCGCAAGGACGGCACGGTGCTGATCTATTACGCCTCGTCGGATACGCGCAGCCACGTCGCGCGCACCACGGTGGACAAGCTGCTCGACTACGTGAAGAACACGCCCGAGGATCCCTACCGTACCTACGAGTGCGTGCAGCAGCGCATCGAACTGATCCGCCGCAACCGCAAGGTGCTGGGCGGCGACGATCCGCGCAAGCTGCTGAAGAAGCTGAAGTGATGCAAACCCGGCTATAGGAGTCACACAGAGCACCAGAGTGACCAGAGGGGAAAGGATTTGCACGGTACATCGACATTCACACGTCTGTGTGAACCCGAGAAATCGTGCGAATCCTTGTCTTGTCCTCTGGTGGCTCTGGTTCTCAATGTGAAATGCTGCGTTTAGGGTGAGGCCGCGTCAGCGCCCGCCGTCACGGCGGGCGCTGACGATCAGGGCGGATTGCTGAGCAGCACAGCCCCGGTGAGGGAGTCGGCGCTGGGGTTGATGCTGAAGCGCACGCTGCCGTCGAAGAACAGGATGTTGCAGCCCTTCTTGTGCCAGGGCACCCAGCGGGTCGTCCAGTCACCGGCGGTGGCGGAGTCGAGATCGGCGGGCCAGAGTTCCGGCGGGTTGCTCCAGCCTAAATCCTCCAGTCGGGATCCGGTGGCTTCCATCATGGAGACCATCTCGGCGCTGCGCTTGATCCTGGTGACGGTATTCTTGACCAGGACCTTGTCCCAACCTGTCTTGCCGTCTCCTTCATCGATCCCATTGATCCATGGATGTTGCCGGCGATTGAGGCCGTAGGAGGGGTTGTCCCAGTTGCCTGCTCCCGGCTGCCGTCGGTCTGCTGGACAGCGAAAGATCGTCGGCCTGCCGTTCAAGATGCCGCCAGAATAATACCCGGTGGAATTCGTCTCGGAATCCATGCTGGGATCATATTGACCAAGGAGTCGGACATGCACAAAGCTGGGACCAAGGCTGGCCGAATTCCAGTTCCATTCAGCGGGCACTTGCGCTGTCCCGATATCCACCGGTACCAGCAAACCGTCATTTTCTGCCGCATATTGCTGGCACATGGTGCCGATCTGGCGTAAGTTGCTGGCGCATTTGGTGCGCAGCGCGGCCGATCGCACCATGTTGATCGCCGGCAGCATGATGGCGGCGAGAATGGCGATGATCGCGATCACCACCAGCAGTTCGATCAGGGTGAAGGCCGAGCGTGACATGATTACTTCCCTTGCCTGGTGCGGTAGGCGGCAAGCAACTTCTGCGCCTCATCACTGCGGTAGATGGCACAGGTCTCGAGTTCCGGACGCCGCTTCAGTTGTGGATGGGTCGGCAAGACTGGCTTTTTCTCAGAGGGTGCCACCGGGAACAGCCAGGGGCGGCCCTGCTGATCGTTGAACTGCGGATCGTTGCAGACCCAGGCTATCTCCATTCCGGCAGGTGCGACGGGGGGCCGTTCGATGGGGGCGTGAATGTAGGTGATCTGCGCAGCGTCATATCCCGGTCCGGAGATGAAGGCGTGCGGGTAGCGTTCAAGTCCGTCGGTGGCCGGACGCAGGGCGATGAGTACGGCGACTCCCAACCCGGCCAACAGCACGACAGCGATGATCAAAGTTCGCATGTATGCCTTATAACGATTATTTCTTAGATGGAATAGTATTGGCAGCATCCAGCGCTTGGCGCAGCGCCTCGGGCATGGACATCTTGGCCTGCGTCGCCGGATCCACCGTGACCTGTACAGTGCGCGCCCGCCCGACCTCGACGCCGTGCTGGTTGATCAGGTGATAGAGCAGCGTGAACGATGTGGTCCCGATGGCGGCGACGGTGATCTCGACGCGCAGGATGTCATCGACCTGGATCGGCGCAGCGTAGTCGCTTTCGGCGTGCACCACGACAGGTAGGAAAGGCATCTGCTCGCGACGCGGGCGCAGCGGGAAACCGGCCTGCCGCCAGAATTCCTGCAGGGCGTCATGGCAGATGCGCAACTGGTTGGGGAAGAAGATGATGCCGTAGGAATCGGTGTCGTGCAGCTTGACGATGTGCTGGTAGGTGAACATCGGGCCGTCCTGGTCTCGTTCATTCAATATGTCCGGCGTGACGCGAAAACAATGGAAATTCCAGATCGTTTGCAGACGAGGCTTGCGACCCCTCACCTTCGACAGCGCCGAACGGTGCTTGCTTCGCCATGCAGGGGTATCGCACAACATGGTATAATAGAAGTGGAGGGACAGGGTATGCGATCTTCAGCTACCAACCTTCCGCCGCCCCTGGCCCTGCCCGATCTGCTGCGCCAGGGTCTGCTGCGCACCCCGCGCTCTCGTCACCTCGGTTGGCGCGAGGCCGGCTACTGGCGCTGGCTGTCCACCGAGGAGGTGGCCCGCGAGGTGCGGCGTGCGGCCCTTGGATTCCATACCTTAGGGGTCCGTACCGGCACCACCGTCGCTCTGTGCGGGGCCTCGTCGCCGCACTGGCTGATCGCCGACCTCGCCATCCAGACCCTGGGTGCGGTCAGCGTGCCGATGTTCAGCAATCTGGCGCCCGAGCACGCCGCCTACGAGATCGCGCACAGTCGCGTCCGCCTGCTGGTCGCACTCGGCGACGAGGGCGAGGCCTTCGCCGCCCAGCATCTCGCCCGGCTCGGCCAGGTGGTGGTGCGTGGGGCGACCCATCCCCGGCGCGGCATGCTGCCGTGGGAGGAACTGTGCCGGCGTGGTGACGAACTGTGCGAGCGTGACCCCGGGCTGTACGCCCGTTTCGCGCAGGCCGACGCGCCCGACCGGCTGGCGACGATCATCTTCACCAGCGGCTCGACCGGCATGCCCAAGGGGGTCGAGCTGACCCACGGCAACCTCCTGGCCCAGGTCGAGGCGGCGCTGGCCTGCTTCCCCCTCGATCCGGCGACCGATCGCGCCCTGTCCTGTCTGCCCCTGGCGCATGTCTTCGAGCGCATGGTCATCTACGCCTATCTCGCGGCCGGCATCCCGGTGTGGTTCGCCGACGATGTGCGCCAGGCCGGCGTGCTGATGCGCGA
Organism: bacterium; assembly: GCA_020047915.1. Lineage (GTDB taxonomy): Bacteria > Planctomycetota > UBA11346 > UBA11346 > UBA11346 > UBA11346. The sequence continues at coordinate 34,482 of JAIFND010000082.1, read as the reverse complement.
GGCCCGACCGACGATCATGACGATGGTGCCACGCCTGGTCGAGAAGCTCTACGATCGCATCGCCCAGGGGGTCGATACGGCGTGGGTCGGCAAGCGGGCCTTGGGTCGTTGGGCGATGCGCGAGGCCTCGCGCTCGGACCCCGATGCCGGCAGCCGGCCGATGGGCCTGCGCGTGTCCGATGGCCTGGTTTTTCAGCGTGTGCGCGCCGTCCTTGGCGGCTGCCTGCGCCATGTCATCGTTGGCGGCGCCGCTCTCGAATCGCGCTTCGAGCGCTTCCTGCGCAACATCGGTGTGCCGGTGTCGGTCGGCTACGGCCTGACCGAGGCCGGACCGGTGGTGACGGTCAACTGCGACGCCGCGCGGCGCAGCGCCACGGTCGGCAAGCCCTTCCCCGGCGTCGAGGTGCGTCTGGTCGAGGGCGAGATCCTGGTGCGCGGCCCCGGCGTGATGCGCGGCTACCACCGTGATCCTGCGGCCAGCCGCGCGGTGCTGGTCGATGGCTGGCTGCGCACCGGCGATCTCGGCAGCTTTGATGCCGACGGCTTCCTGCGCGTCACCGGCCGCATCAAGGAGCTGTGCAAGACCAGCAACGGCAAGTACGTCAGCATGCTGCCGATCGAGCAGGCGCTGGAGCGCAACCCGGCGGTGGACCACGCCTGCGTGGTCGCCGATGGCCGGCCCTTCGTCACCGCCCTGATCTTCCTCGGCGAGGATGCGGTGCGGCAGCACGCACCCGGTGGCCGGCCCGACGCCGAGCTGGAGGCCGAGATCGCCCGGCAGGTCGCCGAGGCCAACCGTGGCCTCGATGCCTGGATGCAGGTCCGTCGCTGGTCGGTGGTGGCGCACCCCGCCGCCATCGGCGTCGAACTCACTCCGACCCTCAAACTGCGCCGTGGCAGCGTCACTGAACGCTACCGCGACCTCATCGACCGGCTCTACGCCGGGGGAGGCGCGTCATGAGCACCAGAATCGCCATCGTGGGCGGCGTCCGCACGCCCTTCGCCAAGGCCGGCGGCAAGCTGGCCGGCTGGCAGGCCGACGACCTCGGCGCCTTCGCAGTGAAGGAGCTGCTCGCGCGGCTGCGCCTGCCCGTGGCGCGCATCGACGAACTCGTTGCCGGCAACGTCGCCCAGCCGATCGATGCCGCCAACGTCGCGCGCGTCATCGCGCTGAAGGCCGGTCTGCCCGACGACCTCATCGCCAGCACCGTGCACCGCAACTGCGCCTCGGGCATGGAGGCGGTGACCACCGCGGCGATGAAGATCCGCGCCGGCGAGGCGCGTGCCCTGGTCTGCGTCGGCACCGAGTCGATGAGCAACATCCCGCTGATCGTCAACCGCGAGATGACCGCCCTCTACGCCCAGGTCGCGCGCGCCAAGTCGGCGTGGGGCCGTCTGGCGCCGTGGTTCGGCCTGCGCCCGCGCCATCTCAATCCGATCATCGGGGTGCAATCCGGCCTTACCGATCCGGTGTGTGGCCTGAACATGGGCCAGACTGCCGAGATCCTGGCGCGCGAGTTCGCGGTGTCGCGCGCCGAGCAGGACGCCTTCGCCCTGGTCAGCCACCAGCGCGCGGTGGCGGCGCGGGCGCGTTTGGCCGAGGAGATCGTGCCCATCCCGCTGCCCAAGGGGGCCGGCATGATGGAGGACGACGACGGGCCGCGTGACGGTCAGGACCTGGCGGCGCTGGCCAAGCTGAAGCCCTACTTCGACCGCGCTGCCGGCACCGTGACGGTGGGCAACGCCTGCCCGCTGACCGACGGGGCCGCCGCCGTGCTGGTGTGCGACGAGGATCTGGCACGCGAGTTCAACCTGCCGATCACCGGCTATCTCACCGCGCATGCCTACGCCGCCCTCGATGGCCGGCGCATGGGCCTGGGTCCGGTGCACGCGGTGGCCAAGCTCGAACAACGCGCCGGCCTGCGCCTGGCCGACTTCGATCTGGTCGAACTGAACGAAGCCTTCGCCGCGCAGGCCATCGCCTGCCTGCGCGGCTTCGCCTCGCCCGACTACGCCAAACGCTTCGGTCTGGACCATGCGCTCGGCGAGATCGATCCGGCACGCGTCAATGTGAACGGCGGCGCCATCGCCCTCGGCCATCCGGTCGGGGCCACCGGCCTGCGCCTGGTTATCACCATCCTGCATGAGCTGCGCCGGCGCGGACTGCGGCGCGGACTCGCCACCCTGTGCATCGGGGGAGGCCAAGGGGCCGCCCTCGCCCTGGAGGCGCCATGAGCACCCTCGCCGTCACCTACGCCGATGGCATCGCCACGGTCGATATCCATGTCCACGGCGAGCGCATGAATGTGCTCAATCAGCACCTCATCCACGACCTCGATGCGCTGTGCGATGTCCTGCTGTCGAAGCCCGAGATCACAGCGGTGATCTTCCGCTCGGCCAAGCCGGGCTGCTTCATTGCCGGGGCCGACATCAAGCTGCTGCGCGCCGCCGCCGGTCGGCCCGAGGCGCATCCCGATGTGCTGGCGATGGCGAACACCGGGCAGGGCCTCTTCGCGCGCATCGCCAGCCTGCCGCAGACCACGGTGGCGGCGATCGACGGCGCCTGCCTGGGTGGCGGCCTGGAGCTTGCCCTGGCCTGCGATGCCCGAGTCGCCAGTGACAGCGAGAAGACCGTGCTCGGCCTGCCCGAGGTGCAGCTCGGCATCCTGCCGGGTTGGGGTGGCACGCAGCGCCTGCCGCGTCTGATCGGCTTCCTGCCGGCCTTGGAGCTGATTGTCGCCGGAAAGCGGCTGGATGCGCGCAAGGCGCTGAAGGCGGGCCTGGTCGATCGCGTGGCCGGGGCACCCTTCCTGATGGATGCTGCCCGCGCCCTGGCGGCTAAACCACCGGTGCGCGTTTCGCGCCGGCCGTGGTGGTGGTACATCGCGCCCTTCGCCCCGCGCTTGCTCGCCGCTGTGGCGGCGCGGAAGGCCAAGGCCAAGACTGGCGGCCTGATGCCGGCCCCGGTGCGCGCTGCGCAGGTGATCGGCGCGACCGCCTGGAGCGAGGACTACGCCGCCGAAGGGCTGGCCCTGGCCGATCTGGCGACGTCGCCGCAGGTGCTCCACCTGATCGATGCCTTCTTCGCCAGCGAGGCGGCCAAGAAGGGGGGCGGTGAGAGCGCGCCGCTGCGCCAAGTCGGCGTGCTCGGCGCTGGAGTCATGGGCGGCGGCATCGCCTGGGCCGCCGCCGCAGCTGGTCTGCCGGTGCGCGTGCGCGATCTCACCCTCGACGCCATCGCCAAGGCCCACGCCACGGTGGCCGACTACGAACGCCAGGTGCAGAAGATGCGCAAGCGCACGCCGGGCGCCGCGAACGTGGTCGCGCACCGGGTCAGCGGCACGCTGGGCTGGGACGGCTTCCACGACGCCGATGTGGTGATCGAGGCGGTGGTCGAGAACATCGAGGTGAAGCGCAAGGTCCTGGCCGAGTGCGAAGCGCATGTGCGCGATGACACCGTGCTGGCGAGCAACACCTCGTCGCTGACCCTGACCGACATGGCGGTGGCGCTGCGCCGGCCGCAACGCCTGGTCGGCATGCACTTCTTCAATCCGGTCAACCGCATGCCGCTGGTCGAGGTGGTGGCCCACGCCGCCTCCGACCCGGCCGCCGTCGAGCGGGTCGCAGCCCTGGCCCGGCGCATGGGCAAGACCGCCATCGTGGTACAGGACTGCCCCGGCTTCCTGGTCAACCGCTGCCTGCTGCCCTATCTCGCCGAGGCCGCCCGCTGCCTGGAGGATGGCGCCGGCATCGCGCGCATCGACCGTCTGCTGCGCGGCTTCGGCATGCCGATGGGCCCCTTCGAACTGTGCGATGCGATCGGCCTCGATGTCGGCTACAAGGTGGCGAAGATCCTCGCCACCGCCTATCCCGACCGCGGCGCCGCGCCTGAGATCCTGCGTCGCGTCTATGAGGAGCTGCACCTCACCGGCGCCAAGGGCGGCAAGGGCTTCTATCTCGGCAAGGCCAAGGATGGCCGGGTCAACCCGCAGATCGCAGAGCTGCTGCCGCCGACCCTGCGCGAACCGGGCGACGCCGAGATCATCGACCGCTGCGTGCTGGCCCTGGCCAACGAGGCGGCGCGCTGCCTCGACGAGCAGGTGGTCGCCAGCGGCGAACTGCTTGACCTCGCGATGCTCATGGGCACCGGCTTCCCGCCCGCGCGCGGCGGCCCGATCCACGAATTGAACCAGCGCGGCGTGCGTCCCACGGTCGAGCGCCTGCGCCAGCTGGCGGCCGCGCACGGCGAGCGCTTTCTGCCTTGCGACCTGCTGATCCGCCACGCCAAGACAGCGACACCCCTGCCAATCCACCCCGAATCCGTGCCTATGCCGCACGGCGACCATCCCGCGGTACACGCCGCATAACCGAAATGCCAAATGCTGGAATGCTGGAATGGCAAGACAGGGTCGTTCACGGATCCTGGATGAAAGGTCTCGAACATTCCAGCATTCCAGCATTCCAGCATTCACCATTTCCCCATAGAAAGGAGCCGGCCATGTCGTCCCCCACCCCGACCGCCGATCCCGACCAGATCATCGACACCTCCAAGATGAGCGCCGACAAGCGAGCGGCGCTCGAGATCGCGGAAGGCGCCCGCGACCGAACCGGCAACGAAGGGCTCGCCGCCCAGCTCTTCATGGGCCGCTTCGCCCATGACCTGCTGAGCGAGTTCCCCAGCCAGTCCGACGAGGACCGCGCCATCGGCGACGACCTGTGCGAACGGGTCGGCGCCTTCCTCAAGGCCAACCTCGATCCCGAAGAGGTCGATGCCAGCCGCACCATCCCCGAGGCGGTGGTGCGCGGCCTGGCCGAGATGGGCATCTTCGCCATGAAAGTGCCGAAGGTCTACGGCGGCCTCGGCTTCTCCCAGGTCAACTACAACCGCGTGATGATGCGCATCGCCTCGTGGTGCGGCTCCACCGCCGTCCTGGTCAGCGCGCACCAGTCGATCGGTGTGCCCAACCCGCTCAAGCTGTTCGGTACTGACGAGCAGAAGCAGAAGTGGTTCCCGCAGTTCCGGAAGGGTGCGATCAGCGCCTTCGCCCTGACCGAGCCGGACGTGGGCAGCGATCCGTCGAAGATGACCACCCAGGCCCGCCTGTCCGAGGACGGCAAGCACTTCATCCTCTCGGGTGAGAAGCTGTGGTGCACCAACGGACCCATCGCCGACATCATGGTGGTGATGGCGCGCACCCCACCCAAGGTGGTGAACGGCATCGAGAAGCCGCAGATCACCGCCCTGGTGGTCGAAAAGGGCATGCCCGGCATCGAAGTGGCGCACCGCTGCGACTTCATGGGCATCCGCGCCATCCAGAACGGCCTGATCCGCTTCAACGACGTGCGCGTGCCGGTCGAGAACGTGCTGTGGGGCGAGGGCAAGGGCCTGAAGCTGGCCCTGACCACGCTCAACACCGGCCGCCTGACCCTGCCCGCCGCCACCACCGGCATGGCCAAGCAGTGCCTGAGCTTCTGCCGGCGCTGGGGTGCCGAGCGCACGCAGTGGGGTTTGCCGATCGGCGCGCATGAGTTCGGCCGCCACAAGCTGGCATGGATCGCCAGCCACACCCTGGCGATGGAGGCGGTCACCTGGCTGACCTCGCACTGGGCCGACCAGGGCCGCGACCTGCGCCTGGAAGCGGCGATGGCCAAGCTGTTCACCAGCGAGACGGCGTGGAAGATCGTCGACATGACCATGCAGATGCGCGGCGGGCGCGGCTACGAGAAGGCCGTCTCGCTGAAGGCGCGTGGCGAAGAGCCTTACCCGGTCGAACGCATGATGCGCGACTGCCGCATCAACATGATCATCGAGGGCACCTCCGAGATCATGCGTCTCTACCTCGCCCGCGAAGCGATGGACCCGCATCTGCGCCTAGCAGCCGATGTGATCCGGCCCGGCGTCCCGACCGGGGTCAAGATGCGGGCCGGCGCCAAGCTGGCGGCGCACTACAGCGCCTGGTACGCCAGCCAGTGGTTCAACGCCGGGCTGTGGCACCACCACAACGAGATGGGCGGACTGGCCGGCCACTACCAGTACATCGAGAGCGGGGCGCACCGCATGGCGCGCAGCATGTTCCATCACATGGGCATGTACCGCGATAAGCTGGAACGCCGGCAGCTGATCCTCGGCCGCCTGATGGACATCGGCACCGACCTCTTCGCCATGGCCGCGACCTGCAGCTATGCGCGCCATCTCGGCACCGACGCCGCCGAGCGCCTCGCCGACCACTTCTGCCGCGAAGCGATCCGGCGCATCGAATCGACCTACCGCGAGCTGGCCGCCAACCACGACCCGGTGACCAACCAGGTCGGCAAGTCCGTCCTCGCCGGCGACATGCGCTGGCTTGAAGAGGGCGTGGAGTGGATCGGCAAGCAGTCCTGAACCCTGGTCCCGTCGTTGCCGGTGCGGGGTGTTCCCGCGGGCGAGGCCGGCAACGACGGGCCGTTCCCCTGGTGGAGGCGGTCATGCTCAACAGCCGCATCATCACCGATCCGGGCCAGGCCCAGGAAGGTCCGGGTCTGGGCAGCTCTGGGCTGCGCCCGCGTCTGGGCAACGACCCGCCGACCACCCGCTTCACGCGCGGCGTGCGGCGGACCACCGGCTGGTTCATGCGCCTGCTCGAACGCATCATCGGTGCGCGGCTGAAGCTCGATGGCATCGATCAACTTGGCGAGGGGCCGGTGCTGTTCGTCGCCAACCACTTCACCCGCTTCGAAACCTTCATCCTCCCCTACCTGATCTGGCTGCACTCCGGACGCATGGTGCGTTCGCTGGCCTGGCATGGGCTGTTCAGCGGCCTGTTCGGTCGCTATCTGCTGATCATGGGCGCACGGCCGACGCGCGACCCCGGCATCCGCCATCGCATGGTCGAGGACCTGATGACCGGCCGCCACGACTGGATGATCTATCCGGAAGGCTCGATGGTGAAGGACAAGCGGCTGTGGAAGGACGGGCGCTACGAACTGTCCGTGCCCGACCGCCACGGGCCGCCGCACACCGGCGCGGCGGTGATGGCGCTGAAGGCCCTGGCCTACCGCGCCATGTACCTGCGCGCCGTGCGCGAGGGGCGCACCGACTTGCAGCACGCCTGGGAGGGGCGCTACCACCTCGAAGGGCCGCTGGCGGTTTCGCGCGTCCCACTGCGCATCGTCCCGCTCTCGATCACCTATTGGCCGCTGCGGCCGGAGCCGAACCTGCTTTCGCGACTCGCCGGCCGGCTGGTCGGCAGCCTGCCCGAGGTGGTGCGGGAGGAGCTGACCGTCGAGGGCAGTCTGCTGCTCAACCGCACTGACATGTCGGTGCATGTCGGCCGGCCGATCAGCATCGCGCGCTATACCGACCTCATCCTGCCCGGAGCGAGCGGCCCGGATTTCGGCGCCGAGCTCAAGCGCGTCGCCGCGTCCCTATCCGGTCTCAAGCACCGGCTGACCCGACGCATGATGCACGAGGTCTATCGTGGCATCGAGGTGACCATCGATCATTTGTTCTGCGCCGCCCTGCGGCATCTCCGTCGCGACACCATTCCCGTGGCGGACCTGCACCGTGCGTTGTGGCTCACTGCCCGCCAACTGCAGAATTGCGGTGAGATCCGCACCCACGGCAGTCTTGGGGCCGGTCTGTCGGCGATCCTCGCCGGGACGCCCTACCCCCCGCTTGCCGGCATCGTCGCCCTGGCGGTCGAAGAGGGCATGCTGACCGTCGATGGCGACACCTACCGCATCAACCGCGTCGCCCTGGCCAGCGACCCCGGTTTTCACGGCATCCGCCTGCGCAACACCGTGGCGGTCATCGCCAACGAGGTCGAGCCGGTGCGCCCGGCCATCCGGCTCCTCGCCCAGTTGGTGAACCAGCCGACGCGCGTCCTCGCCCGGCGCAGCGTCAGGATGCTGCTGCGCGAGATGGGCGGTCAGGCCTTGGCCGAGCGCCGGCGTTATCCTCCGGCGCTGTCGGTCGATGTGTGCATGCCTCGCCTGCTGGTCAGCGCCAACGCACGACTGGCGGTGGTGCTGGTGCACGGCTACCTCGCCAGTCCGGGGGAAGTGGCCGAGTTGGCCGACCACCTGCGCAGCCGGGGTCACAGCGTCGTCCTGGTCCGGCTGGCCGGACATGGCAGCGCACCGCAGAACCTGGCCACGACCGGACGCCAGGACTGGCAGCGTAGCGTCGAGCAGGGAATCGCCGTGGCCCGCTGCATCTCGCGGCATGTGGCGGTGGTCGGTTTCTCGACCGGCGGCCTGCTGGCGCTGCAGGCGGCCGGCGCGATGGGCGAGGGCGTGGTCGCCGCTGTCGCGCTCAACCCGTCGCTGCGGTTGCGCGATCCGCGCGTCCACCTCGCCCGTCTGGTCGATCGCTGGAACGGGGTGGTGCCCGCCGCCTGGCGCCTGGCCCTGGTCGGCAACACGCCGGCCTGGCCGGACACCAACTACGCGGCCAATCCGATCCACGCCCTGGCGGAGCTCATGCGCCTGATCGCCGCGCTGCGGCGTTCGCCGCCGCGTCTGCGCTGCCCGACGCTGCTGATCCAGGCTGACCGCGACGACGTGGTCGATCCGCGCGGCATCGACCAGCTGGCCCGGCTGCTGGGCGGCGAGGTGCGCCTCGACCGCATCGCCTCGGACCGGCATGTCTGCCTGCGCGGACCCGGCGCCGAGATCGTGTGGCGGCGGGTCGGCGAGTTCCTTGACGAGGTGGCCGGACACATCGAGCCGGGACAGTCCGACCGGCGTCGGCCGAACGAGCGGTTCGGCTGATCAGCCTACATTGCCCCTTTGAGTTCGACGTTCGGCGTTCGGTGTTCCGCAGACGGCATCATTGATTTCAGCATCTGTACCATGTCAGCCAGGGGGTGAACCCTTCGTGGACCTCTCTGCCTCAAACGTCGAACGTCGAACACCGAACGTCGAACGGGGATCAATGATCAGACGCGCAGGATCGCGCCGGTGTCGGCGCTGGTCGCCATCGCCTGGTAGCGCTTCAGCCAGCTGCCCTTGATCGCCTTGATCAGGGGCTTCCACGCCGCCTGGCGCCGGGCCAGCTCGTCCGCCGGCACCAGCAGTTCGATCGAACGCTTGGCGATGTCGTAACTGATGCGGTCGCCATCCTTGACCAGGGCGATGACGCCGCCGGCGGCGGCTTCGGGGCTGACATGCCCGATCGACGCGCCGCTGGTGCCGCCGCTGAAGCGGCCGTCGGTTATCAGGGCGACCTTGCCGCCAAGCCCGGCTCCCTTGATGTAGCTGGTCGGGGCAAGCATCTCCTGCATGCCCGGGCCACCCTTGGGACCTTCGTAGCGGATCACTACGACGTGGCCCGCCTTGACCTTGCCGCCGAGGATGCCGGCGCAGGCGTCCTCCTGGCTGTCGAAGACGATGGCCTCGCCGGTGAAGGCGAGCATCTCGGGCACGACGCCGGCGGTCTTCACCACGCAGCCATTGCTGGCGAGGTTGCCGGTGAGGATGGCGAGACCACCGTCCTTGGTGTAGGCATTGGCGACCGTGCGGATCACCTTGGCATCCTTGGTCCGCTCGCTGGGCAGGATCTCGCCCCAGGTCTGGTTCAGGATGGTGCGGCACGACAGGTCGAGGAGACCGGCCGCGGCCAATTCGCCGAGGATGGCGTAGATGCCGCCGGCGAAGTGCACGTCCTCGATGTGGTGGTCGCCGTTGGGGGCGATCTTGGCCAGGCACGGCACCTTCTTCGAGATCATGTCGATGCGGCGGATGTCGTACTCGATGCCGGCCTCGCGGGCGATCGCCAGCAGATGCAGCACGGTGTTGGTGCTGCCGCCCATCGCGACATCGAGGGCCACGGCGTTGTCGAAGGCGGCCTGCGAGACGATCTTCGACGGGGTCAGGTCCTGTTTGACCAGGGTCAGGACCTGGCGCGCGGCCTGCTTCCATAGATCGACGCGCTCGGGGTTGAGCTTGCCGGGGCCTTCACCGGCGAGGATCGTGCCGTTGCCGGGCAGGGCGAGGCCGAGGGCTTCGCACAGGCAGTTCATCGAGTTGGCGGTGAACATGCCGCTGCACGAACCGCAGGTCGGGCAGGCGTTCTTCTCGATGTCGGTCAGCTTCTCGGCGCTGATCTTGCCGGCGTTGTGCTCGGCCACGGCGGTGAAGGCGTGGACCAGGTCGATGGCCTTGCCGTCCTTGTCCTTGCCCGCCTTCATCGGCCCGCCGCTGACGAACACGGTGGGGATGTCGACGCGCATCGCGCCCATCAGCATGCCGGGCACGATCTTGTCGCAGTTGGGGATGCATACCATGCCGTCGAAGCAGTGCGCCATCACCATCGTCTCGACGCAGTCGGCGATCAGTTCGCGGCTGGGCAGCGACCACAGCATGCCCTTGTGGCCCATGGCGATGCCGTCATCGACGCCGATGGTGTTGAAGATGAAGGGCACCCCGCCGGCGGCGCGGATCTCGGCCGACACCACCTCGGCGACCTCGTCGAGATGGACGTGGCCGGGGATGATCTCGACGTGCGACGAGCACACGGCGATGAACGGCTTGGCGAAGTCGTCGTCCTTCAGCCCGGTGGCGCGCAGGAGGGAGCGGTGCGGGGCCCGGTCGAAGCCCTGCTTGATGGTGTCGGAGCGCATGGCCGGGGGATGCTGAGCAGCGGGTCGCTTCGTCCAGCGGGGATCGGACTGCGTTCGGCAAGCCGGGGCGCCTCTCCCCTCAATCAGGACAACCCTCGCGAGGTGGCGTCAATGCGTGTCAGGGAAGAACTTCGGGATGAAGGGCAGCACCTGCTGCCACTTCGATCCGGCGAGCGAGCACAGCCGGCGGGCCATGGTCGCCGATGCGGGATGCAGCTTGAGGTGGGCGATGCGTTCCGGATCGAGGGCCTGCTGCGCGATGATGCGGTCGGGGTCGCCGAGGAACTGGATCAGGTCGCAGGAGACCAGCCGGCGCGTGGTATCGTCGACGGTGATGGTCGTCGGCACCGGCTTCTTGGTCAGCACGTCGGTCTTTACCGGAGCCTGGTCGTTGGGCACCGTGGTCGTGTCGCTGAAGCGCTGCTCGAAGGCGATGGTGCGGTCGTCGATCACGATCCAGGCGAACGAGCCGTCACCGCGGTCCACCTTGCGGGCGAGGGCAGGGATCTGGCTGCCGTCGGGCAGGGTGATGGTCGCCGTGCCGTAGGTGCCGCTGAGGGTGTCGGTGGGATTCATACGATGATCTCCAGGGGCATGCGCTATGTCCCATCATCGCAACCGGAGGACGTCCGCAATATTAGGCTTGGGGGTGCACGACGAGGACAAGAGAACGCCGTACTGAGTACAGGATCAGTCCACCACCGGTGGCCACGCCAGCCCCGCCTCGCTAAACAGCCTGCGCAGGGTCGCCGGCAGGCGGTCGATCAGGTCGAGGGCGTCCCAGCACGGGCCGCGCTCCAGCCACAACTCGTCGCCAGCCTCGGTGACCCACAGGATGCCGATGCGCGCCGCGTCGTAGGGCTGGCAGCCGCGCGCCATCAAGCCGGCGCTCAGCCCGGCCAGGACGTCGCCGGTGCCGCCGACCGCCATGCGCGGGTTGCCGCGCCGGTTGCGCTGCCAGCGCCAGCCGTCGCTGACCAGATCGACCGGCGCCTTGGCCAGCAGGACGCGATGCGTCGCCGCCCAGGCATGCAACTGCGTCTCGTCCGGCGCTGCGGGCTGTCCCAGCAGGTTGCGCGCCTCGCCGCGATGCGGGGTGAGCAACACCGGAGCGCCGGCGTCGGCCCCTTCGACCAGCGAGGCGCAGGCGGGGATGCCATCGGCGTCGAGGACGACCGGGATGCCCATCTCCAGACACAATGAGGCGGCCTGCAGCGCGGCATCGACGGCGCGCGGATCACGCCCCAGACCGTTTCCGACCAGCACCGCCCCGGCGCGCACCGCATAGGGGGTCAGCTCGCCGGTGCTGGCGCGTTCCAACAGGGGGCCGGGATGGCGGTGCGTGACGATGGTCGGTGGCAGGGGGGGGCCGTCGCAGGTCCAGGCGCGCACCAGGTCGCAGCCGGTGGCCATGGCGGCGCGGCAGGCGAGTTCGAGGGCGCCCGGGAAGGGCCCGCCGCCGACCACCAGCAACTCACCGTTCATGCCTTTGTGGGCATTGCGCGGCAGGTGCGGAAAGCGGCGTAGGACGCTGGGCTGCACCTCTAGCCAGGCGCGCGGGTCGAGACCGATGTCGACGGTGGCGAACTCGGCAGTGGCGCCGCTGCCGAGCAGTTCGCGCTTGGCGGCCTGGAAGCAGACGGTGAAGCGGGCGGGGAGGAGGTGCGGAGTGCCCAGGCCGCTCGGGACGTCGGCCGCGAGGACCGGGGAACCGAGTCGGCGCAGCGCGTCCAGGGCGGTCGGGATGGGGGCGCGTATGTCGCCCCTGGTCCCGGCGCCGAGGATCGCGTCGATGATCAGCGTGGGCGGTTTGGCCGGCGGGGCGGCGACCAGGCGGGCGGCTGCGGGCAGGCGATCGCGATTCAATCGGCACAGGTCGCTGGAGGGGGTGACGACGGGCCACACGGCGACCTGTCGTCCGGCCTGGGCGAGCAGCCGGGCGGCGACGTAGCCATCCCCGCCATTGTTGCCCGGACCACACGCGACCAGGATTTCTCCGCTTGGGGCCAGACGTTGCGCCTCCTTGGCCAGGGCGGCTCCGGCCTGTTCCATCAGGGCGGCAAGATCCTGGCCCAGCGCGACCGCAGCCGCGTCGATCAATTCGACATCCGCGAGGGGGATGATGGGTGCGGGGAGAGTCACGACGGGGCTAATCTCCAACCGGAATCGGGTGGTGCCAGGGTCCGGGCCCCGAGGCTCGTATGCAATATCGTCATACATCGTCAACCGGCCTTGGTTGACTCATGCGTCTGTTGACCTAGGTTGCGCCCTCCGCGCACGGTCTGAACCGACGCGCCCATGAGCCCCCCCGGGAGAAACCCGTCGATGGATATCAAGGTCCTCAAAGAGATCACCAAGATCATGAAGGACAACGACCTCATCGAGGTCGAGGTCGAAGCCAAGGATCTCAAGATCAAGCTGCGTAAGGCCGCTGCCTGCGCCCCGGTTCCGGCGCTGGTGCAGGCCGTCGCCGCTGCTGCTGCCCCGGTCGCCGCGCCTGCGCTGGCTGCCGCGCCCGCTGCCCCCACGAAGAACGCCGACGAAGCCAACTGGAAGCAGATCACCAGCCCGATCCCTGGCACGGTCTACCTGAAGCCGAATCCGGATGCTGCCAATTTCGTCGCCGAAGGCACGGCTGTCGATGCCGCCAAGGTGGTGTGCCTGATCGAAGCCATGAAGGTGTTCAACGAGATCAAGCCTGACGCTGGCATTACTGGCCAGATCAAGCGGATCTGCGTCAAGGACGGCCAGGCAGTCGAGTACGGCACGGTCCTGTTCCTGGTCGGCTGAACAACAACCAGCTTTGAGCTTGGAGCTTTGAGCTTGGAGCCCGCAAGGGCGGCGAGGCGCGGAGTTCGAACTCAAGGCTCTAAGCTCTAAGCTCAAAGCCCCTCCATGTTCAAACGCATCCTGATCGCCAACCGCGGCGAGATCGCGGTCCGCATCCTCAAGACCTGCCGCCGCATGGGCATCGAGACCTGCGTCGTGCACTCGACCGCCGACAAGGAGACCCTCGCGGTCAAGCTGGCGGACGTCGCGATCTGCATCGGACCCGGACCGGCCAAGGGCAGCTACCTCAACATCAACAATATCATCGCGGCAGCTGAACTGGCCGACGTCGATGCCATCCACCCCGGCTTCGGCTTCCTCTCCGAGAACAGCCATTTCGCCCAGGTGGTGCGCGACTGCCAGATCGAGTTCATCGGCCCGCTCAGCGAGTCGATGGAGGCGCTGGGCAACAAGGCCAAGGCCAAGACCCTGGCGAACAAGGCCGGCGTCCCCTGCGTGCCCGGTTCGACCGGCCCGGTGAGCGGCCAGGACGAGGCGATCAAGATCGCCCGCGAGATCGGCTACCCGGTGCTGATCAAGGCCACGGCTGGCGGCGGTGGCCGCGGCATGCGCGTGGCGCACAACGACGCCAGCCTGGTGTCGGGCCTGATCCAGGCCCAGCGCGAGGCCGAGGCCGCCTTCGGCAACGCCGACTGCATCATCGAGGCCTTCGTTCAGCGTGCCCGCCACATCGAGATCCAGATCATCGGCGACAAGCACGGCAACGTGGTCAGCCTGGGCGAGCGCGACTGCAGCACCCAGCGCCGCCACCAGAAGCTGGTCGAGGAATCGCCCAGTCCGGTGATCACGCCCGAGATCCGCAAGAACATGGGTGCCGACGCGGTGAAGCTGGCCAAGGCGGCCGGCTACTACAACGCCGGCACGGTCGAATTCATCTACGACCTCGAGCGCAAGAAGTACTTCTTCCTGGAGATGAATACGCGCATCCAGGTCGAGCATCCGGTGACCGAGATGGTCAACGACCTCGACTTGATCGCGCTGATGATCAAGGTCGCCGCCGGCGAGCCCCTGCCCTTCAAGCAGGAGGACATCAAGCCCAAGGGCCACGCCATCGAGGTGCGCATCAACGCTGAGGACTGGCAGAACAACTTCAGCCCGGCGCCCGGCAAGATCAGCATGTACGTCGCGCCATCCGGCAAGGGCATCCGCGTCGACAGCCATTGCTACGCCGGCTACACCATCCCGCCGCATTACGACTCGATGATTGCCAAGCTGATCGTGCACGGCACCGACCGCGCCGATGCGCTGCGCCTGCTCGAACAGGCCCTCTCCGAGTACTACCTGGAAGGCGTGAAGACCACGATCGGCTTCCACCAGCGTCTGATCCGCGACCCGCGCTTCGTGAATAACGAGGTCACTACCAAGTGGGTCGATGACGTTTTCATGAAGCAGTAGCTTCTAGGGGGCCGACGCCCCCTAGGACCCCCGGCCGACGGCGGGACTCGCTTTCCTCGCTACGCTCCGAAAGCGTGGGCGGATGGGCTGCGCCCATTGTATCCGCCCAACGTACCGCCGTCGGCCGTCGTCGCTGCGCTCCTCTGGGGCTGGCGCCCATAGGACCCCACGGGCCCCCGTGTTAGGCGCGACAGTGGCACGGGCGTCTCGCCCGTGGTGCGAGGTGCATTTCGGCGTTCGCCAACGAAACGCAGAACCCCTGGCGGATGCCAGGGGTTCTGCACTTGGGATTGAAGCCTGAAGAAAAGTCAGGGAGGCGAGATCGCCGAGGTCGGGCAGGCTTCGATGCAGGTGCCGCAATCGACGCACTCTTCGCTGATCTTCGCCTTGGCATCGACCATCGAGATGGCGTTGGTCGGGCAAGTCGGGACGCAGGCTTCGCAGCCTTCGCATTTGGCGGGGTCGACGATGTGGGGCATGATAGTATCTCCGTGAGGTGGTGCGAATATGGACAAGAGGATCCAGAAATGAAGAGGATAGTTGCCCTACGCGCCAGGGCCGTGATTGTCGCATGCGGATCCATGCAACTTCGTGCAGGATGGCGCCAGGACGCAGGATCACGACGATGGAGGTTCCTGCTGGTTAATGAGATACATGGGGCAGGAACGCCACGACCGCGTTCCGACAGGAGGCCGCCATGCGCCCCACTCACCCGTCCTCAGCCTTCACCCTGATCGAACTGCTGGTGGTGATCTCGATCATCGCCATCCTTGCCGGGATGCTCATCCCGACCGTGCAGATCCTGATGGCGCGCGCGCGGCAGACCGCCTGCGCCAACAATCAGAAGCAGATCATACTCGGCATGCTCACCTATGCTCAGGACAACGACGGACGTTGGCCGTTGTGGTATGCCAAGGCCGATGGCAGTTCGGCAGGCCGGGCGAGCGGGGCGACGGCCCCGGCTGGCACCGATGCGACGGCGACCGCCTGCGCCAGCCTGGAACTGACCTCGGCCTGGTCGGATGGCGACATCGGCCGACAGGTCTTCCGCTGCCCGGCCCTGCCTGACGTCAGCCCGGCAAGCGAGGCGAACCTGCGTCTTCCGGACTACGACGGCTCCTCGGCGCGCTGGACCACGGCGCTGGGGATGCCCTTCGCCTATGACTGGTCGGTTCCGGCCAATGCCCGCTCGGCGCGCATCGTGCTGGCGAACCGGCCGACCGCCGAGGGTTCGCCGCATGGCCGGACGATCAACGCGATCTACGGCGACGGGCATGTCGGCAGCGTGGCGGTGCGCAGCAGTGCGCCGACCGGTACGGCGACCGTGGCCACGGACGGCAATCCGGCCCAGGTGACGGCGGTCAACGCCGAACTCGAGGATGCGACTGCCGACGGACTCTATGACGGCAACGGCGACGGCACGGGCAGCGGCCTGGGCGGGCGCGGTTCGCGGACCCGCACGTGGGTGCGCTGACCACGCGGGATGGCCTGACGACCGACAGCCACTATGATACGCCCATGATCCGTCTTGCCGCCCTCTTGCTCTGCCTCCTGACCGTGCATGCGGGCGATCCGCCCCAGGTCGTTGACCAGTGGTTCGTCGGCGAGCTCAACGGCCAGCCGGCTGTCTCGCTGCACCTGCTGTCCACCCCGACTGCCGATGGCGGGCGTTCGACCCTGGCCGAGATGGCGGTCGTCCTGCGCCGCCCCTTCGGCGGCAAGGAGTTCCGCATCGAGATCCGCCAGCGCCAAGAGCTGGCGGAGGACGCCCAGGGCCGCATCACCCGCTTCCGCATCGATCATGACGAGAACGGCATGCGCACCGCCGCGACCGGCACGGTTTCCGCCGACAAGGCCATCGCTGAAGTGGCCCGCCTGGGGCGCATCGACAAGCAGGAGATCCTGATTCCCGAGGGGGTCGAGATTCTCGGCCAGATCGCCGGCCAGGAGCGCATGGCGGCGATCGTCGCAGCTGCCACCGACGGCAAGGTGCCGCCGATCGCCTTCGCCGGCCTGGAACTGGTCTCGCACCGCGTCGCCCTGGTGCGTTCGACAGCGAACTTCATCGGCAATGACCCGGACGGGAACCTGCGCTTCAAGCTCACCAGCGACATCCTGCCGGTGCCGACCGTCGCCATCGTGACGCGGCGGGGAGATCTGGTGCGCATGTCCGTGGACATGACCTTGTTCAAGATCGAAGTGCGCCAGTCGCCGGGTCCGGTGGCCCTGCTCGGGGCGTCGATCGATGCGGCCGGACTGGTGGCGGCCAAGGGGCGTTCGCCGCGCGGAGCCCCGATCGAACGCTACCGCCTGCCGGACGGTGCGGTGGTGGCCGAGGACGGTTTCCAGCGCCGTGATGGGGCGATCGTGGCGGTGTCCAGCGAGGCTTCGCCGGAACCGTTGGAGGACACGGCCGGACTGCTGGCCCGCGAGCCGCAGTTGGAGATCGATGACCCTGCCCTGCGCGCTTGGGTGGCCGGACTCGTGGCGGGCCAGACCGACCGTCTGGATCTTGCCGAGACCCTGCGTCTGGCGGTGCGCAGCCACATCACCCAGCGTGATCTCGGTACGGCCGATGGCACCGCCCTCGACACCTTCCGCAGCCGCAAGGGGGACTGCACCGAGCACGCCAACCTGCTGTGCGCCGCGCTGCGCATCGCCGGCATCCCGGCGCGGGTCGATCTCGGCGTCGTGCATTCCAACGATCATGGCGCCTGGGTCGGACATGCCTGGGTCAGCGCCTACATCGAGGGGGCCTGGCGCCATCTCGATGCGGCCTATCCCGGCGTGGCGCGCAGCCGTTACATCCGCCTGGGCAGCACCACCGGCGCCGACGGGGCCAAGACGGCTGGAGCGATGGTCGCTGCGCTGACCAGCGTCATGGGCCGCGAGATCGAAGCCTTGGGGCCACCGGAGTAGCGTGCCGGGGCGATGGCGTACCATGCCTGCATGGACGCCTGCATCGCCATCCGCACCCGCCGCACGATCAAGTCCTTCACCGGCGCAGAGGTGTCGCGCAGCCAGGTTGAAGAGCTCGTCTCGCTGGCCTGCTGCGCCCCGAATCACCGGCTCACCCAGCCGTGGCGCTTCGCCGCCATCGACCGTCCAGGGATAGCTCGGTTGATCGCCTTCGTGCAGAGCGATGCGCTCGTCGGGGTTATGGATGCGCGCAAGGTCTCGACGATGGTCGAGCGGGTGGCCGGCTGCGGGGCGATCGTCCAGGTGAGCAGCGTGATCGCAGGCGGCGACGAGCAGCAGCGCGAAGACCGCGACGCGACCTGTGCGGCGGTGCAGAATCTGCTGATCGCCGCCCAAGCGAGTGGTCTGGGGTCGTTCTGGTCAACAAACCCCGTATTCGCGCACCCCGCTGTCGTCCGCTGGTTCGGTGGTGATCCTGCTGCGGAATGTCACATCGGCGCCATCTGGCTCGGAGTTCCGACCCAGCAGCCGGCGGCGCCCCCCCGTCGTCCGCTGAACGAGGTGTTGCGCTGGGCGTGATGCGCTGACGGGGTCGCTTCCCGGTCTGCGTTGACACCCGCCTGCCCTCCCGGTAGCACCTAGGCATAAAGCCATGCAGGAAATCCAGTACCTCACCTCGTACCAGATCCTGCGTAAGCTCGCTTCGGGCGGCATGGGATCCGTGTACCTCGCCGAGCAGCTCGGTGCCGACTCCTTCCGCAAGATCGTCGCGATCAAGACGATCAAGAAGGAGTACCTCAAGAACAAGGAGAACGTGGACCTGTTCGTCGGCGAGGCCAAGCTGGTCGCGGACCTCATCCACGAGAACGTGCTGCAAGTGTACCAGCTCGGGCAGACCAAGGGCGTGTACTACATCGTGATGGAGTACGCCCACGGGAAGAACCTGGCCGACTTCATCCGTGCCCACAAGGACATGCACAAGGTCTCGAACGTCGACATCGGCGCCTTCGTGATCTCGCGCGTGTGTCGCGCCCTGCACTACGCCCACGAGGCGAAGGATATGCGCGGCCAGCCGCTCAACATCGTGCACCGCGACGTCACGCCCTCGAACGTTATCATCACCTGCGGCGTGGTCAAGCTCACCGACTTCGGCATCGCCAAGGCCGTGATCATGAACACCCCGGACGAGGCCGAGGTGATCATGGGCAAGCTGCCCTACATGTCGCCTGAACAGGCCAAGTTCGTCGGCACGACCCGCCAGAGCGATGTGTTCTCGCTCGGCCTGGTGATGTACGAACTGCTGACCAACACGGTGGTCTACAACGTCAACGACATCGACGACCTGGTGGACAAGATGGACAACTACTCCATCAAGCCGCCGCGCCGCCTGAATCCGCACATCCCCGAGAAGCTCGAAGCGATCATGATCCGGGCGCTGGAAGTGAATCCGGCGAACCGCTATCAGACGGCGCGCGAGTTCGGCCAGGACCTCGAGCACTACATGTACGACGGCGGCTACGGCCCGACCAACGAGAAGCTGCAGCGCTATCTCCAGCGCCTCTTCCCGCAGGAGTCGAGCGCCCCGATCGCCACGCTGCACGACAGCGGCATCAACGCTCCGCCGCCCTCGGCCGTTCCGCCGGTCCTCTAACCGAGCGGGGTCCAGGGCACAGCTCTGGCCGCAGCCGCAGGCGAGGATCGGCTCCTAGCCTACTAAGCCCGGGGCAGGCCCACAGGGCCGTGGGGGCGCAAGCCCCCAAACTAAATTAGCCGAACGCGTTGAGGTACGGCAGTTTGGCAGCCTTGGCCTTGACCTGCGGCAGGCCTTCGACCAGTTCGCCCAGCGCATCCCACGAACCGTTCAGGAACTGCTTGCGCGGTCCGTCGCCCAGCTGGCAGGCGAAGGTCTTGCCGGCGACGCTTACCTTCAGCACCTCGATGTCGAGGATCACCTCGGCCTTGGGGTCCGCCTCGATGATCGACTGCAGCGCTTCGCTGTCAGCCTGGCTGACGCGTACGGCAGGCAGGCCCATGGCCACGCAGTTGCCGTGGAAGATCTCCGAGTAGCTGACTGCGATGATCGCCTGCACACCCCAGCGGGCGATGGCCTGCGGAGCGTGCTCGCGCGACGAGCCGCAGCCGAAGTTGGCGTTGGCGACCAGCACCTTGGCGCCGGCGAAGCGGGCGTCGTCGAAGCTGTGCAGCTTGCCCTGCGCCTTGAGCTGGGCGCGATCGTCCTCGAAGGCATAGGCGCCGAGGCCATCGAAGGTCACGCAACGCAGATAGCGCGCCGGAATGATGCGGTCGGTGTCGATGTCGTTGCCGCGCACCGGGATGCCACGGCCGGAGATGGTCTTGATGATGCTGGGCATGGGAATCTCAGGAAAGGGGAGTTTGAGGGGGGCGAATGCCGAAGGGCCGGGATAATGGCCTCAGCCTGCCCGACCCGGAGGCACCGAGCCCCCCTCAAGCAGAGAGCGGACGTCGGTGACCACGCCTTCAAGGGCGGCGATGGCGACCATCGCCGGGCTGGCGAGCAGGGTGCGGCCCTCGGGCGAGCCCTGACGGCCCTTGAAGTTGCGGTTGCTGGTGCTCATCGACAACTGCTTGCCCTTGAGCTTGTCGGGGTTCATCGCCAGGCACATCGAGCAGCCGGCTTCGCGCCACTCGAAACCATGGGCGCGGAAAACCTCGTGCAGGCCTTCCGCCTCGGCCGCCTTCTTCACCGCTTCCGAGCCGGGAACGACGAAGGCCTTGACCGACGCCTTGACCATGCCGCCGTGCTTCTTGATCACCTCGGCGGCGGCGCGCAGGTCGGAGATGCGACCGTTGGTGCAGCTGCCGATGAAGGCGACATCAATCGACGTGCCGGCGATGGGCTGCCCGGGCTTGAAGCCCATGTAGGCGTAGGCTTCCTCGATGCCGGGCTGCTCGGAGGCGGCGAAGCTCTCCTTGGCCGGGATCTTCTCGCCCACGGCGATGCCCTGGTCGGGGCTGATGCCCCAGGTCACGGTCGGCTCGACAGCCGAGGCGTCGAAGGTCTTCACGTCATCGAACTCGGCGTCCGGCGACGAGGCGATCGACTTCCAGAAGGCCACCGCCTTGTCAAAGGCCGCACCAGTGGGAGCGAACTCGCGGCCCTTGAGGTAGTCGAAGGTCACCTGGTCGGGATTGATATAGCCGCAACGCGCGCCGCCTTCGATCGCCATGTTGCAGATCGTCATGCGTTCTTCCATCGACAGGGACATGATGCCCTCGCCGGCGAACTCATACGCGAAGCCGACGCCGCCCTTGGCCGATAGCACGCGCAGGATGTGCAGGATCAGATCCTTGGCGGTGACACCGGGCTTCAGCCGGCCCTTCACGTCGATCTTGCGCACCTTCATGCGCGACATCGACATGGTCTGGGTGGCGAGCACATCGCGCACCTGGCTGGTGCCGATGCCGAAGGCGATGGCGCCGAAGGCGCCGTGCGTCGCGGTGTGGCTGTCGCCGCAGGCGACGGTCATGCCGGGCTGGGTCAGGCCCTGCTCGGGGGCGACGATGTGCACCACTCCCTGCTTGCCGGATCCGGGCTGGTAGAGGCGGATGCCGAACTCTCGGCAGTTGCGCTCGATCGCCTGCATCATGTCCTCGGCCAAGCCATCGGCGTAGGGCCGGGCCTGGTTCTCGGTCGGCACGATGTGGTCCACCGTAGCCACGCTGCGCTCGGGGAAGGCGACCGTCAGCTTGCGCTCACGGAGCCAGGCGAAGGCCTGCGGGCTGGTGACCTCGTGGATCATGTGCAGGCCGATGAACAGCTGCGACTGCCCGGAAGGCAGCGTGCGGATGGCGTGCAGGTCCCAGACCTTGTCGAAGAGGGTGTTGCGGCTCATATGGCTCCCGTCGAGGGGCGGCAGGATGGGCATCGGGATGGCCGGCTCAAGCCCTGTCGTCCGGCTAGCGACCCGCTTGCGTAGGCCGCATGGAGGGCAATGCTGCCCAACACAACATGATCAAGCTCGAGGTCCTCAACACGGCAGCCAAGGGCAAGCAGTTTACCCTGAAGCCGGGTTTCACGGTCGGTAGCGGCGAGGGTTGCACGGTGCGCGCCCAGCATCCGTCGCTGCAGCCTATCCATGCCCGCTTCACTGGCGATTTCGGGCGGATGGTGGTCGAGGTCGGCAGCAAGGAAGCCCACATCACGGTCAACGACAAGGACGTGATGCAGCACCAGTTGCGCCATCGTGATGAACTCGTGATCGGGCCATTGCGTCTGCGGGTGATTGACGAGTCCCAGGTCAGTCACGCCGGGCTGAAGCTCGACATGCTGCTGGACGAGATCGAGTCCGAACAGGGCGGTGAGATCTTCGACTTCGCCAAAGAGGACCTGTTCTACCTGGTGTCGAAGGATCCCGGCCTGAAGCGGGCGCTCAACTTCGTGATTCCCAGCAAGGACCGCTTCATCGACCAGGCGCAGGTCTTCCTCGCCCGCATGGTCAAGAGCCTGAGCATGGACGAGCAGCAGATAGACGGCTTCATGACGTGCATGAAGGAGTTGATCCTTAACGCGCATCGTCACGGCCACAAGTATGACGAGACCAAGAAGATCGTCCTGCGTTGGCGCGATCTCGGCGACAAGATCCAGCTGACCATCGAGGACGAGGGCCCCGGCTTCGACCACAAGACGGTGCTCGGCGGGGTCAACGAGAAGGACGCCGCCAGTGCCGCGCGCGAACGCTACCTGGCCGGCGGCTTCGGCGGTCTCGGCTTCAAGCTGATCACCAAGATGTCGGACACCTTGATATACAACGACAAGGGCAACGTGGTCTGCTTCTCCGTCCAAAAGAAGGCGCCTTAGCTTCGGGGGCGTTCCGCCCCCGTGCCCCCCGGGCTTTGTCACAGCTCGGTTTTGTCGCTTCGCTCCAAAACCGTGGCGGCATCGGCTGCGCCGATTTTATGCCGCCACCGCTGCTCGGCGCCCGATCCTCGCCTAACGGCTGCGGCCAGGGGGCCCTGGACCCAACAACCCCAAACACTCTAGGCGAAGATCGCTTCGATGTAGGCGTCGGGGTCGAAGGGCTGGAGGTCGTCCATGCCTTCGCCGACGCCGATGTAGCGCACGGTCAGTCCGAGTTCGCGCTTGATGGTGATGGCGATGCCGCCCTTGGCGGTGCCGTCCAGCTTGGTGATGACCAAGCCGGTGACGCCCATCGACTCCTTGAACACCTTGGCCTGTTGCACGGCGTTCTGCCCGGCGGTGGCGTCAAGGACCAGTAGGACCTCGTGCGGGGCGTCGGGGATGCGCTTCTGGATGACGCGGCGGATCTTCTCCAGCTCGCGCATCAGGTGGTCCTTGTTGTGCAGCCGGCCGGCGGTGTCGATCAGGACGACGTCGCTGCCGCGCGCCTGGGCGGCGGCCACCGCGTCGAAGGCGATGGCGGCGGCGTCGCCGCCCTGCTCGCCCTTGACGATGTCCACCTTGGCGCGCGTCGCCCAGATCTGCAGCTGCTCGATCGCGGCGGCGCGATAGGTGTCGCCGGCCGCGATCAGGACCTTCTTGCCCTGGCCGGTCAGATGGTGCGCCAGCTTGGCCAGCGTCGTGGTCTTGCCGGCGCCGTTGACCCCGACGATCAGCACGACGGTGGGTCCGCTGGGCTGGAAGCGCAGTTCGGTCTGCTCGGCGGCGAGTTCGGTGCGCAGGCTGGCCTTGAGGAAGGCGAGCAGGTCCTCGCCCTTGGCGACCTCGCCAGCGGTGAAGCGGGTCTTCAGCTCGGCGATGATCTCGTCGGTCTTGGCGATGCCGATGTCGGCCGAAAGCAGGGTATCTTCCAACTCCTGGAGGAATGCCGCGTCGATGGTGCGACCGCCGCCGATCAGCTTGCGCAGCGCCCCGCCGATGACCTGGCGGGTCTTGGCGAGGCCATCCTTGACCTTCTGGAAGAGCCGACCGATCGCCTTGAACATCACTCAGCCTTGGGCGGCGGTTCCGGCAGGGCGGGCAGCTTGGCCAGTTCGGCCTGCCAATCGACCGTGACCGCCTTCTTCCACAGCTTCTCGAAGTTGTAGAAGCTGCGCTGTTCTTCGCCCAGGGCGTGGACCACGACCTGGAAGCAGTCGATCAGGTACCAGCCAGCCTCGCCCTCGACCGGCTTGTGGCCGATGTGGTGGCGCTTGCAGAAGCCGAAGACCTCATCGACCACGGTGTAGGCCTGGCGCTCGCTGCGCGCGGTGGCGAGGACCACGAACTCGAATTCTCCGCCGGCGGGCAGGCGCAGCACGGTGACGGCTTCGGCGGATTTGCCGGAACAGAGGCTGGCGGCGTGGCAGGCGAGGGCGAGGGGGGCGAGGTCGGTCATCGGGGGCGGGGATTCAAGCGTCCCGGGGGGGCTGGGCAAGCCGCGTCTTCGGCCAATACTCCGCGCATGGCCAAGAAGGAAGCTGCCTGGGGCTGCAACGACTGCGGGGCGCGACTGCTCAAATGGGCGGGGAAATGTCCGTCGTGCGGCGGATTCAACAGTGTGGTCCAGTTGACCGCAGCCGAGGTCGCGATCACCAGCGCCAGTGCGGCGCCTGGCGCGATACAGTTGATCATCGAAGCCGCCGAGGCTGCCGGAGCCCCCGATCCGCCGCGCCTGGCGACCGGGATCGGCGAGGTGGACCGGGTGCTCGGCGGCGGTTTGCCGGCCGGTGCCGCCGTGCTGCTGGGCGGTGAGCCAGGTATCGGCAAGAGCACCCTGCTGGCGCAGATCGCCGGTGCTGTCGCGGTCCAGGTCCCGGCCCTCTACGTCACCGCCGAGGAGGGACTGACCCAGATCCGCGCCCGTCTGCGTCGGGTCGGCGCGGTCGCGCCCGGCCTGGCCCTGGCTGCCGGTTCTGACGCGCGGCAGATCGCCGCGCGCATCCTGTCTGGCGAGCACCGCCTGGTGGTCGTCGATTCGGTGCAGTTGCTGTCCCTCGATGGCGTCGATGGCGAGCCGGGCGGGGTGTCGCAGGTGCGCGCCTGCGCCGCCGAATTGGTCGCCGCCGCCAAGCGCGCCGGGGTGGCGTTGGTGCTGGTCGGCCACGTCACCAAGGACGGGACCCTGGCCGGTCCTCGCCTGCTCGAACATCTGGTCGATACCGTGCTGGCCTTCGAGGGCGACCGCTATGCCGACCTGCGCGTGCTGCGTGCGGTGAAGAACCGCTTCGGCGCGACCAGTGAGATCGGCCTGCTGCGCATGGAGGCAAAGGGGCTGATCGAGGTGCCGGATCCGACTGGCGTGTTCATCGCCGACCGCGATCCGTCGGTGCCGGGCAGCTGCGTCATCCCGGCGGTCGAGGGCAACCGCTGCCTGCTGGTCGAGGTGCAGGCGCTGGTCGGCCCCAACGAGGCGCTCAGCCCGGCGCGGCGGGTCAGCGGCGCCGACCCCAACCGCGTCGCGATGGTCCTGGCGGTGCTGGCGCGCCGGCTGCGTCTGCCGCTCGGCAGCCATGATGTCTATGTGAACGTCACCGGTGGAGCGAAGCTCTCCGAACCGGCAGCCGATCTCGCGGTCGCCCTGGCCGTAGCCAGCGCCTGGCGCGATGTGCCGGTGCCGCCTGATCTGGTCGCGGTCGGCGAGGTCGGCCTGGGTGGCGAACTGCGTCCAGCACCACGCTACGAGTTGCGCGCCAGCGAGGCCCGTCGCCTTGGTTTCCAGCGCCTCATCGGCCCCGGAGCCGGCAGCGGCCGTGGCCGGGTGGTGGTGTCGAAGCTCGCCGATGCGGTCGAGGCCGCCCTCGGCAGGGCCTGATCAGCCTACATTGCTCCTTTGGGTTCGACGTTCGGCGTTCGCCGTTCGGTGTTCCGCAGGGGCTATGCAACGTCTCTGTCTAAACCGTCGAACGTCGAACGCCGAACGCCGAACGGGGGAATCAAGGGTCAAGACGCTCGGCCTCGGCCAGCCGCCGTTGCCGCGCCGGCTCGCCGCCGCTGGGGACCAGGGCTGCGCGACGCCAGCGTTCCGCAGCACCGACCCGGTCACTGGCGGCTTCGCAGGCCCGGGCCGCGCCTTCCAGAGCGGCGGCGATGCCGGCCTGGTCGGAGGCGCGGCGGAAGGCCCCGGCTGCCAGTTCGAAGTCGGCCAGCGCCAGCACGGTCTCCCCGCGCACGGTGCGCAGATGGCCGCGATTGACCGCCACGGCCCCCAGCGCCCCGTCATCCGGACCGCACATCGGCTGCGCCGCATCCAGGTCGGTCTGGGCGGAATCGAGGTCGCCACGCCGCAGGGCGATGGCGGCCCGCGTCGCGCGTACTCTGGCGCGCAGCGAGCTGTCGCCATCCGCATCCGCCGCGAGCATGGCGACTGCTACTGCCTCGGCGGCAGCGTCGAGGCGTCCGAGATGGACCAGGGCCGTGCTCAGGGCCAGGTTGGTGCGCGCCCGGTCGTGCGCTTCGACCCCGGCCGCATCCGCCAGGCGTGCCGACTCACTGAGGTCAGCCACCGCCGCCTCGGCCTCGCCCGCCGCCAGCAAGGCCATGCCACGGTTGTGCAGGTCGCGCGACAGGCCCGCGCGATCATCGACGCTGCGGCTGGCCTCGGCGGCGGCCGTGAAGCGCGCCGCTGCAGCGCGTGGTCGGCCGGCTATCAGTGCGTCGCTGCCAGCGGCATTCAACCGGTCGGCCTGCGTCTCCTGCGGTGGCCGGGGCGGGGAGCCGCAGGCGGCCAGCAGCACGACGGAGGCAAGGACCAGCGGCCTCATGGCTTGGCCTCCACGGCAGGGGGCGGCTCGATGACACCGCTCGGCATGATGCGCTCGCCGCTGCCCGGATTGGTGTAGGAACGCATCAGCCAGTGCCGGTTCAGGCCATCGACCAGACGCTGCACCTCGTCGAGCAGCGTGCCGGCGCCTTCGCTCAGGCCAGGCAGGGTCGGCGCCGCCTTGCGTAGTTCGGCGGTGATCGCCTGCAGGTCGGAGGCGAGCCGGGCGAGGTCGGTGCCGAGTTGCTCGTCGGACAGCGCCTTGCCGGCGATGCCCTTGCCGTCAACCAGGCCGCCGGTGAGCTTCTTGGCATCATCAGCGATGCCTTGCGAGGTCGCGGCGATGGCAGCCACGGTGACGCTCATGGCCTCGACGCGGGCCAGCAGGGCGTCGAGACGCTGCGGCACCTGGCGCTCGCGCAGCCCGGCGATCAGTTCGCCAGCCTGCTGCGGCAACTGCTGGGCGCGGATCTCCTTGACCAGATCGCGGCTCTCCTGCACCAGGCCGGTGATCGACGACATCATCGGCCCAAGGTTGGATTCGAGATCGCGCAGCACCGCCTGCGCCATCTTGGTCGAGTCGCGCGGCGGTTCGATCGGGATCTCGATCGGACTCTCCTTGCTGTCCTTCCAGGCGAATTCCTCGCCGCGTCCCGGCTTCAACAGGATGCGCGTCTGGCCCATGAAGGGGGCGATAGGCACCTTGACCAGTGCGCGGGCGCCATCTGGCCCCTGACGCAGCGCATGCGCGGCGTCCTGCTCGATGTTCAGATGCAGCTTCAGGCGATTGTCGGCGAAGCTCGATTGCAGCACGCTGCCGACGGTGCGGCCGGAGAGCTCGACCGGGGTCCCGACCTGCAGCGATTGCGACAGCTCCTCATAGAATTCCAGGTCCTCTTTGGTCTGCTGGGGATCCTTGTGGGCGATGATCGCCGTCTGGGCGTACAGTTTCTCCTTGCCGGTAAACCACTGGCGCACGCTGCCGACGAGGATCAGCGCAATCACGGCGACCCCGACGGCGCCGAGCACAAAGGCCCCGACGATCGCATCGAGATGGCGGAACTTGAACGGTTGGGCGGTCATGGATGCCTGCGGGCGATGATGTCGGGATGGACGATGGGGGCGCGGATCGCCGGCACCAGGGCGGTGCGGCCACGGGCGGCGGAAAAGCGGCGGGTCGCCGGGACGACGCTGCCGCTGAGCGCGACGATGCGGGCGGCGGCGAGGCGGGGCGGCTCGGTGGCGGCGGTGAGGACGGCGAGACCGCGTGTGCGGGCTATCTCCAGGAGGTGGACCCAGACCTCTTCGGCCGAGCTTTCATCGAAGTCGGCAGCCGGATCGTCGAGCACGAGCAGCGCCGGATCGAGGATCATGGCCCGGGCCAGGGCGACCAGCCGGCGCAGGTTGGTCGGCGCGTAGGCCGGCGCGACGGCGGGCAACTCCTCGACGCCGAAGAGGTCGAGCACCTCGCGCGCCTTGCGTTCGACCTCGGCCTCGGGCGGGTCGCGCAGCCAGCGCAGCGGCAGCACCAGGTTGTCGCGTAGCGAGAGGTTCGAGAGCAGGGCGCCCTCGCCGCCGACGAAGCCGATGCGGTCGCGGACCTCGCCGGGCGGTCGGCCGCAGACCAGTACGCTGCCGGTCGTTGGCGATTCCAGGCCGATGGCGAGGCGCAGGGCGCTGCTCTTGCCGCCGCCCAGGCCGCTGGTCATCACGGCCAGTTCCCCGGCCTGGAGTTCGAGGTCGAGACCCTGGAAGACGGGCTCGGCCCGGCCAGGCGGCTGCCAGGACACGCCCGAGAAGGCGAGGATCGCGCTCATGCGAGGTAGGCCAGGGCGGTGACCCCGGCGCTCCATAAAAAGACCGCCGACAGGGAACGCACCACGCCGCGCGTCGCTGCACGCGGCACATCGGTCGAGGAGAGGCCGGCGGTCAGGCCTTCGTGGCAGGCTATGGCGGCGATGAGCAGGCCGGGGACGACGGTCTTGGCGAGCAGGATCGCGAGATCCCCGAAGGTCAGCGGTGCTGCGATCAGGGTCGCATAATCGACCAGCGGGGTCGGTGTGTTGCCGACCAGTTGCAGGATGATCCAGCCTGAGAGCAGCGAGGTGGCGATGAAGGCCATGGTCAGGCCGATGATCGCGACGATCACCCCGGCCATGCGCGGGATGACCAGGTAGTCGAAGGGATCGACGCCCATCGCCTCGAGGCTGTCGAGTTCGCGGTGCACGCGCATGCTCGCGAGTTCGGCGGCGATCGCAGCGCCGCTGCGGCCGATGACGATGAAGGCGACCAGCAGCGGGCCGAGTTCGCGCACCAGCACGGTGACCAGCAGAGTGCCGAGCAGGTCGCGACCGGCCGCTCCGGACAGCAGGATGGCCTGCACGCCGACCACGGCCCCGGTCAGGACGGCGATCAGCCCGACGAAGGGCAGGGCCTCGACGCCGGTGAACAGGATCTGGCGCTTCAGCACCTCGCGGCCGACCTTCGGCACCAGCTTGCGTCCCTTGGTCAGGTGGCGCAGGGCATAGCCGATCAGGGTGGCGATCGACAGGACGTAGGACGCCGCTGCGATGGTCGCCCTGCCGAGGGCCGATACGGGTGATTCGACGGCGGACATGCCGGCGCGATGCTACTCCGTCCGTCGCTTTGGGCTAGGGCCGCGCCATGGCTTCGCACCGGAAAGGCCGTCCTTCGGGGAAGCCTTTGCGCTGCGGAATGTCCGGCCCGAGCTGGGGCGTCGCTGCCGATTTCCCGCCACGGCAGGCGGCGGCCAGGGCTTCGCGCAGGGGGAAGGGTTTGCCGATCGCATTGCTGGTCGCCAGCAGCAGCCCGCCAGGCGCTACGCGGGCCCAGGCGAGTTGCAGCAGTTCAGGGTAGTCGCGCCGCGCCACCCAGCCCTGCCCGCCCTGCGCCGAGGTCGGCGGATCGATGATCACGAGATCGTAGATGCCGTCGTCCCCGGCGCAGAAGCCACGGGCATCCTGGCGCACGGTGCGGTGGCCGGACAGTCCATTGGCGGCTGCCGCTTCGCCCGCCCGCGCCAGGGCCGGTTGGCTGAGATCGACATCGGTGGCTTCCGCCGCGCCGGCCGCCAGCAGGGACAGCGAGAAGGCGCCGGTGTAGGCGAAGAGGTTGAGGACGCGCGCCCCGCTGGCCCGGCCGCGCAGCCAGGCGCGGTTGGCGCGCTGATCGACATACAGGCCGCTGGCGATGCCGGCGAAGGGGCGCAGCGGATACGCCACGCCCAGTTCACGCGCCTCGACCACGGCCTCGGCATCGAGAGGCACTTCGGGCCAGCGGCGTGAGCGTACTCCGCCCTGGCGCAGGTCGGTGAGATGGTCGTGGACGACGATGGCGGCCTGCGGCATGGCCGTGGCCAGCGCGGCGAGGGCCTGGTCGAGCCACGGCGCGCAGCACGCGGCGGTGACCACGACGGACAGCACGCTGCCATAGCGCTCGACGCGCAGGCCGGGCAGCGCATCGCCCTCGCCATGCACCACACGGTAGCAGTCGCTGGCGGGGTCGGCGTGCAGGGCGGCCCGGCGTTCCCACGCCTTGGCCACGGCTGCGGCCGGGTTCCAGCCGTCGGGCACGACGCGGGCGCACACCGGGGCGGCGGGATCGGCCAGAGCGGTGGCGATCGCCGCGCCGCGCTCATCGATCAGCCGCACCACTTCGCCGGCGCGCAGCCGGTCGAGGCCGCGCGTCCAGCGGTCGGGGCGGATCCAGGGATGGCCGCGTTCGACGAAGCCGATGCTTTCCCGCCCGATCTGCAGGGTCTTCACGCGATCACCGGCTTGTCGGTATGCACCGAACCATCGCGATCGACGCGGTGCGAGAAGCACGAGCGGCGTAGTTGATGGCAGGCCGGGCCGGGGGCTTCGACACTGTAGAGGATGGCATCGCCATCGCAGTCGAGGCGCACCTCGACGACCTTCTGGGTGAAGCCGCTCTCCTCGCCCTTGGTCCACAGCTTCTTGCGGCTGCGGCTGTAGTAGGTCGCAAGACCGGTGGCCAGGGTCTTGGCCAGGGCCTCGCGGTTGGCCCACGCGACCATCAGCACCTCGCCGGTGGAGCGTTCCTGGGCGATGGCGGTGACCAGGCCCTGTTCGTTCCACTTCGCCAGGGCGAGGACTTCGTCGGGGGATCCGCGCGGGGCGATATCGGCCATGGCGGACATGGTCGCCCGGCTGCCGCCGGTGCAACCACTGGCGGGATCCTAC
Source organism: bacterium (assembly GCA_020047915.1). GTDB lineage: Bacteria > Planctomycetota > UBA11346 > UBA11346 > UBA11346 > UBA11346. The sequence continues at coordinate 3,792 of JAIFND010000082.1, read as the reverse complement.
ATCCCTAGTAGCCTCCCGCCGTGCTCTGGCTGCGCGCGTTCCTGTATGGTTGTCTGCTGCTGATCCTCTCGTTGGGTCCGGCGAACTCCGTGCAGATTGTCGCTTGGGCCGGCATGCTGGTACGCGAGACCGGCCAGGCACCGGTCGCCGTCGCACTCAAGCGCACCTTCAGTGGTGAAGCTCCATGCCGCATGTGCCACGCGGCGGAGCAGTTGCGTGCCGTCGAGCAGGGACCGCCCGGGGCGCCGCCGACCACTCCGCCGGGGAAGCTCGATCCGTGGTTCATTGCTGACGCCCGGAATATGCAGTTGCCGCTGCCACAATCTGGTGCGCTGGTCGGCATACACATCGTCGGCAGGCAGCCGGACGGGGTCAGGCCCCGCCGAGACGAGCCGGTTCCCAGGGGCTGATCCGCGTCCGGATCCCACCTGAACCCTCGTCGATGCCGCGTTGCGGCATCCGGAGTCTCCATGTCCTGTGTCCTCCTGCGCGGCCGTCTGGTCGCGTCCTCCATTCTCGTCGCCGCCCTGCACGCCGCCGAGAACCCTTCCATCATCACCGTCACCGGTCAGCCCGAGCCGTCTCCCGGCGTGCAGGCGTGGTCGCCTGGTCCGCCGGCCAGCGATGTCGCCAGCTGGCTGCGCGGCCAGCCCGGCGTGCGTGCAGTACGCATGGGCAGCCATGGCCTCGACCCGGTGGTAGATGGTCAGGGCGCGGCCCGCCTGCGCGTGACCATCGATGGCTGCCCGGTCCAGGGCGGCTGTCCCAACCGCATGGATCCGCCGAGCAGCTACGCCCCGGTCGGCGCCTTCGATATCGTCGAACTCGATCGCGGTCGGGGCGACGTCCGCTCGGCCGGTGGCAGTGCCGGCCACCTGCGTGTCGAACGGCAGGTGCCGATGTTCGGGGCTGATGACCGGTTGCAGGGCCGGGTGGGCGGCTCGGTCGCCAGCCAGGGGCACGAGCGCCAGACCTGGGCGGATGTCAGTGCCGGCAATCAGAGCGGGGGCGTCCGCGCCATCGCCGGTGCCAGTGCGGCGGGCAGTTACGAGAACGGCAGCGGCCAGGAGATCCTGTCCGGGTATCGTCAGGTGCATGGCACCCTGCTGGGGGCCTGGCGTCCCCTCGCCGGCCACGAGTACCAGGTCGGCGGCACCATGGTGCAGGCCCGTGATGTCCGCTTCGCCGGAGCGTCGATGGATGCCCCGGTCAGCGACATGGTCCTGGCCACCGCAGGCACCCGGCATCGCGTGGGCGATTGGACCGCCACCAGCCGAGTCTTCACCTCCCAGGTCGATCATGAGATGGACAACTACTCGCTGCGTCCGTGGACCGCGGCCATGGCCATGCGCACGGTGACCGAGGCCGATGTGCTGGGCGGCAGATTCGATGTCTCACGCAGCGAGGGCGCGCTCCGTCCCGCTTTCGGCCTTGATGTCGAGGTGCAGCATCTCGATGCCCGGCGCACTCGTGCCGCCAATCCGACGGCCACGACCTTCCTCGAATCCGTGGTCTGGCCGGATGTCCAGTTGGCCCGCGTCGGCGCCTATGGCGAGATGGAAGGGCGTGCTGGGGTCTGGCGCTCGGTTCTGGGCATCCGCCTCGACCATGTCGACAGTTCGGCCTCGGCCCGCGATGCGACGCTGACCATGGGCCGGCTGGCTCCGCGTACGCTCTACCAGACCTACTACGGCGTCAGCGGCGACGATCGCAGCGAATGGCTGCCCGGAGCCGTGCTGCGCTGCGAACGCACCATCGGCTCCACCGGAATCCTCGGTGTGACCCTCGGACGCACCATGCGGGCCGCAGACATCAACGAGCGCTATATCGCGATGAATGGCATGGGCACGACCCCCGCTGCCGTCGCGGCCAGCCGCTGGGTCGGCAACCCCGACATCGCTGCCGAGGCGCATCATCAGGTGCGCTTCACCGCCGACTGGCGCGAGGAGGGCAGCTACAAGCTGTCCACCACTGCCTTCGCCGACCGGGTGCAGGATCACATCCTGCGCGACCGTGCGCGGGGCGAGGACGGCGTGCTGCGCAGCGATGGGGCGACGATCTACCACAACACCGAGGCCCTCTATGCCGGTGCCGGAGTGTCGGGGGATTGGCGTTGCCTGGCCAGCCTCAGCCTGGCTGCTTCAGCCGACTATGTGTGGGCCAAGGACCTCGCCAGCGGCCTGCCCCTGGCGCAGATCCCTCCTCTTTCCGGCAGTGCGACACTGCGCGGGCATCTGTTCACGGATCGACTGGTGCCGGCGCTCAGCGTGCGATGGGCCGCCCGGCAGGGTCGGGTCGATGCGGATCCCGCGCTCGGCAGCGGCATCGATCCCGGCAAGACTCCGGGTTGGGCGGTGGTCGATGTGCGCGTCACCTGGCTGGAATCGGCGTGGGGCGAAGCGGCGATCGGCTGCGACAACCTGTTCGACCGCACCTACGCCGACCACCTGGCCAAGGCTGAGACCTTCGATCCGACCGTGACCCGGGTCGATGAACCGGGCCGCAGCCTGTGGGCCTCGCTGGACTGGAGGTTCTGATGCGTCTCCTGGATTCGGATCCATTGCGTCGTCTGGCAGGCACGCATCATGGACCCATGCGTATAATTCTGCTCTTGGTTCTCGTGGCTGTGCTGGTAGCGGCCGAACTGCCGCTCGCTGGCACCTGGACCGGCACCAGGCCGGCTATCCCCGCTGACGGCACGGTGGTGCTGGCGATGTATGATCGCAACGGCACCTGCTGCGGCGGGCCGGCCGCTGCCCTGGCCGGACTGGGCAATCTGCGCGTCGCCCTGGCGGACAAGCCAGGCATCACGCTGATCGCGGTCGATGTCACGGCCGAGGCCACGCCTGAGGCGGCGACGGCGGCAGCCGCGCTGCATCACACCGAGGGCATTCCGCTGCTGGTCGATGCGCCGCGCGCGACCGCCAAGGCGCTGCAGGTGGAACTGGAAATGACCATGACCTATGTCGTCCGCCGTGCGGATGGCACGCAGGATGTGGTGTTCAGTCCGAACCAGGTGAAGAAGACGTTGGGGATTTAGGGCATCCGGTGTACCGGCACCGGCCGTCCAGGCGCGAAGGCGCGGATGGTCTTCACGGTGCCGGGTACAGCCAGTCGGGTGATCGCTGATTCGACGGCATGGCGCACCGTTGCTGGCGGTGCGGCGATGCGCGCATTGATGATCACCTGCGCCGTGGCTGACGGATTTCCGTCGGCCATGACGCGCAGCGTCGCCTGGGCTCGGCCGCTCACCTGATTGGCGACCAGCACCAGTTCGCCCGAACGCAGCAGGCATTTGAGATGCGCTGCGCCGGGCAGGGCGATGCCGTCCATCAGCTTCATCAGGACCGTCTGCCAATCAGCAGGTCCGCGCAATTCCACCGTGGCATTGAGCCAGCCGAGGGCCGCCTCGCCCTCGGCGTAGGTGTCGTAATCGACCAGGATGCGCTTGCCGCCGCCCGGCTCGACGCTGGCCAGCACCGCATCCAGCCAGGATTCGACGCCCTCGCCGGTCGCGGCCGACGCGCGCAGGATGGTGGCGGAGGGGGCGCGGGAAGCCAACTCGGCGGCGATCAGGTCGAGCCCGTCCGCTCCATCGCATTTGCTGATCAGCAGGATATCCGCCTCGCGCACCTGCTGACGGTAGATGTAGGCGGTGGCCGGATCCATCGTCCCGGCTTCGACGGCGCGCAGGGCGGCGGGATCGACCAGGACGGTGAACGGGGCGACGCGCAGGTCCGGCCCACCGTGTACGGCCAGCGGGCGCAGCACCGTCGCGGCGATATCGACGCA
>JAIFND010000007.1 GCA_020047915.1 bacterium | reverse complement strand
TTGTCGTAGAAGTAGGGCTGCTCGGGCAGGTAGCCGATGCGCGCGCGCAGCCGGTGGTCTTCGCCGGACAGATTTTCGCCGAACAGGCGGATCACGCCGCGATGGCCGTGCAGCAGGCCGGCGACCAGGCGGATGCTGGTGCTTTTACCCGCGCCGTTGGCGCCGAGGAAACCGTAGGCGCAGCCGGCAGGGACGCAGAATGTCACCTCGCGCACAGCGTGGACCAGATTCAGCCAGTCACCGCGATAGCTGTACGAGACGTTGGCGAAGGACAGGACATCACTCACGGAAGCGGCTCCTTGCGACGGGTCAGATAGAGCATGCCGACATAGAGCAGGCAGAGGCCTGCGCAGGCGGCGACGATCCACAGGGCCTCGCCCTTCACCACCGCCATGAAGCGCCCGGGGTCATTGATCGCCCCCGGGTTGGCCTGACCGATGCGCCGGCCGAACCACGCCAGCACCCAGCACCAGAGGAAGGAACCGACCAGCGTAGCGGCCATGTAGATACGCAGATCGATGCGCAGGATGCCGCACGGGATGCCGATGACATGACGCACCACCGGTAGCAGCCGGCTGAAGAACACGCCGCCAGCAGCATAGCGCGCGAGCATCACTTCGGCCCGCGCCACCTTGGCTTCGCCGCAGCCGATCCAGTGCCCCCAGCGCGCCACCGCCGCGCGGCCGAGCCAACGCGCAGCCAGATAGGTGAGGAAGGCGCCGATGCAGCTGCCAATCGTGCCGGCCGCCACCACGCCCCAGAAGTTCATCTTGCCTTCCGCCGCCCAGTAGGCGGCCGGCGGCACCACCACCTCGCTGGGCACGGGAAAGATCGACGACTCCATCGCCATGAGGATGACCACCCCGGCGTAGCCCCAGTCGCGGACGAGTTCGAACCAGAAGCCGATGAGGTCGTGCAGCACGGGAAGGAGTTCTAGCGGGGCTCCACCCCAGCCCAAGGCTGATTATGCAGGGGCTGCGCCCCCGCACCCCGAGTCCTCAAGGGCAGCGACTTTGCCGACTTTGACTTGGCAGGTCAAAGTCGCTGCCCTCAAGGACTCGAGCACCTGCCAGGGCCCTGGACAACCCGCCATCCCGGGATGGGATCACGCATGGCCCTGCTCGCCCTGCTCATCGCCATCTGGCTCGCCCTGGTCGCCTGGCGGCGGCGGCAGCAGCAGATCCCCGGCTGGCGCATGCTGGCGTGGCTGGCCGGCGGAGGCCTGCTTCTGTCGCTGGTGCTGCTGCTGGTCGATTTCGAATCGCAGAAGCTCGCCGCCCGCCTCGCCACCCCGCTCGGCCTGGCCTGGCTGGTGCTGTTCGGGGTCGGCCTCGACCTGCTGCGCCAGCGGCGTTTCGCCACCGGCGGACTGGTTGGCGGATGCTGGCTGCTGCTCACCCTGGGCGGCAACTGCTGGCTGAGCGCAGCGCTGCTCGGCAGTCTCGAACACACGGTGCCGGCACCGCAGGCGACGCAGTGGGATGCCGTCGCCGTGCTCGGCGGCGGCACCGCGATCGACGATGCCGGCAACACCCAGCTCGGCGAGGCCGGCGACCGCCTGCGCGTCGCCTACGACCAGTTGCGCGCCAAGCGCACCCCGCTGCTGGTGGCAACCGGCTCGGGACTGATCGGCGAGGAAAGCGCACGCGATATGGCGGCAGAGACTGGTCAGATGTGGGGGCAGTGGGGCGTCCCCCCTCCCGGCATGCTGCTGCTGTCCGGGCCGGTCAACACCAGCCAGGAGATCCGCCTGCTGGCCGAGCAGGCGCGCACGCGCGGCTGGCGGCGCATCGCCATCGTCAGCTCGGGCTGGCATCTGCCGCGCGCCCTCGCCCTGGCGCGCAAGCACGGTCTTGCCGCGGATGGCCTGCCAGCCGACCAGCGCGGCCGCCTGCCTCCAGTCAGCCCGATCTTTCTCGTGCCACAAGGACGCGGCTTCCACGAGACCCAGCTGTGGTGCACCGAGGTGATCGGCCGGATGGTCGGTCGCTGAATCGTTGCGTCGTGCCGCAATCTGCCGATCATCCGGCATGCTCCGACTGACCGCCCTCGCCTGCCTCGCCCTGGCCTTCGTCGCATGCACGCCGCGCGATCGCAACACCTGGCATCCCGCCCCGCCCGGCGGCGTGTCCAAGGCCCGAGAGCCCCGTCCCGATGAACCGGCCCCGCGCCGCCACGCCATCGTCTTCGCCCCGGTGGCGATCGGCGAACTGGCCAAGACCTGGCCGGGGGCAGCCGAGAGCTTCGCCTACGACCTCGCCGACCGCATCGATGTGCTGGGCGCAAAGGCCGACGCCGACGGTCTCGCCGCGCCGGGCCTGCCTACCTCCGATGATGCCGCCTGGCGCGCCTGGCCGGTGGAAGGCACGCGCGGCGCCGACCTCGTCGTGCTGACCGTGGTGCAGTCGATCACCCTGCGCGAGGAGGCGGTCGGCAGCCAAGGCGTCGCCAAGGTGATCGCCACGGTGCTGGTCGAGATGCGCGCCCTCGACACCTTCGGCAACGTCGTCTTCGCCAAGCGCGGCCGCGGCGATTGGGAAGGATACCCCTCGCCCAAGTTCCCCGGCCCCGAGGCCAAGCCGCAGACGCGCACCACCTGGGAGGCATGCAGCAACGCGGTCGGCGCCCTGCTCGACTTCCTGGAGAAACGCAACGAGGCGGTCAGCGAAGGCCCCGCCCCGACCGCCGAGCAGCTCATCGAGGTCGAGATCGCCAGCGATCCGCCCGGGGCCGACGTGCTGATCGACGGCATCTTCCGCGGCAACACCCCGTGCACACTCAAGCTGCCGGCCCGCCGCCTGCCCATCCGCCTCGAACGCCCCGGCTACACCCCGTGGGAGCGCGTCACCATCCCCGATCCCGGCATGAAGATCCGTCCCGCCCTTGACAAAATCGGTGGTTGAGACCGCCCTGTGAAGATAGCGACACTCTGCTATCCGACCTACGGCGGCTCCGGCGCGGTGGCCAGCGAGCTGGCGATGCACCTCGCCGACCGTGGCCACGAGCTGCATGTGGTCAGCTACGAGCATCCGTTCCGCCTCGACGGATTCAGGCCCAACCTCTCGTTCCACGCCGTGACCATCGGCGACTACCCGCTCTTCCGCTATCCCCCCTACACCCTCAACCTGACCAACAAGATCATTGAGGTGTGCGAAGAGTTCGGCTGCACCATCGTGCACAGCCACTACGCCATCCCGCACGCGGTCGCCGCGCTGCTTGCGCGCGACGTCCTCGCCGAGCGCGGCATCCGCATCAAGCTGGCCTGCACCCTGCACGGCACCGACATCACCCTGGTCGGTCGTGAACGCGGCTACTTCGAGCTGACCCGCCATGCGATCAACAAGCAGGATCTGATCACCGCTCCCAGCCGCTGGCTGGCCGAAGCCACCGATCGCGATTTCGGCACGACCCCTGGCCGCGTGGCGGCGATCCCGAACTTCGTCGATCTGCAGCGTTTCACCCCCAACCGCGACTGTGCCTCGCGCCGCCAGCTGGCGCCCAAAGGCACGGCGATTGTCACCCACATCTCGAACTTCCGCCCGGTCAAACGCATCGAACAAGTGGTCAGCGCCTTCGCCGTGCTGCGCCGGCGGATGCCCGCCGTGCTGGTGCTGGTCGGCGATGGGCCCGATCTGCCCAAGGCCGAGCAGCAGGCCCGCGACCTGGGCATCCGCGACGATCTGCGCATCCTCGGCCAGCAGCGCCCCGAGGCCATCCTGCAGGCCAGCGACTTGTTCCTGCTGCCCTCGATCTCGGAAAGCTTCGGTCTCGCCGCCCTCGAAGCGATGGCCTGCGGCGTGCCGGTGCTCGGCTACCACGCCGGCGGCCTGCCAGAAGTGGTCGAAGACGGCATCAGCGGCGTGCTCTGCCCGACCGGCGAGGACGTCTGCCTCGGCTCGCTCGCCGCCAACCTGCTGCTCGACCGCGAGCGCCACGCCGCCATGCGCCTCGCCGCCCGCGCCCGTGCCGAGCAGTTCGGCCCAGGGCCGATCGTCGACAGCTACGAACGCCTGCTCCTTGATCTGGAGGCCTGACATGGCCACGCGCAAGATCCGACCGCTGCGCAAGACCAGACACCTGCTGCCCTTCGCCCCGGACTCGGCGACAGCCCGCTCGTACCGCCCGACGGAAGTGCTGCAGCCGATGCCGCCGGCGGCCGAGCCGACACCGGCGACCAGCGCGGGCGGCATCACCATCGAGGGCGAGCAGGTCTTCCCGCCGGCCCCACCCGAGGCGTCCCGCCAGCGCCACCAGAGCCAGGACAATCTGCAACTGGAAAAGAAGAACCGCCGGCAGACCCGCAACCTGGCCGGGCGGGGCTGGACCTGACGCCGCCAGCGCCAACCTGTGGCGCCCATGCACGACCTCGATCTCACCGCCGCCTCCGGAACCTCGCAACTCACTGCCGTGGTGGTCGGGCACTGTGCCCGCAAACTGCCGCGCCCCGTCGAGGCGGTCGCCGCACGTCTCGCCGCCGGCACCATCTCCGGCCCACAGACCGTGGTCTCCGATGACGGTACCTTCCTGCTGGTCAAACCCGAGGCCAAGCCGTGGCTGACCGGCGGCGAGGAATGGCGCGTGCTCGGTGCTCAGATCGTCGATGGCGCACGGGCCCAGAAGGTGGCGGCCGCCACCGTGCTGGTTGAAGGCGCCCAGGCCAAGGTCGAGGCCATCGCCGAGGGCTGCCTGCTCGGTGACTACCGCTTCGACCTGCTGCGTTCGGGCGAGGCGGCGAAGCGTCCGCGCCTGACCGTGCGTATCCCCGGCTTCACCCGTGAGGTGGCGGCCGGTGCGGCCATCGCCAAGGCGCAGAACCTGGCGCGCGAACTCGCCGACCTGCCCGGCAACCTGCTGAACCCGCAGACCTTCGCCGCCCGCGCGGTCAAGGAGCTGCGCGGCTCGGGCGCCCGAGTACGCGTCATCTCCGGAACCGTGCGCCTGCGCCGCGCCGGCTTCCCCGGCCTCGCCCAGGTCGGCCAGGCCGGCTCGGCCGAGCCGCAGCTGGTCGAGATCCGCTATGTCCCGGCCAAGGCGAAGCGCGGCGCTCCGCACCTGGCCATCGTCGGCAAGGGCATCACCTTCGACTCGGGTGGCATCTCGCTGAAGCCCGGCGACAAGATGTGGGAGATGAAGGGCGACATGAGCGGCGCTGCCGCGACCCTCGCCGCGGTCAACCGCATCGTGCGCGAGAAGCCGGACTATCCGGTCTCGGCCTTCCTCTGCCTCGCCGAGAACATGCCTGACAGCCGGGCGCAACGCCCCGGTGACATCTACCGAGCCCGCAACGGCAAGACCATCCACGTCGACAACACCGATGCGGAAGGCCGCCTGGTGCTTGCCGACGTGCTGACCTACGCCGCCGAGACCGGCGCCACCCACATGGTCGATCTCGCCACCCTGACCGGAGCCTGCGTGGTCGCGCTGGGCGAGCATGTCGCCGGAGCGCTTGGCCGGCACGACGAGTGGACCCGCCAGGTGCGCGAGGCCGGCCAGGCGGTCGGCGAAGAACTCTGGCCGCTGCCGCTGCACGGTGAATACCGCAAGTTGCTTGATCACGCCCACGCCGACATCAACAACATCGGCGGCCGCTACGGCGGTGCGCTGACGGCCGGCATCTTCCTGTCCGAGTTCGTGCCCGCCGAGGTGAAGTGGGTCCACCTCGACATCGCCGGCCCGGCCATGGCGACCAGCGGCTGGCGTTTCTACGCCAAGGGCTTCACCGGCTTCGGCACCCGCACCCTCATTGAACTGGCGCGCGGTTTCGGCAAGCGGTGATCCGACCCATCTGGCGCTTCGCCCTCGCCGGCCTGCTCGGCCTGCCGGTCATCGGCCTGGGGCTGGCAGCCCTCGCCCCGACCGGTTGGTACCCGGCCGATCTCGCGCAGCACTGGGCGCCGCACCTGGCAATCCTCAGCCTACCGCTGTGGTGCTGGCTGGGTCGGCGGGCGTGGATCGGCGGCGGGTTGGCGCTGCTCGCCGGAGCGGCGCTGTGGCCGTGGCTGTGGGTCGCCTGGGCGCCCCGCGCATTGCCCCCCGGACCGTCCGCCGTGCGCGTCACCACCGCCAACGTCTATTACCACAGCATCCAGCATCGTGCGGCGATCCTTCCGCTGGAGGGCGATATCGTCGCGCTGATCGAGACCCGCCCCGAAGACAGGACCCTGGTCCGCGACGATCCGCGCTGGCCGCACCAGCGCTGGCTGCAGGCGCTGAACTTCGGAGCCATGGGCCTGCTGTCGCGCTGGCCGATGCAGGCCAACGAACTCGACCTGCTCGATGCGCCCGGCATCGACGCCCGCATCGCCATGCCCTGGGGATCGCTGCGTGTGATCGCGGTGCACACCTGGTCGCCCAGTTCACGGCGCCACGCCAGCCTGAATCGCCTGCAATTGACTGAGTTGGCGGGAATCGCTGAGACCGAACCTGGTCCCCTGCTGATCCTGGGTGACCTCAATGCCACGCCAGGTGAAGCGGAGATGCGCCGGCTGCATGCCTGCGGACTGCGCCTGGCGCACGGCGGCTCACCACGCACCTGGCCATCGTGGCTTGGGCCGGCGGGCATCTCCATCGATCACATCCTGGTGCGTGGACTACGCCTGGGCGACGCCCAGGCGGTCGATCTGCCAGGCAGCGATCACCACGGCGTGACCGCGCTGATCAGCCCCTGAACACCGGAGCGCCATAGATGTGGCATGGGCGTCCCGCCCATGTGCGTCAGCCTAGCGGGGCTCCGCCCCAGCCCGAGGCTGGTTATGGGCGTGCGCCCCCGCACCCCCGAGTCCTCAAGGGCAGCGACTTTGCCGACTTTGACTTGGCAGGTCAAAGTCGCTGCCCTCAAGGACTCTAGTCGATCACGGGCGAGACGCCCGTGCCACACGCGGCTACAGCCGGCGCTACGCTAAACCGGCTTGCGCCGGAAATGCCTGAGGCCCGGCGGCGGGCCGAGGATCTCGCGGGCGATGAACACGTCACGGATGCTCTCGCGGTTGGACACCAGGGCCCGGATGCGGATCGCCGGCTGCACATGGTTCGCACTGGGGGACAAAGCTGCAACGCTGCTCACGACAGTGCGTGCCGGGGCCACTTCCTGGACCGGCGGGGCCACCGGCTCCGGCTGACGGCGCGACGGGATATGCGGGGCGTGACCCGGACGGGCCGCCTCGTCCTCTTCCCACTCGGCGCCATCCTCGTCCGCCTCGCGCTCGGGGACGGGACGGGGGCGCGCCGGCCGGGGGCGTGAACGCCCCTCGGCCTCGCGTTGGGCCTCTTCGAGCTGCTTCAGGATCTCGTCGAGGAGTCCCACGGATCAGGCTCCGGGCGCCTTGTCGGAGGGCTTGGGGGCCTGCGGATGGGCGATCGAATTGCGCATCTCGGTATCGGCCTGCACGTTCTTCATCGAGTAGTAGTCCATGATGCCCATGTTGCCCTTGCGGAAGGCCTCGGCCATGGCGAGCGGGATCTCGGCCTCGGCGAGCACGACCTTTCCTGCTCACGGGCGACGGCCATGGCGCGCTGGCGCTCGGCCTCGGCCTGGGCGACCTTCTTGTCGGCCTCGGCCTTGTCGGTGCGCAGGCGCGCGCCGACGTTCTCACCGACATCGATGTCGGCGATGTCGATCGACAGGATCGAGAAGGCGGTGCCGGCATCGAGGCCGCGCGCGAGCACGGTCTTGGAGATCTTGTCCGGGTTCTCGAGCACGCTCATGTGCGACTGGGCCGAACCGATCGTGGTGACGATACCTTCGCCGACGCGCGCGATGATCGTCTCCTCGGTGGCGCCACCGACCAGGCTGTCGATGTTGGTACGCACGGTGACGCGCGCCTTGACCTTCAGCTGGATGCCGTCGCCGGCGATGCCGTCGATGGTCGAGCGGCCCTGCTTGCCATCCGGCACATCGATGACCTTCGGGTTGACCGAGGTCTGCACGGCATCAAGGACATCGCGGCCGGCCAGGTCGATGGCGCAGGCGCGGTCGAAGGACAGGTTGATGTTCGCCTTGTGGGCGGCGATCAGGGCGTTGATCACGCGCATGACGTGGCCGCCGGCCATGTAGTGGGCCTCGAGCTTGTCGGTGGTGACATCAAGACCGGCCTTCTTGGCGGTGATGCGCGCGGTGACGATGATCGTCGCGTTGACCTTGCGGAAACGCATCATGAAGAGCTGGACCAGTCCGACCGGCGCGTTGCTGGTCAGGGCTTGGAACCAGAGGCTGAAGACCGAGCCGATGGCGTAGAGGACGGCGAGAATGATCGCGCCGACGACGAGGACTCCGATGAAGTTGACATCCATGATTCAAGTTCCTTGCGGGGGGTTCTGGTTGAGGAGGGTGGAGACGGAATCGGGTGCGGCGCCGACCGTGATGACCGGACCGCTGATGACGAGGACGACGACGCGGTCACCGCGCGAAAGGACGGCGCCCTGGACCTGGACGTCCAGTTCGACCGGCGCGCCATGGCCACTGAAGCGGGCGCGGCCGGTCGGATAGGCGTTGGTCACCAGTTCGCCAACCGCACCGACCGCGACCCCGGCCTTCTCGGCGGTGTGATGCGCGCCGGCATCTGCCGAGATCTCGGTGGGCAGGACTGCGGCGCTGTTGCGCTTCATCAGGGCGAAACCGGTGCGCAGCACGAAGAAACCCAGCACCGGGGTGATCGCCACGAACGTCCAACCGGCAGCGGGGCCGACCTGGAAGGCCAGGGCGATGGCGGCCAGGGCGCTGATCGCCGACCCGACCAGCAGCATGCCCCAACTGACCACCAGGAATTCGATCACCGCCAGGGGAGCAGGGCGATGGCCCAGCTGATCGCCACCTCGGGGGCCATCGGGGCGGATTCGGCGACCGGGGCTGCGGCCTGGATGAGAATGTCAGGATTCACGCGCGGATCTCCCCATCGACAGGCCGGACGACCAGTTCGCCGAAGGCGGCACTGACCACCTCAACCTCGCTGCCCTCGGCGACCATCGCGCCGTGCTGCACCGTGGCAGCCACGTCACGACCATCGACCACGACATAACCGCTGGGACGCAGCATGGTGCGGGCGCGGAAGCGGCGACCGACCAGGCTGGTGGCCTGGGCCTCGATCTCGCCGGCGCTGGTGCCATCGACCGCAGCCTGGCTGGCCAGCACACGCATGGCGCGCGTCTTGGGCAGCGAGGCGATGGCCAGGACGACACCGATGGTCAGCACAACCAGCGCGATCAGGCTCTGGGCCAGGGCGCTGCCGATGGCCGCCCCCCAGCGCGTGTCGGTGGTGTCGAACTGGTAGGTGTCGGGCATGAACGCGAGCACCAGTCCCGCGCCGATCGCGACCAGTCCGCCGATCGCCAGCATGCCTCCGGTCGGCAGGAAGAATATCTCGGCGATGACCGCGATGATCCCCAGACCGATGAGGATCATCTCCGGCGCGCCGGACAGGCCGAGCCAGTACTGGCAGATGAGGAAGGCTCCGCCGCACAGCGCCGCGCCGATCAGGAACAGTCCGCCGCTGGGCATCTTGAACTCAAGGATGAGCAGCAGCACGGCAAGTCCGGCAAGCAGCGGCGCCCAGCCGCCGAGTGTCTCGGCCAGCTTCTCGTTCGGGCTGGGTTCGAAGCGCTGCACCGCCGAAGGCTCGACGCCAAGCAGGCGATACACGGCATCGATGTCCTTGACCAGGGCCGTCGCCATGCCCTCGGCCACCGCCTCCTTGGCGGTGTAGGTCAGCAGGCGGTCCTTGCCCGAGATCAGCACGCCCTGCTCCTTGGTCAGACCGGGGTGCTCGGCAATGAAGGCAGGGACGTCATCTTCGATGACGAAACGCCGCACACCGTCCGAGAGGTCGAATCGGTAGAGTTCCTGGTTGCGCGCCGTCATCTTGACCAGCTTGGCCTGGTCCCAGCCATTGTGCTGACCGGCCTGGCGCAGCAGGGCGCGCACCGGGCTCTCGATCTTCTCGGGCAGGTACTCGATCTTGCCATCCTGGCTGATGGTGATGACACCGATATCACCGATGTAGGCCTGATCGGTCATGTAGATGCGCTTGTGGCCATAGGCGATGAGCGCCCCGGCGCTGTAGGCGCGGTTGTCGATGAAGGCGACCAGTTCGGTGACCGACTCATCGACCTTGAGCGCGCGTTCCAGCATCTCCATCGCGGCACCGAGGTGTCCGCCATCGGTGGCCACCCGCACCACGACATAGCGCGGCTTGGCGGCCATGGCCTTCTCCATCGCGCGTTCGAACTGGCCCGCCCGATGGTCGTCGATCACGCCATCGATGGGCACGAAGGCGACCGTAGGCGCGGCACCGGGCTGCGGACCAGCCTCGACGGCGGCGCCCTCGGCGGTCCAGCCAGGGAGCAGACAGAGCAGACACAGAAGGAGTCGGATCATCGCGCGGAGCATGGTAGGGCCGACGGTGCGGCCACAAGGTTTCCCGGGCCGACCCAGACCCTTCAGGTCAAGACCCCGCTGTACAAGCGCTGGAGCTTTTGCGGCATGGCTTTACATAGGGGTTCCGAAGGATCACCATGCCCACTGCCGTCATCAACCCGCGCATCCGCGGCTTCATCTGCACCACCGCCCATCCAGCCGGCTGCGCCGCCAATGTCCGCACGCTGATCGATCTGGCGCGGGCTGGCGGCCCCGGCAAGGGCCTGGGCACCGTGCTGGTGGTCGGTTCGTCGGCCGGATTCGGACTCGCCTCGCTGGCCACGTCGATCTTCGGCTACGGCGCCGATGCGGTCGGTGTGTGCTTCGAACGCCCGGCCGCCGGTGACAAGCCCGGAACCGCGGGATTCTACAATCTGGCCGAGATGCACCGCCAGGCCAAGACGGCGGGACGCAAGCTGACCACGATCAATGGCGACGCTTTCAGCCACGCGATCAAACAGCAGGCGATCGCCGCGCTGAAGGCGCTCGGCCGGCCGGTCGATCTGGTGGTCTATTCGCTCGCCAGCCCCAAGCGCAAGGATCCCGACAGCGACACGGTGTGGGGATCGGTGCTGAAGCCGCTCGGCGATGCCTACACCGCCAAGACGGTCGATCTCGACAGCGATCAGATCAAGGACGTCACTCTGGTCACCGCCACCGCCGAGGAGAAGGCCGGGACGATCAAGGTGATGGGCGGCGAAGACTGGAAGCTGTGGATCGATGTCCTGGCCGAAGCAGGCCTGCTGGCTCCGACCTGTCGCACCGTGGCCTACAGCTACATCGGTCCCAAGGTGACGCACCCGATCTACCGCGCCGGCACCATCGGTGCCGCCAAGGACCACCTCGAAGCCACCGGTCGCGAACTGAACGTGCGCCTGGCCAAGACCGGCGGCGGCGCCTGGGTCAGCGTCAACAAGGCGCTGGTCACCCAGGCCAGTTCGGCCATCCCGGTCGTGCCCCTCTACATCGCCCTGCTCTACAAGGTGATGAAGACCAAGGGCAGCCACGAGGAGACCGGCGAGCAGATCGTGCGCCTGTTCAAGGATCACCTCGCCCCTGGTCGCCAGCCCAAGCTCGACGAGCAGGGCCGCATCCGTGTCGATGACTGGGAGATGGACCCGGTTGTGCAGGCCGAAGTCGATCGGCTGTGGCAGTCGGTGACCTCCGACAACCTGCAGTCGTGCAGCGACTACGCTGGCTTCAAGACCGGCTTCCGCCGGCTGTTCGGTTTCGAAGTGCCCGGCATCGACTACGCCGCCCCCGTCGAACTCGGAGCGGAGCTGGCGTGAGTCTCGAACTGCTGCGCACCGCCCTGGACAAGGTCCAGGATCCCGATCTGCACCAGGGCCTGGTCGCTCTCAACATGGTGCGCAACCTGGCGATCAGCGACGGCGTCGCCTCGTTCGACCTGGTGCTGACCACCGGCGCCTGCCCGGCCAAGAAGCAGCTTGAGGACGACAGCCGTGCCGCCGCACTCAGCGTTCCCGGCGTACGCGAAGCACGCATCGTCGTATCGGCCGAGGTGCCACAGCAGAAGACCAAGGCCGAACTGATTCCCGGCGTGCGCCACGTCATCGCCGTCGGTTCGGGCAAAGGCGGCGTGGGCAAGAGCACCGTCACGGTCAATCTCGCCTGCGCCCTGGCCGCCAGCGGCGCACGGGTCGGCCTGATCGACGCCGACATCCATGGCCCAAGCGTGCCGATGATGCTCGGCCACGACCTGCAGCCCGAGGTCGCCGACAAGAAGCTGGTGCCGCCGCTGGCGCACGGCGTGCGCTTCATCTCGATGGGCCTGCTCATCCCCGAAGGCCAAGCCGTCATCTGGCGCGGTCCGATGCTGCAGGGTGCGCTCAAGCAGTTCTTCGCCGACGTCGCGTGGGGCGAGCTCGACTACCTGCTCATCGACCTGCCGCCCGGCACCGGCGATGTGCAGATCACCCTGTCATCCCTCGTGCCGCTGGCCGGCGCGGTGGTGGTGTCCACCCCGCAGAGCGTGGCGCTGCTCGATGCGCGCCGCGCGATCACCATGTTCAACAAGGTCAACGTGCCGATCCTCGGTATCGTCGAGAACATGAGCGAGTTCGTCTGCCCGCAGTGCGGCCATGTCGAACGGATCTTCGGCCACGGTGGTGCCGAGGCCGAGGCGGCGCAGTGCGGCGTCCCCTTCCTCGGCCGACTGCCGCTGGAGCCGGCGGTGCGCGCCTGCGGCGACGAGGGCGAACCGATCGTCGTGCGCTCGCCGCACTCGCTGTCCGGCCAGGCGTTCAAGGCGCTGGCGCAGCAGGTCGCCGCGCGCGCCAGCACATTAGCCCTCAGCGTTTAGAGAATCAGGCGTAGGCGAAAGCCACGTCGATCGCCACATCTGCGCTCGTGGACAACGCCACCGGGCAGGCCCGGGCGGCCGCTTCCAGCTTGATACGGTCAGCAGGTGAGAGGCCTGCCGGCATGGCGAAACGCAGGACCAGCTTGGCGATGCGGCGCGGCGGCGCGGCGGTCATGTGCTTTTCGATGTCGAGGCGCAGGCCGGCGAGCTGGATGCCGTCACGCTTGGCGACGATGCCCATGATCGTGGTCATGCAGGCACCATAGGCGGTGGCCATCAGATCGGTCGGGCTGAACGACTCGCCCTTGCCGTGATTGTCCACGGGCGCATCGGTGATCAGACGCACGCCGCTGGGGCCGTGTACGGCCTCACAACGCAGATCGCCGAGGTAGGAGACGGAAATGGGAACCATGGAGACTCCATTGCCCCGGGGGTTAGGGGTTAGGGGTTAGGGGTTAGGGGTTAGGGGTTAGGGTCAGGCGGCGAGGGCGAGGGACAGCCAGATGACCGCCTCGGTAATGAGCAGGTAGTTGAGCCAGCGCCAGTGGCTGTCGGTGCCGAGGCAGGCGACGGCCGATCCCCAGATGGCGGCCGGCCACCAGGCCCACGGCGAGGGCGAGACGATCAGCAGGCCGACGGCGGGCAGTTGCAGCGCGTGGACCACGGCAAGACGCCGCCAGCGGCTCGCCCTAGAAATCGCATGAGGGTTCACAAAGAGGACCAGAGATACCAGAGGCGACACCGGCTGAGAAACGGCGACCCTGTGGAAATTCCACCATCCGGCATAAGTCCTTGTCTTGAACTCTGGTGTCTCTGGTCCTCTTTGTGGACTCCTGCGGGAAAGCTCACGGCGTTTCGTCCGGCAGCAGCATCGTCAGCAAGTCGGCGGCGGCACGTTCGGGGTCGGCGGCGCGGCACACCGCCCCAGCCACCGCCGCGCCGTGCGGCAGGCGTGGACGCAATTCGGCGAGGCGCGCAGCGTCAAGTCCACCGATCGCGTAACTGGGTACACGGAGCTGGCCGCGTACCGCATCCAGCAGGCCAGGGCCGCGGCAAGGCTCGTGCGGCTTGGTCGTGGTCGCGAACATCGGGCCAAGGCCGAGATAATCGGCCACCTGCTGACCGGCCAAGGCCTGTTCGGGCGTGTGCGCCGAGACGCCAACCGCGCAGCGTGGTCCGACCACCTGCCGCACATCGCGTGGATCGAGATCGTCCTGCCCGACATGCACGCCATCGGCGGCGATGGCCCGCGCCACCGCCACGTGGTCGTTGACCACGAACAGCGCGCCGGCCGCGCGCACCGCGTCCTGCGTGCGTGCGGCGAGGTCGCGGTAGGCGCGCGGACCCAGCGTCTTGGCGCGCAGTTGCACCACCCCGGCCCCGCCGCGTGCGGCGGCGGCGGCGACGGCCACTGGATCATTGCACAGCGTGGTATCGACCAGGACGTAGAGTCGCGCCTGCCACAGCCGCCAGGCCGGCAGCCGCGCCAGCAGGTCGCTTTCCAGACGGTAGCTGCGGTAGCGGGCGGCTTCGACCTCGCGGTAGGCGCCACCGCTCAGCTTCAAGCCCTCCTCCAGCACGCGCAGGGCCTCCTGCACGCGCGCGGCGTTGGCCCGCACCACCGCGACCGGACCTGGGCGCAGACCCTCGTCGGACGCCTTGATCGTCTCGCCTACGTCACCGGCCGTATCGCGCCAATCGCTCGCCCCGGGCGGCAGCGCACGACGCACGGCATGGCGCAAGTCCTTGGCGGCGGCGGCGCAGTCCGCGTCATCGAGGGCGAAGCGCGCGACATCCTCAAGCACGCGCAACCCTTCGGCGGCACGGTTGGCGTTGGCGTCGAGCATGCGCTCGACCTGGCGGCCGGTCACACGTCCTCTTTCGGCGGCTGCACCGCCTCCACGCCCCTCGCGGCCCAGGCGCGCAGGCGGGGCCAAAGGTATTCGCGGCCGAGGATTCGTACGGTGGCGGCGATCGGCACGGCGAGGATCAGGCCGAGGACGCCAAGCAGCTTGCCGGACAGCAGCAGGGCGATGATCAGCCACACCGGGTGGATCTCGACCTCGCGTCCGAGGATCACCGGGATCAGCACCGCCTCGGTGGCCTGCACCAGGCCATAGACGACGAAGACCAACGCACCATCGATCGGCGTCGCCCCGGGCTGGATCATGGTCAGGGCCACCGCCGGGACGGTGATGACGATGCCCGCCATGGGGATCGGGGTGACCAGGCCGAGCAGCACGCCGAAGAGGATGCCGTAGGGCACCGAGATGCCGAACATCTGCAGGGCGAGGAAGCCGGCGACGCCGATCAGGGCGCAGAGCAGGCAGATGATCAGGCGGCCACGGAAGAACGCGGAAACGGCACGCTCGACCTCGCGGATGATGCGCAGGGTGCCATCGCGGTGCGAGCCGGGGATGAGGTCCTTGATCCCGGTGCGGATCTGCGGCATGGCGAGGACGAGGAAGAATGCGTAGATCGGCACGAGGATGGTATCGATGAGCAGGCCGCCGATGGCGCCGAGGTTGCTGAGCGAGGCTTCTGCCCAGGCCCCGATGCGGTCCGGCACGCGATCCAGGTTGCTGCGTACCGCGCCCTCGACCTTGTTCATGGCCGCAGCCAGGGCCTGGCCGCCGAACGAGCCTTCTCCGCCCCGCAGCTCGATCAGCAGTTCGCGCGCCGATGCGCTGCCAGCCTGATCGGCGTCCTCGATCCGGCGTAGGCTGGCCATCGCCTCCGCCCGCGCTTCCGGGTCAAGCCGCCCCGCCGCGGCTGCGCGCAGGATCTCGACCAGGGTGGCGAGATCGGGGTCCTCGGGACCGCCTCGCAAGGTGCGCACGGCGATGACCACCCGGTGATGCGCGTCGGCCCAGACGCGGCCGAGCTCATAGAGATGGGCGGCGAGTTGCGGGCGACGGACGATGGCCTGTTCGACGTCGGCCGCAGTCGGGCCGGGCCAGGCCGGATTCCATCCCATGGGCGGATCGCTTGGTGCGCTGCCTGATGGCTCGCCACCGGCCAGCAGCCGTTCGATCTCCAGCCGCGGCACCCGGGTCTCATCCAGATAGACGCGCAGGATGCCGAGACCGGCATCATCCACCGTCAGGTTGGCCATCCGCTTGATGCTCTGCTGATGGTCCTGCGACCAGCCGGTGATGCGGCTGATCACCGACGGGTCGAATTTGCCGTTGCGGTTGATGTCGGTGAAGGGTTCACCCGCATCCCAGCGACCGTTGACGTCGCGATCGACGTAGGGTTCACCACGCGCGATCTGGTTGGCAAGCTCGGCACTCTGCTTGAACAACAACGGGACGAAGAGGACCAGCGATCCGAACAGCAGGATGGTGGTTCCGGCGAACAGGCCGACCGCCGCGACCCAGCGGGCGAAACCGACCCGGCGCGAGATCATATCGACGAGCGGCGTCAGCACATAGGCGACGACGAAGCCGATCGCCACCGGCACCGCGACGTCGAGCACGGCGTTGACCACCGGCAGGGTGACCGAGGCGGTCTCGCGCAGCGCGAACGAGCACATCGCCACCGTGGTGGCGATGATCAGCACCTTGACCCACGGATGGTCGAGCAGCTCGCGCATCAGTTCTGCAGACCCAGCCGGCGCCGCACGCAGCCGCGCAGGGCCTCGGACAACGGTTCGTGTCCGGAGAAATCCTCGCGGCGATCGTTCGGCTGCTTGGTGAAGATGCCGTGCTCGATCAGGGTAAAGGTGATCTCGCCGATATCCTCGTTGCGGCTGATGCCCCAGCTCGACAGCACCAGGTCACCGAGCAGGCCATAGCGGGTAGCGGCGAGGTCGATCGCGCCCTGGATCAGTTCCTGGGCGGTGAGGTGGCGGGCTGTCCCGCTGGCATCCTCGGGACGGAACAGCTTCACGGCATGGGTGAGCGATTGGCCGATGAAATGGAAGCCTTCGACATGGTATCGACCATCATCGAGGGCGACGCTACCAAGGTCGGGTTTCCGGGCCATGCGCTGATGTTCTGGATCGCGCAGCGCGAGGCAAGCCGGTCAGGGCGCCGCCGGCTGGGCAGGGCCGAGCCGAGCCAGGTCAGAGAGTCGCGGATCGACGGCGACGATCACACGCTGGGGGCCAGGGCCAAGCAGCACCGAGCACGGCAATCCGAAGACCCGCCAAGCGGCGTAGGCCGGATCGTCCTGGCGCAGCCAGCGGACCTCGCAGCCCCACGCAGCCGAGGCCGCAGCAGCCGAGAGCATGTCCCCGCCATTGACCGCCGCGATGAGCCGCGCACCCGAGACAGGCAGCGCCTTGCGCAGACTGGTGACCAGGGCTTCGCTGCCCGGATCCGTGAGTTGCAGGAAGCAGACCAGGACCAGCCCCTGACCATCATCGGCCGGTCCGCCGCCGACCGCCAAACCAGGCAGGGCCGGGGCAGGCAGGCCGACCTGCTCGTGGAAGGCGACGCGACGCAGCGCGGCGAACTCGGGTACTTCGCGATCGAGAGTCGTGGCGACGACCCGGGCGTCCCCGGTCCTCCCCAGGCGCAGCAACGCCTCGACACGCAGCGAGCGGCCGGCATTGCGGAAGGCGGGGTGCGGCAGGATGTCGAGGCGGTCGAGCAGGCGCAGCGCCTCCGGCGGTCCCTCGTCGCCACCATGCACCATCAGCCACTGGGCGAGCATGTACACCGGCTGGTTCTCATAGCGCGTGCCACGGCAGGCCTCGAGGTCGCGGCGCAGCCGGGCCCCGAACTCGGCCTCAGCGGCACGGCGTTGGGCCGGGCCAAGCTGGCCCAGTGCCTTCACGTCGCTGTCGAGGGCCGCTGCCACCGCTGCCGCGTCCGGCGTGTCGGTCATCGACGGCGGCGGAGCTTCACGCTCGCCGCACGCGCACAGCAGCGCGACCAGGATCACAGAGGCACACCAGCGCTTCATGCCGGATCCTGGGGCCTGGCGGTGGTCTCGGCAAGCTGCGGGACGGCGATCCCCAGTTCGGCGGCCTGGGCGCGGACCAGCGGCAGGCCCTCGGCCAGGATGGCGCCGACCTCGGCATGGCGCCCGACGCTCCACAGCGCAACCAGCAGATTGCGGCGGAAGCGCTCCCAGCTCAGCCGGCGCACCGCCCGACCGGCGAAATGCGTATCGAAGCGCTCGGCGGTCAGCGCCAGCAGCGCCGCCTCGTCATCGCGTCCGGCCAGGCGCACATCCTCGCCCGGCGGAGCGAAGCGGTTCCACGGGCAGGCCTCCTGGCACAGGTCGCAACCGAACCACCAGCCGGCGAAGCGCTCGGCCAGTTCGCGCGCGATCACCCCGCGATGCTCGATGGTCAGGTAGCTGATGCAGCGCTCGGTCAGGCAGCGCCGCCCAACCAGCGCGCGGGTCGGACACAGGTCTTCGCAACGCGTACAGCTGCCGCAGCGGTCCTCGCCGTGGCCGCCGTGCTGAACTTCCAGCGGCGCCTCGGTCAGCAGGAAGCCGAGCAAACGGTAGGAACCGCTCTCCGGACTGATCAGCAAGGCATTGCGGCCAAGCCAGCCAAGCCCGGCCAGGCGGGACAGGGTGCGTTCGGCCAGCGGCGCAGAATCGACGCATGCACGGTGCCGCCAGGTCTGGCCGCAGCGCGCGTTCAGCGCCGCCCCGACCCGGCCCAGCTTGGGCCGCAGCAGGACGTGGTAGTCCTTGCCTGCGGCATAGGCCGCCCGACGCAGCCCAGGAGCGGGCTGGGCAGCCGGATAGTGCCAGGCGACGCACAGGATCGCGCGCGCGCTCGGCAGCAGGCCGCATGGATCGAGGCGCAGGTGGCGATCCTCGCCCAGCCACGCCAGGTCGCCCACCCCATCGGCAAGCATCCGCTCCAGTCCCGCCGGATCGAGCGGGCCGGGCGGGACGAGGCTGGCGAGGTGGCTCAGGCCCTGTTCACGGCAGGCGGCAGCGACGGTGGCGTGCGGCACGGTTTGCACGGCCGCAGCTTGATCGCAGGGCGCAACGCTTCTACCGTGCGTATCCGCCCAGCCCGGGCGCGGAGCCCCCATGCCGATCCATCCCCTCGCCGTCGTCGATCCGCAGGCCGAGGTCCATCCCGAGGCTATCGTTGGCCCCTTCTGCTACGTGCGCGGCAAGGTCCGCCTCGAAGCCGGGGTCGAGTTGGTCAGCCACGCCAGCGTCTATGGCCGGGCGACGATCGGCGCCGGGACGCGCATCTTCCCCGGTGCGGTGATTGGCAGCGATCCCCAGGATCTCAAGTACAAGGGCGAGGACAGCGAGGTGCGCATCGGCGAACGCTGCCGCCTGCACGAGTGCGTCACCGTCTCCAAGGGCACTGCGACTGGTGGCCTGGTGACCAGCGTCGGCAACGACGTCCTGGTGATGGCCTACGCGCACATCGCCCACGACTGCCACGTCGCCGACAGCGTGGTCATCGCCAACAACGCCCAGTTGGCGGGCCACTGCCGCATCGGGCGCAAGGCGATCGTCGGCGGGATGGTCGGGATGCACCATTTCGTCACGGTTGGCGAGCTGTCGATCGTCAGCGCGATGTGCGGCGTGCGTTTCGACATACCCCCCTACGTCATGGCCGAGGGCACCCCGGCCGAACCGCGCAGCATCAACGTCATCGGCCTGCGTCGCGACGGCTGGTCGGAAAGCGACATCGCCGACATGCGCGAGGCCTTCCGCGACCTCTACCACGACCGCGGCGCTACCCCGCTGCGCGAGGCGGTGGCCGAGGTGCGCGAGCGCTTCGAGAGCCGGGTCGGCAACCCGGTGCTGCGCCTGTGTGACTGGATCGACCAGCACCTCGAGAACGCGATCAAGGGCCGCATGCAGGAAGCCAGCCGCACCGCCGTGGTCGGAGGCAAGGCCAACAGCGAGAGGACCCGCCCAGTGGTCTGCAGCCACTGCGGCAAGGAATTCCAGGCCGCCGTGCGCAGCGAAGCCTTCCTCGCCGCCTGCACCCACTGCGGACGCCAGCACCAGGTCGAGCCCGCGAAAGGCTGAGAGAGCCACGATCGGCTCGACCGTCGGGGCAGTCAGGGATCAGATGCAGACGTCGCACCAGAGTGCGACAGGCGACATCAGACGCGCAGGCCGCCCGGGATGCCCTTGGCGACCGCCGACACGGCATCGTGCGGATGCAGGCTTTCGACGTGGCGCGCCTCGACCTTCCAGTCACAGAGGCGACGATCAGCGTTGAGCGCAGCCTTCAGGCGACGGCCTGCATCCTCGCAGAACATCAGGTTCTGGCCGTTGAGCCGCGCGAACTCCTGCTCGTCCTCGCGCTTCACCGCCGCCTGGACCGGGGTCTGCAGGGCCTGTTCGACCAGGTCGATCAGCTCGACCAGGGTGGGTGCGTGGGCCGGATCGGCGACCTCGACCTCCAGCGTGGCGTAGCTGCGCTGGCTGTGCGGCGTGGCCATGATCGAGGTGTCACGCAGGATCCACTCGGCGACCTCGTCGGTCGGCACGGCGGGACGGCCCTCGAAGTCGGCCTTGAAGCGTTCCTGGATGAGCTGGCGGGCCAGGGCGGCCGAGCACGGGCAGGTGCTGCTATAGGCGACCTGAACGCCGAGACGGAAATGTCCCTTGCCGTCGCGGTACTCGCCGGCCACAAAGACCGGGTAGGTACGCCAGCTCTGGTTGGCCGAGATCAGCGCCTTGCGCCGCACCAGCAGGTCGAAGGAGAGCTTCACCGCCGCGCTGCGACTGATCTGCGCGTGGCTGCCGATGAAGGCCGACAGCAGCTGGCGCACCACCAGGAGATTCAACTCCTCTTCACCAAGGATCGCCTGCAGCGACAGGAACAGCCGCGACATGTGGATGCCCTTGGCCGCGGCATCATCGAGCGACACGTAGGCGTCGGCCTTCGCCGGCACCATCATCACCTGGCCATTGTCGTCGCGCAGGCGCACCGGCACCTCGATGTGCGACATGCCGACCTTATCGAGGGTCCCGGTCAACTGGGTCGGAGCTTCATGGGCGATGTCGGGCATCGCTCCGCGTGCAGCGGGGCGGGTCGGGGTCTGAACGCGGTCGCTGAAGCTCATGAGCAGAGTGTCCCGGTGCTAGGACGACGCTCAAGTCGCGGACATGGAAACCTTATGCACCGCTTTGCGTTTCCGATCGCCCGGCGATCCTCCGCCATGCCCCCGCTGATTCTCGCCTCCACGTCGCGCTATCGCAAAGAACTCCTCGCCCGCTTGGGAGTCCCCTTCGTCTGCCAGGCCCCCGGCGTGGATGAGGACGCGGTCAAGCACGATGCCTCGTTGACCCCCCGCCAGGTCGCCGAGGTGCTGGCCGAGCGCAAGGCACGCGCCGTGGCCGAGCGCCATCCCGACGCGGTGGTGATCGGCAGCGATCAGTTGGCCCACCTCGACGGCGAGGTGCTGGGCAAGCCGGGCACGGCGGCCAACGCCGTCGCACAGCTGACCCGCCTGGCGGGACGCACGCACGAACTGGTCACCGCCGTGTGCATCATCCATCCCGGCGG
>JAIFND010000104.1 GCA_020047915.1 bacterium | reverse complement strand
GGTCGGAACCGACCGCACGACGGATGACCGCGCTGGCGCGCGGGGGCAGGCCCTGGGCCACTTCGGACGCCAATGCCGCCGCCGGGTCGGCCGCATCCTTGGGATAGGCTTCCAGGGTCAGCGCCTCGTAGAGGCATCGACCCACGGCGCGGATGTCGGTATGCAGGTCGTCAAGATCATGCGACTGGGTCGGCTGCAGATCGGCAACGTAGCGCAACGTCGCCGGACGTTCATGTGCCACCATCGCAGCCCGCCAGTTGCCGAGCACCACTTCGCCATGCAGGCCGACGACGATGACGTCGGTACGGACCGCGCGATGCGCCACCCCACGGGCATGGGCGGCGGACAAGGCGTCGCACACCTTAGCCAGCATGCGCAGGACCGGGACCGGGCCGGAAAGTTCGGTGCGTACCAGACCGTTGCGCGCATCCTCGATTGCGGACGAGAGGGTGATGCCCTCGACGTTGCGCATGACCATCAAGGCGCCGCCATCGCCGCGCACCACGTCATGCACCGCCGGAATCCCGGCATGCTCGAGGCGGGCTACGAAGCGGGCCTCCCGCTCGAGGTCATCCGCCAGGGCGGCGTCGGTGGTCCGCACGCGCACGGTGCGGTCGAGCAGGCGGTCGCGGCACAGGCGTTCACCACCAGGCAGTTCACTGCCGATCTGGTAGCGCCCGATCTGGCGCGCACCGCTCGCCTGGGCAGGCAGGTGATTCGGCGCATCCGTCGGCAATGCATCAGCATCGCCGTTGGGGGGTGTTGCCGAGGTTGGGTCGTTCTGCATACGGCGCATGATCCGGGTCGGGATCGTCCAGGTCAAGTGATCCCAGGCGACGCTACAAGCGGTCCGTCACCCCCGCAAACGCAGGCACAAGGCCCGATAGGCTTCGAAGCGGGGGCGATCGACACGCAGGAGTTCGCCCGAGACCTGGGCAACCAGCGCATCCTCGGCGGTCCACCCCGCATACAGGGCCAGATGCAGCCATCCCGCCATGCCGACTGGGTCCGAGCGCTGGGCCGGCAACAGGCCGATCTGCAGCAGATCGGCATCAGCGATCCGCGACCACGGCAAGGCGGTCTCGCTGCCGAAGGCCGCCACGGTTACTCCCGCGGCATCAGCTGAAAGCACATCGCAATCACCAAACGAGGCTGACTTCCAGCGAACCCCGCGCAGCGCCCCAGGCTTGCGCAGCGCCGCTCGCACCGCCTCGAGGGCGACCGCACGGGCGGGTACCGCAGCGTCCTCTGCCGCCCAGGCGGCGAGACGCTCGGCCTGGCTGGCCTTGCGCGGCTGCTCGGCGGCCGGCCGGCGCCGCTCTTTGACTGGTTTCGCCAGCGGCACGGCAGTCACCAATGATTGGACATCGACGCCGACCTGACCGCGCAGTTCGGGATGGGCCAACTGGCGTACCGGCAGAAGGAAACCCTGCTCTTCGAGCGGCCCGACCTGCGGATCGACCGAGATCGGCTTGGCCAGGACGGGGCTGTTCTTGGGGTCGCCGCTGCCGGCATGCGCCGGCCACACCACATTGCGGCCGCCATCGCTCAATGTGGCGGTGGTCTGCTGGTTGATGTTCCAGGGGTTGGTATGGCGGTTGCCGACCACCACCGAACCGCTGAGCGTCACCCAGGGGCCGACCCCGGCGAAGGCCCCGCCGTGCTTGGACTCGTTGCCGACGATGGTGCAACGCTCGATCACCAGCGGACCCTCGTTGGATACGCAGATCGCTCCGCCCATGTCGGCAGCGACATTGCCATCGAACAGGCTGTTGGCGATGCGGCTCGGCTCGCTTTCCTGGGCCCAGATCGCTCCGCCCAGCGCCGCCGCGCGGTTGCCGATGAACATGCTGTCGGTGATCGCATAGGGCGTCGCCTTGCTGCCGATGCGTAGCGCCCCACCCATCGCCACCCCCGGTTTGGCCACGGTGGCGATCTCGACGCGGTTGTTGCGGAACAGGCAGCGTTCGACCACGATGCCATCCTTGCGATAGCCGTAGAGAAAGGCCGCCCCGCCCTCGCTGGCCCCGACGTTGTCCTCGAAACGACAGCGCCGCAGCGCGATCGTCCCGCCCACCTCGTCATCGGTCAGACCGCTCGCCCCGTCGGTGTAGATCGCTCCGCCGAAGCCCGACTTCGGCTCAGTGAGGTTGCCGGTGAACACCGAGTCCTCGATCAGCAGTTCGCTGAGCATGCAGTTGATCGTGCCGATCGCCGCCTTGTTGCCGCTGAAGGTCGAGCGCCGGATGGTCAGCGAGCCGAAGGATCCGGTGCCGATCGCGGCGGCGCCGCGCTCGCTGCCGACGCAGCCCCAGCTGTCATTGCCGGTAAAGGTGCAGTCCTCGATCAGCGTGGTGTGCTTCCAGTGCACATAGATCGCAGCGCAGCCGTAACCGGTGGCGACGTTGTCACGGAACGCGCATCCCTTCAGAGTCAGCGTGCCCTGCCCAGACATGAAGATCGCCCCACCGCCGTCCGTGTGCTTGGTGCCGGAGCTGCGCCCCTGGGTGAAGCCAAGCCCGGTGATAGCCACCTTCGCCCGCCCGCCGATGACCAGGATGCGGCAGGCGCCACCACCGCTGACCATGACGCCGGGCGCGGCGCTGGCGTCTATCTCGACCTGCGCGTCGTCGCCCAGTTCCAGCGGCTTGGTGAGGAGGATGGTCTTGCCCGCCAGCCGGGGGTCGAAGCGGACCTTGCCGCTGGCCACGGCCTGACGCAGGGAACCGGGCCCGGCATCGGCCAGCGAGATGACCTCGACCGCCAGCGCGCACGGAAGCGAAACGATGGTCGCCAACAGGATGCGAAGCATGCCATAGCCTAGCGCGCCACCGCTGGACGGACCCCGGCCAATTGCGTCGCCCGACTTGGCGATTGCGCAACCGCGCCGGTCGGCCCGCGCCTCAGGCGACCGTGGCGGGGATGCGCGCGCGAGCCAGGCGCTGGAATTGCCGCGGCGACAGGCCGGTATGGGCGCGGAATACCCGCGAAAAATGCTTGGGGTCGCCACCGCCGACGCTGCGCGCCACGCTCGCCACCGCGTCGGTGAGCAGTTCGCGCCGCGCCCGATCGATGCGCGCATTGATGCGGTAGGCCTTGGGCGGCACGCCGGCAGCGGCCGCGAAGGCCTTGCGGAAGCACTGTGCATCCAGGCCGAGGCGTCTGGCGACGTCAGCAACCGGCAGATCGCGATCAAGATCCTGGGCCAGGATCTGGCGCGCCTCGGCGAGCCAGGCCGGTTCGGCCTGGCCGTCCGGTGCTTCAGCCTGGGTCAGCATATCCGCCAACCGGCCTAGGATCACGGCCCACAAGCCAGGACCGTGCACGATCGGCACAGGGGCGAGTCCGGCGAGAAAGTTGAAATGCCGATCTGCCCGTCCGGTATCCGCCAGGCGACGCACTGGTCGGGTGGTATCAATCAGACCGAGACCACGCAGGTGGACATAAGCGCCCGCACGCAGCACCAGCCAACTTTCCTCGTAATCCATGGCATCGATCAAGGTGCTGTGACTCTGGTCCGGCAGGCGCATGAACACGGTCCCCGGTGCGAGGGCATAGCGCCGGCCATGCTCATCGAGATAGGTTCCAGAGCCGCGTTGGACGAGATTGATGGCGAAATCCGCCGACCAGGGGCGCCCATGATGGGACAACGCGACAGCTGATCCGGCCGGAGTCCGGATGCGATGCTGCAACACCAGGCCATGCTGTCCGGTGGCGCTGTCAAAGCGCACGACGCGGATCGGGGGCGGACTGGACACTTGCATCACCTCCTTACCAATTCCATCACCCTATGCCATGTTGATGGTCACACAACACGGCCAGGCCGTTGCCTGATCAATGACCCCCTCCGGACCTCTGCCAATGCTCACCCGCACCACGTCCCTCATCCTGCTGTGCTGCGCTGCCAGTGCGGCGGAACTCACGGCTGTAGTCGATGGATCACAGACCTTGGTGCGCGGACAAAACGTTGAATTCGATCTCGGCGTCGCCGCCTGGGGACCCGAATGGGCCTACATGTCCTGGAAGGCTGACACCGCCGCCGACGGACAGGCCAGCCTGGCAACGTTGACCGGCACCTACGGCAAGGCGCCGGCGCCGACCACGATCGTCCGGCGGGTGACGCCCAGCGGCCCCCGCCAACTGACCTCCAGCTTCGAACTGAGCTCCACCGCCAGCCAGTCCTACACCCTCATCGCCGTCGCCGTCAGCCTGCCGCGGGCCTGGCAGGGCAGCGTGACGGCGCACAGCGGCACCGCCACCGAGGAGAAACCATGGCCGCTGGGAAAAGGATCCTTTGCCGCACCGATCGACCGGCTCAGCCTGCGTCCGGCCGGTGGAGCGCCCTATGAACTCCGCATCGACCCGCCCGCTACGGTGTCTTTTGATGGGGCGCTGCGCATCACACTGGCCGAAGCCTTGACTGCGGCACAGCCCATACGCTCGACGATCACCCTTGATCTGCCCAGCGAGGTCGCCTTCCATCCCAGCCCCGCCAGCCTGGGCGTGGAATCCACCGACGGCCGCTGGTTCCCGTGGACACCGAAGGCAGCCTACGCCGCCGGCAACGCCTTCACCCTGGCCGGCTGGGACGCCAGGCCGGCCGGGGCCGCCGGTCGCATCACCCGGCGCGACGACGGACTGATGTACGACGGCAAACCATTCCGGCTGTGGGGCCTGAACATCTGTTACGCCAGCTGCGCTCCGGACAAAGCCCTGGCCGACGCCCGCGCTGCATTCTATGCAGCGCACGGCATCAATGCGGTGCGGCTGCACAAATTCGGCGATGGCTCTGGCTGGCAGGGCCTGCTCAAGCCGGGCAGCAACCTGGAATTCGATCCCGCCGCCCTCGATCGCATGGACTACTTCATCGCCCAGCTCAAGGCCAAGGGCATCTTCGTGAAGCTGAGCAACAGCTTTGGCAGCCTCAGCCTGGCCAGTGACGGCTGGGATCGCATTCCCTATGCCGCCGAGATCGGGCCACGCCCGGACGCCAAACGCCAGCTCAATACCGGAGCCGGAACGCTCTTCCTCAGCGAGGAGTTGCAGGACATCCACATGGCGCAGGTCACCGGCCTGCTGAAGCATGTGAACCCCTACACCAAGCAGACCTACGCCGAGGATCCTGCCATTGCCATCGTCGAGATGGTCAATGAGGAGAGCGCCCTGTTCGGCGGTCCCATACGCATCCTGCAGACCGTACCGGCGCTGCGCGAGCGCACTGCCCAGCGCTTCACCGCCTGGCTGAAGACCCGCTACGGCGACGAGGCGGGACTGCGTGCCGCCTGGGGCGGTGGCCTGCAGAGCTTCGGGCCGCACGAGAAGATGCCGGTCGAAGATTTCGCCGGTGGCAAGATCTATCCGGTTGGCGCCCCGTGGTACTGGGATCCCGACCAGCTCGCCGGCCAGATGGCCGCGCGCAAGCAGCGCCTGCTCGACACCGCGCTGTTTTACAAGGAGGTCCAGGACGCATTCTACGACCGCTATTCCAAGGCCCTGCGCGACGCCGGCTACGCCGGACTGGTGATGGCCTCCAACTGGCAAGCCGGGCGGGCCGCCTCCCACTTCTACAACCTGCACAGCGATGCCCGCTTCGACCTCGTCGATCGGCACAACTACTTCGGCGGCAAGGACGTCGGTGGCTCGATGCTGCGCGTGCCCGGCGCCGGCAGCCTGAGTGCCGGCATGCAGCAGGTCGCCGGCCGTCCCTTCAGCCTGTCGGAGTGGATCCATGTCTATCCCAACCAGTGGGGTGCCGAGGGGCCTGCGATCATCGGCGCCTATGGCCTCGGCCTGCAGGGCTGGGACATCAGCTACCTGTTCCAGAACCGCGATGCCGGGCGCCAGGCGACCATGATCGGCGATGACCAGTGGGAGGCGACCACGCCGCACCTCATCGCACCGTTCTTCGCCATCTCGCGCCAGGTGCGGCGCGGCGATGTCGCCGTCAGCCCGGTGGTGGCGCCGATGCATGTGCACCTCGACAGCCTGCGCCGCGGCGAAATCGGATTCACCGACCAGACCCGGCAGGAGTACGACATCAAGGTGTTCGACACCGACAAGGTTCCCGCAGCCACCCTGGCCGTGGCGCGCACGGCCGTGCGCTTCGTCGATGCCCCGACCCCCACCCCGGCCTTCGATCTCGCCTCCTACCGCGATGCCGTCGGCGTGCTGACCAGCGCCGGCAAGCAGTTGCGCTGGATGGGCGGGACCACGCCGGAAAGCGGCTGGTTCACCATCGACACCCCGGCCACCAAGGCCGTGATCGGATTCGCCCAGGGCGGTAGCCACGACCTGGGCGGAGTGCGCATCGTGCCGCGCAGCCGCTACGCCCTGATCTATCTCACGGCGGCCAGCCCCAATGGCACCCTGGCGCAGGACGACCGCCTGCTGATCACCGCCAGCGGCCGCAGCCACAACCGCGGGATGCGCTACTTCGCCGGGCAACTGCTGGATCGTGGGCCGGTCAAGCGGGGCGACGCCGGTCCCGTGCTGATGGAGCCGGTGACGGCCTCCATCACCCTGCCCAAGCGCACCGGCACGCCCACCGTGCATGTCTGCGACCACGACGGCAACCGCACCGGACGAACCCTGCCGGTAGTTGACGGCACGATCGAGATCGACGGCGTCGCCACGCAGACGGTCTATTATGAGGTGGAATACCGCTGACAGGTGCGGGAAGGCGGAAGGCGGAAGGCGGAAGGCGGAAGAGTTGCTTGGGCCATGATTGAACACCGCTCGATGGCGAAGATCTGCTGCCCGATCGGACGGATTGTTCCCACGTGCAGCCTGCGCCCGTCCGCGCAGCAGTGCATTTCTTCCGCCTTCCGCCTTCCGCCTTCGGCATGCAAGGTTGGCACCCTTCCGCCCAGTCATGCCGACAACCCAGCGGCGCCCATGATGCATCCCGGTCAATCCGGCAAGGCTCTCGACTACACCTCGTTGATTCGTCTTTCGTTTCGTAACGAATCGCTATAAAACAACCATGCCGGTCAGCGCCAAGGACGTCGCCGCGGCCTGTTCGATCTCGCTGACCACGGTCAACGAGATCCTTGGTGGTCGTGGCGAACGCTATCGCGCCACCACCCGCGAGCTGGTACGCGCGACGGCCGAACGCCTGGGCTATCGCCGGCACGGCATGGCCATGGCGGTACGCACCGGACGCTTCCGTGCCGTCGCCCTGGTCAATGCCAGCGACGAGACGGATCCGCAGTTGCGGCCCGACCTGGTCTGGGGGATCGCCGACCGGCTCGCCCAGGCCGGCCATCTGCTGCAGTTCGCCCGTCTGCCGGACGCCGCCCTGGCGGAGGCCGACGCGCCGCGCCTGCTCGACGAGTGGTGCAGCGACGGACTGCTGATCAACGCCCACCATCCGATCGCGGAGCGCTTCGTCGAACGCATCCGCGGCCACCGCATTCCCGCCATCTGGCTGAACAGCGATGACGCGCAGGATGCCGTGCGGCCGGACGACGCCGGTGCGCCGGAGATCGCCGTGGCCCACCTGCAGGCCCGTGGCCACACGCGCATCGCCTGGCTCGATCCGGTGCGTGGCTCGCGCGGCCCCGCCGGGCACCACAGCCATGAGCAGCGGCGCGCCGGCTATCGCCAGGCAATGCGGCAGCGTCGGCTGACCCCCTGCCTCATCGAAGAGGCCGGGGCGGTTCCCGAGGCCGGCCATCCCGCCCTGGCCCGACGCCTGGACGCCCACCCGCTGCGCCCCACCGCCTGCATCACGCCCGACCGCAATCTCGCCGCCAGCATCCTGCATGTCTGCCATCCGGCGCCGGAGATCGTGGTGCTGGACGACGCCCCGGTGACGGTGCTGGGCCGACGCCTGACCACCTGCCTGGTGCCGCAACGCCGCATGGGCACCACCGCCGTCGAACTGCTGCTCGCGCGCATCGCCGGCGCCCCGCCCGGCCCAGCCGCCATCATCCCCTTCACGCTGCACCCGGAGTCCGCATGACCCTACGCCTCATCCCCGACTGGTCGGGCCCCCAGACCCCCTTCCGCCACACCTTCGCGCCCTTGGCCAATGTCGATCAGTTCCGCTGGCTGGGCCGCGCCGATCAGCGCGAACACCTGCGCATGGCGCGTGACGAACTCGGCGTGCGCCATGTGCGCGCGGTGGCGATGTACTCGCCCGAGATGCGCGTGTGGGGCTACGACCTGCCCGACTGGCGGCTGAAGGAGGCGGATAAGAAGAAGAAACCCAACTGGCAGCTGGTGGATTACCACATCGAGGGCCTACTCGAACTCGGACTGAAGCCGATCTACACCACCTGCTTCGTGCCCGACGACTTCACCGACGGGACGACGCGCTGCTGGCCCGACCGCAACAACAGCAGCATGCCGCGCGATCTGAAGCAGTGGGCCGACTTCGTCGCCGGTGGCATCCGCCACCACATCGCGCGCTACGGCCTCGACGAGGTGAAGAGCTGGTACTTCGAATGCTGGAACGAGCCCAATCTGCAGGGCTGCTTCTTCGGCGGCAGCAAGGAGGAATTCTTCCAGCTGTGGTCGGCGACCTGGCGGGCGGTGAAGTCGGTGCATCCCGAGCTGCGCTTCGGCGGCCCCTCGACCGCGCGCGGCGAGTGGATCCCCGAGTTCCTCGACCATGCGGCCAAGGACGGTACCACGCCCGACTATCTGATCACGCACGTGTACAACAACGACAGCGAGTCGCAGCCGCTCTCGCCCTTCGACGGCCCAGCCAGCCACAAGGTCAAGGACAGCCCGCACTTCGCCACCGGCGTAGTGCGCGGTCTGCGCAAGACCCTGGATGCGCGCGGCTTCTGTGGCGAGGTGCACTGGAACGAATGGGGCCGCTCATGGTTCCCGCACGATCCGCTCAAGGAGACCGCGCTGGAGGCAGCCTTCATCGCCAAGACCATGGGCGAGGTGTCGCAACAGGCCGACGGCTTCGGCTTCTGGAGCCTGTCCGACATCTACGACCAGTGCGGCTACCAGTCCTCCGAGTTCCAGGGCCACTACGGCATGCTGTCGCTGCACGGCCTGCGTAAGCCGGCCTGGCACGCGCATGCCATGCTGCATCGCCTGGGCACCGCCCAGGTCGCGGTGGCGGGCGGCAACGACCTCGAGAACGCCGTCGCCACGCCCACGGCGTCGGGCGGCTCAGTACTGGTATGGCGCTATCCGCAGACCCCGGACGCCGTCCCCGAGTCGCGCAACGTCGAGATCGCGCTGCCGCCCGGCCACAGCGGAGCCGTCCAGCTCTTCCGCCTCGGCGCGGCCGAGAACAGCATCGTCGAACGCTGGCGGGCGATGGGCTCGCCAGCCTATCCGACCCCGCGCCAGCTCGCCGACCTCAAGGCCCAGGACCGCCTGCAGCCGGCCCGCGACCTGACCGTGTCGGGCGGCGTGGCGCGCTTCGCGCTGGAACGGCCGGGCGTCGCGCTGCTTGAACTCGGCTGAGGCTGCAGGCCGCTGCCAGGTTCAACGACTGAAATTCCCGGTGGTAAGCAATCGGGAAAACACCGCCCGCGCGGGTTCCTTGCCTGATCGGTTGTTCAGCATGACCCCGAGATGCATGCGGTCGTCGAGCTTGGCGGCGCTCCGGTAGTGGCCCTCGCGGGGCGGATCGGCGTACACGTCGACCCGGACGAGCAGTTCCCAGGTCGTCGGTTCGGCCTCGCGGCTGCGCTCGGCGGTCAGGATGCTGCCGCTGCGGGTCAGGCGCAGCCAGACCGGCGCCTGACCGCCATCGCCCGCCCGGAGAGAGCCGGGCACGGCATTGCCCTGGCCTGCGCCTGATCCGATCACGCTGCCGTCCGAACACACGATGAGATGCTCGGTGATCGGAGCGACGTCATCGCACAGGATCAGGCCGGCCTGGCCATGGGCAGACAGTTCGTCGATGCGGACGCACAGCGAGCCATCCCCGATCAGCGTCTGCCAGGTCTGCGTGCGGCCCTGGATGCGCCAGGTGCTGTCCCTGATCACCGGCTGACCACCGCCGACCAGCGTC
Organism: bacterium; assembly: GCA_020047915.1. Taxonomy (GTDB): domain Bacteria; phylum Planctomycetota; class UBA11346; order UBA11346; family UBA11346; genus UBA11346. The sequence goes on along the minus strand of JAIFND010000104.1, from coordinate 3,325 downwards.
AGTCTGCCCGCCTGTGCATCCCACGCCGCCGACGTGCGCGCTCCGGCGGCGAAATCGACCAGCGCCCAGCCCTCGGGAAGTCCCTCACGACGGTCCGCGATGGGCGGGAAGCCATCGTCCCCGTCGCGAATCTCCAGGCGCTCGACATCCGCGGCGCAGCCGGCGGCAACGGCGAAAAGCCTGGCCGGTCCGCGGGCCTGGCCCGCCCGCAGCGCAAGATCCACGTACACCGCCCCCGCCGGGATGGTCACACTGGCGTCCATCAGCAGGCTCTGCTCCGGCTCGCAGCGCAGGTCCACGCGCAGCATCGCGATCGCATCCGCCTGCACGCGGGTCAGGCGTAACCGGGTCGCCTCTCCCGGCGCAAGCCGCGCCGGGCCGAGCAGATTCAACACCAGGCGCGGCTCGGCGGCATGCTGACGCTGCCAGTCGACCATCGATTCCGCTTCTGGCACCGGCCGGACCAGGGGCGCGTCGGTGGCCAGCCGTCGATTGTCGAACGCGATGGCCGGCGGACTGTCACCCATCGCCAGGATGCCGTTGGAGCCGTGCACGGCGTTGTCCCGCACCTCCCAGCCCGGACACGAGGTGTCGTTGACGTTGATGAACGGCAGGACCGGATCGGCCTGAAAAGCGTTGCCGCGCAGGATGCCGTTCCACGACCGGTCGAAGATCAGCAGCGCCGGCAGCTGGGTCCGTCCGACGGTGCGTGCGACCTCGTTGTAGAGGATGAGATGCCCCTCGACGCCTCCGTTCAGAACCATCGACCCGCTGCCGCGCAGGAACCGGTTGCGGTACAGCACCATGCGCGGTCCCTCGATGCCATGCCGCAAGCTCGACATGCCGTCCACGGCATAGGCGGTGTGCGACCCGTTGTCGAAGGTGCAGCCTTCGATGAGGTTGTCGGTTGGCATCTGACCATGCAGCTGGGGCGAGGTGATGCTGTTTCCGGTAAGCTGGCAGTCGCGGATCACGCTGCGGATAGCACCCTGGAAGATCGCCATGTGGCGCAGATCCTGGGCACGGCAGTCGGCCATCAGGCAATCGACCATGTTGCCGCACCAGCCGAGGTAGGCGACGCTGCCGCGGTTGATGTCCTCCCAGGTTCCCAGGAAATCGCAGTCCCGGATCTCGCACTGCAGCCGGCCATCGCCCGTCACCGGCCAGTTGCGCGCAGAGTCGATCGTCACGCGCAGCAGCCAGCTGTCGCTGGCGTGCGACAGCTCGATGGGATCGAGGCGCACCGCCTTGGCGGTGGTCCGGATCGTCAGATCCTGCACCCCGCAGCCAGTGACCATGGCATAGCGGCGCAGTTGGATGTGCTCCTCCGGATACAGATCGTGGGCGATAGGACGATCGAGAGTGACCCGGCCCCCCTCCTCCAGGGCGGAAATGCGGGCGAGGTTGCCGCGACCGAAATGCCCATTCGCCAGGTTGGTGTAGGCGACGCCGCTCGCCGGCCAGTCGTAGCGCCGGCGCATGGTTGCGTCAGGGGCGAGCGGTTCGCGCATGTTGGTCAGCAGGATGACGGCGTCACCGACCTGCAGGCCAGCGCTGTCGGCGGCGATGGCGCGAGCACCCCGCAAGACCGGGCCAGCAACCTCCTTGTAGGGTCCGACGCGGTAGCCGCCCCCTCTGATGCCCAGCGCCGCCGCACCATCCTTGATGCCGTCGCCGGGTACGAGTTCCAGGATGGTCGCCGCGCGGCCGGCACCGGCCACGATCACGTGGCTGGTGCTGATGACCGGCAGTGGCTTGCTGATGGTCCAGGTTCCGGCGTCCAGCCGAACAATGGAGCGGCCGCCACCTACGGCATGCGCAACCGCTGCCGTGATCGCGGCGGCAAGGGCGTCCTCGCCGCTGCCGGCCGCCACGGGGAACGTGCGATAGGCCTCGGCCACACCGGGCTGGGCCAGGTCGGGAATGCCGCCGGCCACGCCTGCCCGGCGCCAGTCGGGATAGACGATGCCGTCAGGTCCGACCACATCCCCGTCGCGCAGGCGATCGACCTCCCACGGGCGGATCAGGTATTGGCTGGGCCACGGCTCGCCGCCCGCCAGCACCCCGGCCAGCCCCACGAGCACAAGCAGGCAGAGCAAAGTGCGGCAGCGCATGGATTCCTCGTCATGTTTTCCGGGGGGCGTCGGCATGGTCCTACAACCAGGCCCTGAGCGTTGCCGCTTCGCTCGCGAGGCGCCCGGGATCGTCGTCGGGTACGAACTCGAGGAGGGCATCGATGTCCCGCCCGGTTTCGCGAAAGAGATCCAGGCACGGACGCCAGACGTCCGCACCGTCCGCCAGGGGCAGGCGATGCAGACGGGCCTGATCGTCCCTGCGCCGGTCTGCACCAGCGCGAGATGGGCGCGGAGATCGGCAATCCGGTCGGGATCCGATGCACCATGATAAGGCTGCCAGCCGGTATGCAGGCCGGGCACCTCGCGCAGCACGGCGAGGCTGGACGACGGGCTGTCGCACAACGTCCCCTCGTGATGCTCGACGAGGATCTGCACCCCGGCTGCGCAGGCCATGGTGGTAATGCGCTGCAGATCGGCGATCACGGCGGCGCGCTCGTCCGGGCCGGCCTGCTGCGATCCGCAGCTGCCGGCCCACACCCGGATGCGCGGGGCGCCCAGGGCGAGGGCGGTATCCAGCACGCGCTGGAAGGGCAGGCCGGCCGCCTCGCTGACACCCGCGCGATAATAGGAACCGTAACCGGAAACGGCCAGGCCCGCCTCCCGGGTCCGGGCGAGGACCGTGCGGGCGGTCGGCTCGTCGCCATGCGGCACATGCACGTCGCCTCCCCATTCGATCACAGCCAGGCCCGCCTGCGCGCACAACTCGACGATGCGGTCGGGCGCGAGCGCGCGGAAGCTGATCGACACCAGTCCAGGTCGGATGACGCCCGCGCCGGGCATCCGCTTCAGCCGACCGAGCCGTGGCGTTCGACACCGCCGGGGAAGCGGAAGCCGTGGAAGGCGCCCCTGCCCCATTGCCGGGGCCAGGCCGAACCGACCGTGATCGGACCCAGCCAGTCGTTGGCCAGCGCGTCGTTCACCACCTGCAGCAGCAGGCCCAGGCTGGTGGTGTAATAGGGCTGCCAGAAGCCGCAGCTCTCGTACACCGTGATGCCTTCGCGATCGATGTTCTGGCTGATCGGCAGTTCGCTCCACTCGCGCGCCAGCGCCTCGCCATCGCCCATGCGCGCCGCAGCGAGGGTGAAGGCGGGCAGGGTCCAGCCGTCGTAGAAGCTGCCGCGCATGCCGCCATGCGCCATGTTGCGGCGTTCGACCGAGCAGACCGTGCGACGATGCTGCCAGGCCGTGCG
>JAIFND010000184.1 GCA_020047915.1 bacterium | reverse complement strand
ACCGGCCAGCGCTGCATGATCCGCGTCCGCCCCGAACCGTTTCCTGCCCGGCCGCTGGATGCCGGCGAATTCGCCCTCGAACTGGTCGTCACCGCCCCCGATGGGACGTCCAGCCGCTATGCGGGATTCGCTGATCAGCCCTATCGGCGGATCGATCGCGGCGACCGCGAGATCCTGGTCGGCGATGGCCGGCCATGCTTCGCGGTCCGCTGGCGTGCCCGCCAGCCCGGCGTGCACCGCCTGAAACTGCACGCCACCTGGGCCGGGGGCGGCACGGCGCAGGCGGAACTGCCAGCGGTGACCGCCAGCGGGGCGCCCTGGGACGACATCGCCAGGCCCGACCAGGGCGATCCGCGCTTCCTCAGCAGCCAGGGGCGCTGGATCTGGCCGATCGGCCACAATCTCAACTCGACCTACGATGTGCGTTCGCGCTCTGCCCTGGCCACCCGCCTCACCCCCGACCGTGGCTCGTTCGTGCGCGAAGCCCTGCTTGATCGGTTGGGTGCCGCCGGCGGGACCGGCTGCGAGGTGTGGCTCAGCCCGTGGAACCTCGGGCTCGAATGGATCGACCGCTGGCCCGGCTTCCATGGCGCAGGCCAGCCCAACCTGGGCAACGCGTGGGCCCTCGACCGCTTCCTCGACCAGGCGGAACGCCTGGGCATCCGCGCCATCATCTCGATCTTCAACCACGGCCAGGGGCGCGACGGCCGCGGCGCCGAGGACGACTGGCCGCATCATCCCTGGAACACGGCCAACGGCGGCTGGCTCGACAGCCCGGCCGGACTGTTCACCGATCCGCGGGCGCGCCAGGGTCAGCTCGCGATGTTCCGCTATCTCGCGGCGCGTTATGGCGACAGCCCCGCCGTGCTGGCCTGGAAGCTGTGGGCCGAGGTCAATCTGGTGCATGCCCCGGTCGCCAGCGTGCGCACCTGGACCGATGCGGTTTCGCTCGACTTCACCGCCCTAGACCCCTGGAAGCACCCGGTGACCACGCACTGGTGCGGTGACTGGCGCAACGCGGATCCGGTCATCGCGCGACAGGCCGGCATAGGCCTGCTGACCATCGATGCCTACCATGGCGAGGAGACCCAGATCGGAGCCCTGCTCGGCCAGAGCACGCGCGATCCGCTGCGCCGGGCCAACGGTCTGGCCGCCTACGCCAAGCCCGTCCAGGTCACCGAATACGGCGGCAGCGCCGGGGCATGCAGCGGCCCGCGCATGGAGGCCGAACACGCCATCGGCGGCTGGGCCGGGCTGGTGCATGGCCATGCCGGCATGCCGATGCTGTGGTGGTTCGAATGGATCGACCAGGGCGGCCGGTACGGCCCGTTCAGCGCCCTGGCCAGGTTCACCGCTGGCGAGGATCTGCGCGGTGAGGATGCTGGCACCATCGTACTTGAGGCCCGGCATCCCGCCGCCCTGTGGGCGAGGGCCTGGCGACGGCCGGGGCGCATCCTCGGCTACGTCCTCGACGAAAGCTGGGCGCGTAGCGGTGGCGACGGTGCCCGCGTGCACGGTGGCGTCCTCGGCTGCGGCGACGCGGCGGCCGGGGCACTGGTGATCGAATGGTGGGATGCCGATCGAGGCACAATCCTCGGTCGACAGCACCTCCTCCATGCCGGCGGGCAGCTCGACCTGCCGATGCCGGAATTCTCCCGCCACCTCGCCTTCAAGCTGTGGCGCGTGACCGGCGGTTCCGCCCAGTAGAGCCGGCGACCACCGCGTTGGGATCCAGGCTTGGCAGGCCGACCGTCACTGCGCGGGCTGGAGCCCCTCGCTGCGCACCGTCCAGCTGCCATCCGCCGGAAAACCCGGCTGCGGTCCAGCCGGCCCGCCATCCCAGCCATCGGCCATCATGGCGACCGCGTAGAGCAAGGCGCCATTGCCAGGCAGATACCAGCCGGCATTGATGCCATCCGCCGTATACTGATTGAAAGCCGCGTCATGCAGCAGGATGTCGATAGCCTTGCCAGGCTCTCCGACCCGCGCCGCAGCCATGGCCATCCAGGGGAAGTCCCAGCCCCAACAGCTCTTCCATGACCAGGTGCGAAGAACCTCAAGCACCGTCCGATGCGCCGTCGCCGGATCGATTGTGTCGTCGAAGGGAAGAAAGGCGAAGGCCCCGATGGGATCGGGATGACTCGAGTTGCGCGCCGTATAGGTATCGCCCCAGTCGCCACAGATCAGGTAGACACCATCCTGGACCGGCAGCGGCGCAAGCCGGTTCCGTACCGTGTCCCAGGCCGGGTGACGTGGCATTCCCAAGCGTTCACGCCACGTCTGGGCCATGCCCAGCCCATAGCGCCAGTAGGCCAGCTCGAAGGTCGGATTGCTGCCAAGGCCCTGTTCACAGCACGGAATCGCCGGATCCAGGACGTAGCGGTCACTGGCCGCATCCCAACGGGCATAATCGGCCATGTGCTCGGCGGTGCCGAAGACCACGTCCTTCCACCGGTCGAGCGTCGCCCGGCCGGGGCTGAGCCGGTACTCGAGTTCGGCGAGGAAGATCGGATGTGGCTGATGCCAGAGCAGGATCTCGTGCATGAAGGCCGGCGCGTTGCGGCCCTCCGGACCGACCATCTTGGGCCATTTCAATCCCGTCCCACCGAGTTGCTGCGCAAGCGCGGCAGCCATCGGGGCGATGCGGGGCAGGTAGTCCAGGCTCTTGCGGGCCATCTCCCAGCGGCCCCACAGGGCGAAATGCGCCACATGCCACCACAGCATCTCGAGATGGGACTGGCCGTTCCACGAATTGTGATGCAGGCCGGATTCCTGCGGTGGCATGGAACCAGCCGACTGGACGGCCATGACGTACTGCGAGAGCACGATGCGCCGCTCGAGTTCACGCCAGCGCGGATCGCGGCTGCCGGAAAGATCGATGGCCGCGCCCGCTCGCCAGAATCCTTCCCAGTGCCGCGCGCTCTCCGCCTGGGTTGCAGCCACATCCGGCTGGTCAGGTCGCGGGGCATCCTGGCCGAACCAGCAGACGACCTCCAGCGGACCTGCTCCCGGATCGGCGTGCACCATCCAGGCATGCGCAGCGGAAGCCTGGCTGATGCGACCGCCAGTGACGCACAGCACGACATGCTGCACCGTCGCGTCGATGCTCCTCCGCAGATGCACCCGTGTGGCATTGCCGCCGATCCGCTCGGTCAGGTGGCGATCAGCCTGATGCCAATCGCCAAGCCAGGGCTCGCCGCCGTCAGCGACCGGATAGCCGAAATCGAGCATGACGGCCAGGCGGCTGTCGTGCAGCGCGCGCGAGTCCAGACGCAGCGCCACCTGGTCTCGTTCGGGATGGCAGCAGGTCTCGACCCGCATCTCCGCGCCCTCGACAGCATAGCGGCTGGTCGCCAGGCCACTCCAGAGGTCCAGGGTGCGTCGGAGTCCCGCGATGCTGTCCGGCTCGAGCGCGGATCCGTCACCGCGCACCAGGCGCAACCGGCCCAGGTTGGCGCGATGGGGATTCTCATACATCCACGCGTACAGCGCTTCGCTGCCCGCTGGCACCACCTGACCGCCGGTTGGGCGACCTGTCATGATCGTTCCGGTGGCGGGCACATCCTGGGCCTCGCAACCAGGCGGGAGCGGCAAGGAGTGCCAAGCCCAGTGCGCCATCGTGTTGCCCGCAAAGGTCTGCAGTCCGGTCCCGTCGGCGTTGAAGGTGAACTCGCCATTGCCGAGTTGGAACCACGGCTTGGGTTCGGTCAGTTGAATGCGATGCCGGTCGACAAGCGCCCGGCGGTCGATGGGTTCCATGGCGGGATCCTACTTGGCGGGCGTGACCGCCTTGAACGAGTCGCCGATGCGGATCTCGTCGAAGGCGCCGCTGTCCGGCTTGCCACCCCACAGGACCAGGCTGTTGAAGATCAGCTTCCGGTCTTTGCCGGCGACATACGAGGCGGACGGCTTGTCCGGCGCCTTCCCGCCGAGCGGCGGATTCACGTACAACTCGACCGTATCGGCCTGGGCGAACGACAACCGCGCGACCAGCAAGACCGTCTTGCCGGCCTCGACCGCCGCCGTGGTGGGAATGATGGTCCAGCCGGTGTTTTCCGGATTGCGTACCTGCAGCGCCCAGAACGGCCTGTCGTCCTTCATGCTGACGACATCGCAGCCGAAGCGGGCCGCGACATGCTCCTCCTTGTAGAACGCCTCACTGTTGAGCGAGAGCAGGAGTTGTTCCCGGTCGAGCGTTTCCTTCCGGACCAGGACGCTCAGCCACACCGAGGTGCCGCTCAAGCCGACCTGGGCAGGACCTTCCTGCTTGGTGATCCGCTTGGCAAAGGCCAGGGATCCGTCCACGTCGAGATCTCGCCACAGGGACAGGCTGTTCATGCCGGCTCTCATGTAGCTGGGCGAGGCGGCCACGGACGGATACGCCAGCGGTCGTTCAGCGGCCAGGACGTAGCCCTCGGGGAATTTCGCCGGATCCTCGTTGTGCAGCATCCACTGCCCCTTCCAGCCACGGCCGGCTGAACTGCTCCAGATCCGCTTCCCATCTACCGGATCGAAGCTCTCCTGCACCATGACCAGGTCCTTGGGCGCGGGGATCGCATAGGTGATCATGGGACTGGCTATGGCGGCATTGGTCGCCCCAGCGGCATCCTTCACGACGCCGGCGGGGATGGTGAACCCGACGGTCCCCGAGGCCATCACGTCAGCGATGGTGATGATGCAACCAGTACCGGCCAAGCGGATGGGCCATTCTACGGCGACGTTCCCGCCCGCAGTACCGGCAACCACCACCTGATCGGCGGTGAATGTGCTGACCGCACGGTCGAAGGACGCCTGAAAGCGCACCACCGGGACACTGGTGGTCGTCGCCTGCCCCAGGGCCGGCGTCACGGACGCGGCGACCTGCTTGGCCAGCGGCGGGGTCGTGGTGCCCTCGAATACATACAGGAAGATCGAGCCAGGCGGCAGGCCACGACGGTCCGCACCGCGATCCGCATCCAGGGCGAATTTCTGCGCGAAGCGTGCGGTGGGAATGTCGCTCGTCACGGCCTTGACGTTGTCGGCATCAAGATTGGTGGCCCGCGGATCACCAGACATCTGGTGGAGGGTGATCTTCTTCGCCGCGGTGAACGGCAGACGCAGCGTGACCGGCGTGTAGCCGTCGTCGCCGGCGTAGGGATGGGAATCCAGTTTGCGCGACAGCACGAACACGCTGTAGCGGTCACCCTGGCGGGTGGCATAGACCCCAGTCAGCGGAGCCGCCGCCATCGCCGCCCGGGTTGCCGTCTTGGCCAAGGCGTCCGTCGGCACGCTGATCGTCTGGGTCGCCAGGAAGTCGCCCTGGGCGAGGCGGTTGTACAGGGTCAGGGCCATCCACGACGGGTAGGCCTGCCCACCGTTGCGCGGCAGCGCGTGGCTGGTCCAGTAATTGCGGCCACGGCTGTAGGTGAAGAAGTTCTGCAGCACGAGGCCCTGCTGGGCCCCGTCGAGGAAGCAGTCGAGGGTGCCGGTGCCGGCGGCCAGCGACTTCATCACCTGGGACTCCGCCTCGACCTGTTCATGGGTGATGGTGTTGGGCAGGGAATAGCCGGGACCGGCCTCATAGGTGCCGATCGCGTACTTCACGCCCTGGGCAGCCAGACGCTCCCGGGTCTCGGCGAATTTCTCCATCGAGCCCTGGCTGTACTGAGGGCACACGGTCAAGGCCAGACGCCGACCGGCGTCGTCCGCACTGGCTGCAGCCGCACCTTCATCCCAGCCACCATTGTAATTGGCGACCAGGATATGGCGCATGTCGGGACATTGGCGGGCCATCTTCTGACCGAATCCATCATCGTCCAACTGCACGAGCCAGCCGCAGCCCACGGTTTCCAGCTTGGGTGCCAGGTTGGCCCAATAGGGGCTCTTCTTCATCTGCTCGAGAATGTAGCGGGTCATCAGACCGGCCAAGTCGCCGCCCTCATACACGCGGCCGGTGGCGCCATCGGTCATCTTCTGCCAGGGGAAATGCCAGGGCGCAAAACCGGAATGCGGATTCCAGGTCTCGTTCGAAACCTCGAAGAGGAGGCGGGGGAATTCCTCCGACCACGGCTTGGCCTGGCCCATGGCGAAGCGCTTGGCTGCCCAGGGTTTGGTCTTCGGGCTATCCTTGGCCGGATCGTACGGGGCGGCGAGGTATTCGACCAAGCCTTGCCACTCGTTCTCATCCAGGCTCATCTCGATCTGGAGCCAGGGGTTGACCTGGGCGCTCTTGAGGAATCCCAGGATCGAGAACAGCGTGCTGGGTGCGCCATCGGTGACATTGCCGCGTCGTCCGATCACGCCGGCCGCATTGGTCAGGTCATCCAGGAAGTAGCTCCAGCCGGACTTGATGAAGGCATGCGTGCGCAGGAAGGACATGCCGCTGGCCTTCAGATCGTCGATTTCGGCCTGGGGGATGCCCATGTAGCCCTTGTCCTTGGGATAGACCCGCCAGCAGTCGAGCCACAGGGTGCCCGGCCCGCTGCACGTCAGCTTCATGCCGCCGACCACCTCGTTGCCCGTCGGCCACGCCCGGTCGGGCGAGAATTCGTGGCGGTACTTCTTCCAGGCCGTCCCCAGGATGAAATCCTGCTTGATGCTGCCCTCATAGATGGCGCTGCAGCTGAAGCGCATGGTCGGATCCGCCATGCCCTCTTGGCGGGCCCAGAACTCGACCACATAGGTGCGCCCGACCTCCAGGACCGGGTACCAGTTCTGCTGCGGCCCGGCATGGTTGTACTGGAACATCTTCACCGGCTCACTACCCGTCATCGTGACCTTCAGGCAGGTCTGTCCCCGCTCGGCAGGGGAGAGCTCGGGCGGAACCGGTTGGGGGTGGGGCACCAGGGTCCAGGTGTGGTTGGTACCTTCATCCTGCTGCCCGGGAAAAACCTTCGATACATCCGCGCTGCCATAATCGCCCCAGACGCGGCTGGAGGTGTACTTGGTGCGCGACCAATCGGTGCGACGCAAATCGAGGAAAACCAGATCACCCTTGCGGATGTGTTGCCCAGGACCGGTCGCCTTGCCGGCCAGATCAAAGCCATATCCGCGCAGCTGGGCGGGGTCATATTCGGTGCGGATCACCAGATAGCCGGCAACTCCGGTGTCCGCCAGCTTGGTCCAGGTGAACGTCAGGCATCCCTTGTCCCCACGGACGGCGAAGCCGGTCGGGGTCGGTGGCGCTTTCCCACGCACATCCCCCTGCGTGCCGCCCTCCGGCCAGGTGAAGGGCAGCAACGGTTCATTATGGGCCTTCTCGACGCACTCGGCCGGACGCTTGACGGTCAGAACCTGCGATGGCTTCGACCACGTGCCATCCGTCCCCACAGCCACGACGGCAAACCGATAATCGGCCTGCGGGGCATTGTACCCCTCGAACTGCCATTGGTACGACGGCCGATCGATCGGTATGAGCTGCTGTTCGGTGGCGATCCAGGCGCTGGCGCGGTGCCGTGCCACCGTGTCTGTGCGGATGCTGACCATCGTGCCGTTGACGATGCGATAGACGCGGACGGTGGCGCCGTCGAAAAAGCCTTCGCGGCGGGTGTCGTAGGCGCTCCCATCCCATTCCGAGAGCGGGATGCTGTCGATGCCATCGGCGTAGGCGTAGAGACGACTGCGGAAGTTGAACGGCTCGTACTCACCGCCGGCGAGGAGGTTCTCGATCGGCGGATTCTCGAAGGTCGCGGTCCAGCCACCAGGATTGGGGGCAGCCACAGTCGTGGTCACGACAACCTCGGCTGGAAGCCGATAGGGCGCCGGGACGACCTCGGCTGCGGGCATGGTCACGGCGCACAGCATCACGGGCAGCGCAAGCAGGCGGTCGATACGCATGGCGGACTTCCACCGGGATGTCGGCAACGACCTGAATGGTCACGGCAACGATCCCGCTCCAGTCCATTCTACAGGTCACTCCGCACACACACCCTGTTTCTGACTTAATCCGTTTAAAAGCAGATGCCTGTGCTCGTTTTCGCTAGGTGACCGCCCGCCCCTCGGCAGCACCTGCACCAGCTTTGCGGACACGTACAGGCAAGGATGGGCCATGCCGCCACTGGGGGGACAGGATGACGCGCTGGGGCGGACGAGGACCATAGCGCAGCCGGGTTTCGATCAGCTCAAGGGTCGAACGGCACCGTCGGTCCTGGTCCACCAACCAGCCTGCGACCCCATCATCCTTGTTCCAGCTATTCACCTGCAGGCCAGCGAACGGCAGGTGTATCCCCTGGCTGGTAAGGGCTGGCCAGAGCGGCGCATAGGCCCCGACCAGGACATCCGGACGATGCTTGCGGATGAACCCAGTCATGCTCCGCGCTTTGAAATCCCATTCGATGACCGGAAGATCCATGGCACGGGCCGCCATCAACCGGACCTCATCGTTCCAGTGTCTCGGCTCGGCGGGAAGGCAGACCAGGGCCGGGCGATGGTAACCGCAACGTCGCATGTGCCGCCTGACCCCGGCAACGGCCAGCCACCAATCATGGGTCACCACCACATCCACCAGATGCTCGGTCGGATCCTCGTCCTCCCACAGGATGGTGGGCAGCGGGAACTTCGCCGCCGTGGCATGATCCATGCGTCTCATGACCACCAGGGCGGAGGCGCCCTGGGATTCGGCGATCTTGCCGAGCTTGGCCGGGTCGCCGACGACAGGCAGCACGTGCATGCCCATGATCTCCGCAGCCCGACGAAACGAGGCGAGCCAGTCCGCATCGACAAGATCCACCGCGACGGTGATCGGCTTGCCGGTGTGGCGGAAATGGTGGCTGGCCAGGCTCGACAGCATCGGATCACGATGATATCCCATCTGATCGGCGATCTGCTGTACCCGGCTTCTGGTCGCCGCCGCAACTCGTCCATCGCCAGCAAGCGCCAGACTGACCGTCGCGGTCGACACCTGCGCTACCACGGCAATGTCTTTCAGCGAGATACGACGGGCCATCAGGCTCAATTTAGCATCAACCCCTGCGCCTCAAGCTGGACCTGGGCTGGTCACAGCCCGCGAGACCTGCCTGGACAATCAGTAGCTGAAGACTGCTACCTCGTGGCAGTTCAAACTCGGCACGGTGACCCGCACCGCGCCAGCCGAGCGCTTGACCGCCAGCGTCTTCCCGGCGACCGCCAGGCGGACACTGCGGATGCGCTCGGAAACGCGCAAACCAACCGGGATGCCGGTCAGGGTCGGCAGGTCCTCGATCACGCTGGTACGGCCGCGCGCCTGCGGGCTGCCGTAGGTCAGATGGACGCAGTAGCGGCGGTGCTGCGGCTGGTGCACCACGTTGGCGCGGCCGGCGCTCAGCAGGGCGGTCTCCAGCACCGGCTTGGTGTGGACGCGGCGGATGGCGTTGACGAAGAGCTGGCGATGGACGCGCGCTCCGTGGTAGTAGTAGGTCGCACCGATCGGGTGGGCGAACCAGGTGATCGAGCCCTTGCCCAGCTTCCGGCTGATCACCGCCGGGTGCTTGGCGGTCGCCTCGCCATAGGCGGTGTTCTGGTGCGAGCAGTAGGTCGCCACCGTGCGCGAGAAGCTCGGTTCGCGGATCTCGGCCAGAACCTCGGCCGAACGGCCCGGACGGCAGCGCAGGGCACGATCGTAGTTGAGGAACGGAGAGGTTGGCAATCCGTCGGCCAGGGCCGCGCCGGCAACGGTGTAGTCGCAATCGAAGCGCCCGGGGCCCACATAGGTGGCGCCGACATCGATGAGGAAGCGCCGCCGCTTGGCATCAAGGGCGCTTTCCCCGATCACCACCAGCGCACCGCCGCGCCGGGCCCACGCGGTCAGGCGGGCGGCCTGCGCGCGATCCAGGCATTGCGCGCCGCTGACCACGATGGTGGCGTAGCGGCCGAGGTCGGAATCCGCGCCGGCGGCCTCGAAGTCGATCTGGCTTTCGAGCAGCATCTGGGTGACGCCGTAGTCGTGGTCGAGCTTCTGCATGCCGCCGACCACGCCCGCCACCGGGGTCGAGGCATCGGTGCGTTCGAGGCAGCTGAACCACACGCCGAGGTTGGCAGCCGGCACGCCGTCGAGGCCGTAGCCCTCGACCTTCTCGACGTGGGCGTAGGCCTCGCCAATGTTGCGGTAGGTTGCCAGATCCATCTCGCCGTTGGGATGGAGCTGGTCGCCGAACGAGCAACGCGCGCCCCAGGCGATCATGTTCGCTGCTTCGTAGCGGATCGCGTCGGGGTGCTTGAAGCCGCCGAACTCGCCCCAGGCAGTGTGGAACTTGCCCGACATCGCCATCATCTGCTTGTCGGCGGTGACCGGATGCGAGGCGAAGAATTTGGCGCGCGGCTGGAACTTGTCGTAGCCACCCCACACCGTGGGCAGGTCTTCGAGTTCGAGATGCGTCTGCTCGGTCAGCGAGGCGTCGGCGCTGTCGAGGTTGGCACGGCCGTTGAAGAAGACGGTGGCCTGCGGCCGGGTCTCGGCGATGGCGGACTTGCACTCGCGCATGAAGGACACCCACTGTCCCTCGTGCCAGCGCTTGGTCGCGGCAGCATCATCCAGATCAACGCCAGCGGCGCGCATCTGACGCACGGCGGCCTTCGAGAAGCTGCGCTCGTGGAACATGATGTCGTAGAACACGCCATGCAGCGGATAGCGGCTGCACACCTCGCGGGTCAGGTCGAGGACGTGCTGGCGATAGGCCGAGGCGATGCACAGGAACTTCCACGACACCTGCGGACGCGGCGTGTCGGGCTTGAGGTCCTTGGGCGGGTTCATCCACATCGCCTTGCCGGCGCGGTCGAGGGCGACCCACTCCGGATGCCATTCCGCGTCGTTGGCCGACCAGCCGACGGTGATGTACACGGCGGTGCGCACGCCGATCTCGTGGCAGGCCTCGATCTGCTGACCGAGCAGGTCGAGTTCCTTGACCAGATGCGGGTGACGGCGGCCGACTTGGGTCGGGAAGTAGCACCAGCTGTGGTGGCACTTGGCGAAAAGCGTGATGTAGTTGACCCGGCCCAACTGCAGCGCTTTCTGGAAACGCTTTTTGTCGAATCGCGCACCAACCTCGCGCACGTGCTCGGAGGTATGGAAGTCGAGATGGACGTGGCGGGCGGGCAGGGGCGGGATCATGCCGGCATGCTGGCGGCAAGCGACTGACGACAATGGCAAGGAACGCAGTCGTCTGCGTGATTTGCGCAGCGCTTCAGGCCTGGCCTGCAGCCCGGCTTTCGGTCCGCCACATACTCGGCGTGACCCCGGCGACCTTGCGGAACACGACCGTGAAATGCGGCGCGTCGGAAAAGCCCGAGGCGGCGGCCACCTGGGCGATGGTCATGTCCGGATTGCGCAGCATGCTCTTGGCGTGTTCGATGCGGCAGCGATGGATCTCGTCCAGGATGGTGCGGCCGAGCAGGCGGCGGAAGCGCTGCTCCAGGGAACGACGGCCGAGGTTGCTGGTCGCGATCACGTCGCCGACGTCGAAGGGTTCGGCCACGCGCATGCGGATGAAGCGCAGGACGGCCGCAACCTCGCGATCCCGGACCTCGATGGCGTCGGTGGAGGCGCGTTCGGAAACGCCGTCGGGTGGCAGGCTGATCGCCACCGTGCCCCGTGACTTACCATCCATCGCCTGGGCCAGCATTTCAGCCGCCCTACGTCCACACTCGCGATGCGGTACACGGACCGAGGAAAGGGGCACTGCTGCCACCGCACTGCGTTGCACATCGTCAGCACCGAGCAAGGCCACCTCGGCCGGGATGCGGATGCCGGCTCCGAACAACGTCTCCATCGCCTCCAGGGCATACCAGTCGTTGCCGGTGAACAGCGCGATCGGCTTGGGCAGGGTCGCGATCTGCGACAGGAAATGGGCGTGGGGAAGGTTACCATCGTCGGCATGATTCCAGGCCAGCAGATGCGCCCTCTGGCCATGCTTGGCCAGGCCGGCCTGGAAGCCTTCGCGGCGGGCACGTTTCCAACCGGAATCGTCCCGATCATCATCGCTTTCGCGCAGGATGGCCAGGGTCGGGGCCCCCAGTCCGACCAGATGATCGGCGGCGCAGACCCCGACCGCATGATCGTCACAGACCACCGCCAGCGGGGATTGACGGTTGCGCACCGACACCCACGGAAAGCTCTGGTGCTGCAAGGATTGCGGCAGGTTGCCGGCCACAGAGATCAGGCCATCTGGACGGAATGCCAGGACATCGGCGACCTCCTCGGCGTTACGTGGGGCGTTGTACTGGTGGCGCACATACCACTCATGGCCCGAACGGCGCACCTCCTCGATCCCCGCCATGATCTGGTCCATGCTGTCTGCAGCATGCACGATGACCACCCGCTTCGCCTTGGACATGCTACAAGCATAGCCAGTGACCCCTGCATGCCATACCCTGACCAGGGGGGACGCACCCAGGCTGCGCAATCACCTGCCTGCCCTGCGCTGTAGCCCCTCGCGGTACCTGGTCGGGGGACTAGCCTGCGGGACATGGATATCCTTGCCGTACCCCCGGGATC
>JAIFND010000212.1 GCA_020047915.1 bacterium | reverse complement strand
CGCCCCAGGGATGGAACTTTGCCTGGCATCGCCACCCCGAGTGGGAACTGACCCTGATCCTCTCCGGGCGTGGCGTGCGTTTCATCGGCGATGCGGTCGAGGATTTCGCGGCCGGCGACCTCTGCCTGATCCCGCCCGATCTGCCGCATACCTGGTTGTCGCGTCCCGCCGGGCAACCAGGCGAAGCCATCGTCCTGCAGGTGCCGCACGGAGTGCTCGCGACCGCTGCCGCCCTGCCTGAAGGCCGCCCCGTGCGTACCCTCGTGGCGCGGGCGGCTGGCGGACTGTGTTTCTCCGGACCTGGATCTGCGGAAGTCGCCGAGACCCTGCAGGCGCTGGTCTCCAGCAACGGCCTGTCGCGCTACGGCGGGCTTCTGGTGCTCCTGGGGCAGATGGCGACGGCGCAGAACGCCCCTATCGCCAACCACCCCCAGCCCATCTCTGTGGTGGCTGAACGCCGCCTGGCTCGGGCCTTCGCCCTGATCGAGGAACACCTCGAAGACCGGCTGAGCCAGCGTCGGGTTGCGGCGGCGGTCTGCATGCCACCAGCGTCGTTCAGCCGCTTCTTTCGTCGTGCGACCGGACGCACCTTCGTCGATCATCTTGGGCGGAGGCGCATTGCGGCGGTGTGCCGTGACCTGCTGGAGACGGACAACCCGGTCCTGGACCTGGCTCTGCGCTATGGCTGGCAGGGATTGGCGGCCTTCAATCGCCGCTTCCGGGCGATCACCGGCTGCACGCCGACGGCCTACCGCAGGCGTTCACGCCTCGCTGCACCCGCCTGAGCCTGTTGGATTCACACCGAGGAACGGAGGCAACGGAGGCGAAACAGTTTCTGTCGGGTGCAAACGCCCACCCATTGATGTGCGCGTAGATCGGCGCAAGTCCTTCGTGCGATCTCCGTTCCCTTCGTTCCTCCGTGTGAACAGAGCCGTCTAGCCTGGGCACGCCCTGGCCATGGTCGGCGGTGCCGAGCGTGTGGCGAAGGCATCGATCTCCTCGCGTGCCAGTTCGACCCAGCGCGCCAGGCGCCACGGCTCGTGGGAGATGGTGTGTGTGTCCTTGAGCACGAAGAACAGGTGACAGCCGCGCGTCTGATCGAGGGTGGTGCGCAGGTCGGCGCGGATCGCGCCCTCGTCGAAGGCGCTGGCCACCAGGGTCGGGTTGGGCTTGCGTGCCAGCACGCAGCGCTGGCCGACCTTCTCGGCCAGGCGGCGCTGGTCACACCACGGCGACACCGAGACCACACGCAGGTTGCGGATGGTCAGCACATCGTCGATGCGCTTGTCCAGCCCTTCGCAGCAGCCGTAATAGGCCAGGCCGAACTGCTCGAGCAGCGGCTTCTGGTAGGGCAGGATGAATTCGCGGAACATGCGCGGCGAGACGCCGACCGTCTCCTGGCTTTCGGAGAAGCCCCACAGGTGCTGCGGTCCGACCGCGGATCCCGCAACGGGCGCCTGCAACTGGCCGGTGTCAGCAACGCCGCCGGAGCCGTAGTTCCACACCGCATCGTGGTTGGGGGTCAGCAGGCCCTCGCGACAGTGCCAGTCGATCATCGCCTGGTGCTCGTCGCGCATCCAGGCCATCAGCCGGTGCAGGCCGTCGGGGTCATCGCACATCAGGGTCATCAGGCGTTCGATCCCGACCAGTTGGATGATTTCGATGGTCAGGCCGAGGGTCCACCAGGGGAAGTGACGGCGCCGGACCGGCAGGAGGTCGCCGAAGGCTTCGGCGGCCGTCTCCAGTCGGCGCGCGCTGGCGGCGCGGTCCACGCGCCAGTTCCGGTGACGCAGCTTCGGCATATCGCGTTCGAGATCCGTGATCGGGGGATCCCAGGAGGCTGCGCCGCGTTCGGATGAGCGGTGTTGGGGCACCTCCACGCCGAAGCCATCCTGCGACACCGACCAGCCGATATCGTAGGCGGCGGGAAACGGCCGGTCATCGCGCAGCACCTCGGCGTGGTACAGGCGGATGCGCAGGTTGCGCTCGATCTCGCGCGCCTCCGCATCCTGGCACTGCACGTCCGCGTCGGTCAGGATCTCGCTCCACGCTCCTTCGGGTTTGGTCAGCACCAGGGGCCGATCGGTGCCTTCGAGGTCGTTGAGCCGCCGCCAGTCCTCGCGCAGCCGAGCCTGGCCGGCGCTTTCCGCATGTTCGCGGCAACGGGCGGCGAGTCCGCGCAGGATGTCACGATCGGAACTCATGCGGCCCCCGCTTCCTGTCCGGCCACTAGGCGATCGAACACCCCGGTCTGGTCGCTGCCCCATTCGCGCGCCGCGCTGCTTGCGCCGCGGCCTGCCAGCACGGGCGGGGCGGTGCCGCCCGCGTAGCTGGTGGACCAGTTCTCCGGCTTGCGGCGCTCATCGACGAAGTGGTAGGCCAGCGCGGCGCGATCGTGGTCGGTGGCGTTGCCGCCGGTGCGGTGGGCGATCCCCCAGTTGAAGAACAGCACGCCGCCGGCCGGCAGTTCGACGACCACCTCGTCGGCCGGATCGACCGCCTTGGCGCAGGTGATGTGGTGGTCGCTGCCCGGGTCGCGCTCGTGCGTCAGGTCGAGCGCATGGCTGCGTGGGATGACGGCCATGGTGCCGTTGGCGCGGTTGGCGTCATGGATGGCGATCCACATCCCGGTGCCGGCGGTGCTCTCCCGGCTCTGGAAGTAGGCGTTGTCGGTGTGCCAGTTGGTGCCGACACCGTGCTGTCCCGGCTTGAGGAAGATCTGGTCGAGGTAGAGCAGCACCTCGTCGCCGAGCAGTGCGGTCACCGCCCCGACCACCTTGCGGGAGAAGGGCAGGGCGCGGATCAGCGGGCTGTGCGGCGCCGCCGGGCACAGTTGCATGTTGAAGGCGGTTGTCGATGTCGTGCGCCCATCGCCGATCGTGGCGACGTTGCGCAGCTTGCCGGCCGCCTGCAGACGCCGCACCTCGGCCTGCAGGGCGCGGGTCTCGCCGGCGTCGAAGAAGCCGGGCACGGCGACGAAGCCGTCGCGCTTCCAGGCGGAGATCTGGGCCGGGGTCAGGCTGGTGGATGGGGCGCTCTGGGTGGCGGTGCTCATGCTGCCGATCATAGCGCAGGGACGCTGCGTTCTTTAGCCGTGCTGGAATGCCGATTTCGCCGAAACGGAAACCTGCTATCCTGCCGCCATGGCCCCCTGGCTGCCCGCCATCGTCAGCATGGGATGCACGCCGACCGTGCTGGGCGGCGGCTTCAGCGGCCATGTCCACGCCGAGCATGACGAGTTGTGCCTGCTGGCCGGCGACGGTTCGCGCATCACCCATGCCGGCGTCGCGCACGATGCGGCCGATGCGACCCTCTACCTGTTCCGGCGCGGCGAGCTGCATGCCTACGCCAATGGCCCGCGCCAGTCGCCCGACCTGTGGATCATCCATTACCAGGCCGACGAGGCGCTCTATCGCGCCTGTCCACGCCTCACCTCGGCCAATCCGCGGGCGCGGATCTGGCGCCTGGATGCCGAACAGCAGCGCACCTACCGCGGCTATTTCCGCAAGATCCTTGCTGAGCGGATGGGTACCGGCGCCTCGGCCCCGATGGCGGCGGCGGGTTGGCTGCGCTTGCTACTGGTCACCCTGGATCGGTGGGCCGGCGGGGCGGCATCCCCCGACCCGTCCCTGGACGACGATCCCGAGCTCGATGAGCTGTGCCAGTACCTCGGCGACCATCTTGCCGATGCCGACGCGGTGACCCGTTCACTGGCGCGGCGCATCCCCAACTACGACAGCCTGCGCCACCGCTTCCGCGCCGTGTTCGGCATGCCGCCGCGCCGCTACCTCGCCCGCCTGCGCATCGAGCAGGCCAGGCATCTGCTGCTGGAGAGCGACCTGACGATGGCGCAGGTCGCCGAGCGCCTCGGCTTTGCGCGCCAGCACGAATTCGCCCGCGCCTTCCGCCGCGAGGTCGGCTGCCCACCCAGCGCCTTCCGTTGCCGTCCGGTGGGGACTGGGCTGTAGCACGGTTCAGCACAGATTGCCCCGTTGGATTCACACGGAGGAACGGAGGCAACGGAGGCGAAAGCGCTAACGTCGGGGGTGAACGCCCACCCTTCGATGTGCGCGTCGATGGGCGCAAGTCCCTCGTGCGAACTCAGTTCCCTCTGTTCCTCCGTGTGAACAGAGCAGTCTGGGTTCAGATGCCGGAACGTGATCCGGTCGTCCGCCAGGCGCTTGGGGCGCAGCCGTAGGCTCGTTTGAAACGCACCTGCAGCTGCCGCACTGTGCCGTAGCCGCAGCGCTGCGCCGTCACCGCCACTTCCGCTCCGCCGGCGAGCAGTTCGGCCGCCCGTGCCAGACGCAGGCCGTCGATGAAGCGCTTTGGTGCGCAACCCAGCCCGGCATGGCAGAGCTGGCGCAGGCGTAGGGGGCTGATGCCTGCGCGCCGGGCCAGCTCGGCCACCGGCGGTGCGCCGCCGGGATCGGCGTGCACGGCGGCGGCGATGGCGGCGAGTCGGGGATCGAGATTGCCCGCCGGCGGACGCAGCGGATGTCCGCCGAGCACCAGCTCGACGAGCAGCCGCCGTACCTGTTCGCCGCCGAGTCGGGTGGCGAGCTGCGCCTGGTCCTGCTGCATGGCGGCGAGGCGCAGCAGCTCGGCGTGCCAGCGGCCTGCCTCGGGCAGGGCGGCGACCAGGGGCCCTCCCGGTTGTAGCCACGGTGCACCCCAGGGCGTGCGGACCAGGGCATGCAACGCCAGCACGGCACACGAGCGTACGCCATGGGCGTAGGTGACGCCGTGCCGGGTTCCCTGCGGTATGACCGCCACCGTTCCGGGGTACAACGCCTCGCCGTTCAGGATCAGTCGACCGTGCATGGGCATGAAGATGAAGTCATCGTCGACCTGGCGCAGGGGAATCGACCAGTCGGGCGCCGTGCGCCACAGGCGGCATGACAGCAGGGTGATGCCGGCCCCCGCCACGGCCAACGCGAGGTCGCCCTGGTGGGCCGGGTAGCGGCCTGAGAGGTTGTCGATGGCAGTAACGGAAACTTCGCGTGGTGAACGCATCCTTCGTCTTCCAGATCCGTGCTTATCCATGTATATTCTCTGGGCAACAGTACCACCCAAGGATCACACATGAGCGCTTTGATCGCACCGGTCCACGATCTGCCCAGCCTGCTTGCCGGATCCGGATATGCCGTCCTGCCAGGACTGCTGACGCCGGCCGAGGTCGAGTCGGTATGCCATCGCTTCGCCGCCTACGCCGATCGGGCGGGTGCGCAGGCGTTGCCGGATGGCATGGCGCTGCGTGCATCGCCCATCCCCGGGGTGCCCGGGGCCACCGTGCAGTACGAGCCCGGCTTCGACCCGGCCGGCAAGACCGCCACCGAGCGCGAACTCGGCGTGCGCAAGTTCTTCCAGTTCGCCCAGGGCGACGGGTTCTTCTGGAACCTGGCCCGCGATCCCCGGCTGCGCGGGCCGGTCGAGGCGGTGATCGGCACCGGCGCGCAACTGCTGCAAAGCCTCGCCCTGGTCAAGCCGCCCGAAATCGGCATCCCCAAGGCCTGGCATCAGGACACGCCCTATTTCCCGATCGATCCGGTGACCGAGACGGTGGGCCTGTGGATCGCCCTGGATCGCGCCACGTTGGAGAACGGCTGCATGCAGGTGGTGCCGGGGAGCCATCGCCAGGGGGTCCGTCCGCATGTCCAGGGCGAGACCGGCTGGTGCCTGGACGCCGAGCAGAGCGCCCGTGCCCAGGCGGCTGCCATCGCCGTTCCGGTCGAGCCGGGCAGCGCCCTGCTCTTCGATGCCAACCTGCTGCATTTCACCGACGCCAACCGCAGCCCGGCACGGCGTCGTGCGCTGCAGTTCCATTACAGTTCGGCACGCACGCGTGCGTCGGGCGCGCTGCGCCTCGAATCGCTCGACCAAGACAACGCCCCGTGGGGCCGGTCGTGAACGGCAAGGAGCGGGTGCGGACCGTACTCGCCGGCGGGATCCCCGACCGCGTACCGCTAGCCGACTGGTCGGTGGACCACGACACAGTCGAACGGCTGATCGGCCGCCCGACCTTCCTGCGCAACAAGGCCGCCTGCACCCGGGCTTTCTGGGAAGGCCGCCATGCCGAGGTGCAGCGGAGCTGGATCGAGGACACCATCGCCCTGCACCGGGCGTTGCCCCTCGACATCGTCACCTTCACCATGGCGAGCTGGAGCATCCCTGAACCCACAGGCGAGGCGCCACCGCGTCAGACGGCGGTCGACACCTGGGAGGACGCCCATGGCCGTGTGTACCGCTATACCGCTGCCGCCGACGACATCCTCTGCATCCACGATCCGGCGCCGCCGCGCCAGTGGAGCGCAACCGACTTCCCGGCCGAACCCGGTCCTGGTCGGCCGCCTAATCCAGCCTCGCGGGCTGTGGTCGATGCGATCATCGCCGAACTGGGCAGCGAGAAGTACATCGCCGGCCCCTTCGGCGGCGAGGTCGGCATGGTCCTGCCCGGCGGCTACGCCGTGGGCTGCGAACTGCTCGCGTCCTCACCCGCGGTCATAGAGGCTGCGGTCGTGCACCGGCTGGCTTGCTGCGAACGCGATGATGCGTGGATCCATCCTGGTCAGGATGCCGTGCTGTGGGGCGACGATTTCGGTCACAAGACCGGCACCTTCTGCAGCCCGCGCATGTTCCGCCGATTCTACGCCGAGGCCAACCGCCGTCGCGTCGATCGCCTGCATCGGCGTGGACTGCAGGTGCTGAAGCACTGCTGCGGCAATGTGCGCGCCATCCTCGACGACTTCGTCGGCATCGGCTACGACGCCTACCAGTCCATCCAGCCGACCGCCGGGATGGATATCGTCGCGGTGAAGCAGGCCTACGGGGACCGTCTGACCCTGTGGGGGGGAGTCGCGGTTGAGCACCTGATCGGCGGTACGCCCGACGATGTCCGCGCCGATGTCGCCCGGGCCATGGCGGCCTGCAAGCCGGGTGGGCGCTTCATCCTCGGGTCGAGCCACTCGATCGCAGTCGGAACGCGCTGGGAAAACCACCGCGCCATGCTCGCGGAGTGGGAACGGCTGGCGCCGTACCAGTGATCCTCAACCCGGCAGTCGGATGCACACAGAGGCCCAGAGACACCAGAGAGTGCAAGTGGTTGTCGTCGGACGACTGCCTCACCGAACAGGTGAATCCGAGAAATCGTGCAAAGCCTTGCCTTGACCTCTGGTAGCTCTGGTTCTCTGTGTGAAGTGCTGCGTTTAGGGTGATTCAGCCCGGCGGCTGGTGCCGGCCGCTGGCCGAGGTCGCCTTGGCGGCCAGTTCGGCGACGTGCTCGGCCTCGTCGAGTTCCTCGATGTCGTGCGCGTTGTGCAGCGGGCCGGGGAAGAGGCGGCGCACCACGGCATAGAATACCGGAGTGAAATTCAGGCCGAAGATGGTCACCCCGATCATGCCGAAGAATACCACAACGCCCGTTGCCTGGCGTAGTTCTGCACCAGCGCCGCCGCCGATGACTAGCGGCAAAACGCCGAGGATGAAGGCAATCGAGGTCATCACCACCGGGCGCAGGCGCAGACGGCAGGCCTCCATAACGGCGTCGTAGGGGCTCAACCGGCGATGGATCTCGGCGTCGCGTGCGAACTCGACGATGAGGATGGCGTTCTTGCACGCCAATCCGACCAGCACGACCAGCCCGATTTGCGTCATGATGTTGTTGTCGGGCATGCCCAGCCCGGCCAGAGCCATCAGCCACACCCCGCCCAGGGCCGCCAGCACGGTCAGCGGCACAATGAGGATGATCGCCAGCGGTAGGGCCAGGGATTCGTAGAATGCGGCGAGGACGAGGAAGACGAGCAGGATGCACATCGGGAAGATGTAGATCGCGGTGTTGCCGGCCAGCTCTTGCTGATACGTCAATTCAGTCCACTCATAGCCGACTCCGGGCGGCAGGACGCGGGCGAGGATCTCCTCCATCGCCGCCTTGGCCTCGTCTCCGCTGAAGCCTGGTGTGGCCGATCCCTGCAGGTCCAGAGCAAGGTAGGTATTGTAGCCCAAAACCCGGTCCGGTCCGGCGCTGTCACGCACGGTGACGAAGCTGGCAAGCGGCACCATCCTGCCGCTGCCGGTGCGAACCATCACCCGCCCGAGATCGTCAGGCGAACTGCGGAATGGTGCATCGGCGGAGACCGTCACCTGGTAGGTGCGGTTGAAGCGGTTGAAGTCATTGGCGTAGTACTGGCCGAAATAGCCAGATAGCGCGTCGTAGATCTCGCCCAGGCGGACGCCCTGGGCCAGGGCTTTTTCCTTGTCGATGTCGAGGGTCACGCGCGGCGTACCCAGCGAGGAGTAACTGATGGCATAGGCCAGCCGCTTCTGCGGATCCGCAGCAGCGGCTCCCGCCACTGCTCCCGCCGCCTCGAACAGCTTGGCGATGCCGACATCGCCGCGGTCCTGCAGATACAGCTTGAAGCCGGTCGATTCGCCCAGACCGAGGATGGGCGGCGGTGGCAGCACGAAGGTGAGGGCGTCGGGAATGGTGGCGAAGCCGCCGCTGATACCGCCGAGGATGGCGCCCAGACCGGCCATTCCGGAGGGGCGCTGATCGTAGGGCTTGAGGCCGATGAACATGATGCCGAAGTTCGATTGCGGCACGAAGGAGTTCGACAGTCCGGTGAACTGGACCACCCGTTCGACGGCAGGATCCGCCAGGGCGATGCGCCCCATCTCCTGAATGACCCGTTCGGTGCGGTCGAGGGAGGCGCCGTCCGGCAGCTTGGCGATAGCGAAGAGGAATCCCTTGTCCTGGGCCGGGATGAACGAGGTGGGCGTCTTGTCGAACAGCCACAACCCGCCTGCGACCAATCCGGCGTAGAGCACCAGGGCGATGGCCGCCTTGCGCACCACCTGTCGCACCGTGCCGACGTAGCCGTGTGCGCTGGCGGCGAAGGCGCGGTTGAAGGCGCCGAAGAACCAGCCGAGGAGGCGTCCGCCCGGCACCTGGCCGGGGGTATGCGGGCGCAGCAGCAGGGCGGCGAGGGCCGGCGAGAGGGTCAGCGAGTTGAAGGCCGAGATCACGGTCGAGATGGCGATGGTCAGGGCGAACTGCTGGTAGAACTGCCCGGACAGGCCGCTGATGAAGGCTGTGGGGATGAACACCGCGGACAGCACCAGGGCGGTGGCGACAATTGGGCCGGACACCTCCTTCATCGCCTGGCGGGTCGCGGCCCGCGGACTGAGGCCGAGGGCGATGTTGCGCTCGACATTCTCGACCACCACGATCGCGTCGTCCACGACGATGCCGATCGACAGCACCAGGCCGAAGAGGGTCAGCGCGTTCACCGTGAAGCCGAGCGGCACCATGATGGCGAAAGTGCCGATGATCGAAACCGGTACCGCGATCAGCGGGATGATCGAGGCACGCCAGCTCTGCAGGAAAAGGATGACGACCAGCACGACGAGCAGCACCGCCTCAAACAGGGTGAAGACCACGGCGTCGATCGAGGTACGGATGAACTCGGTAGGATCGTAGATGACCTCCTGCCGCACGCCGGCCGGCAGCGAAGCCGCCATGCGGTCCATCGCGGCGCGCACGCCATCGGAGACGGCCAGAGCATTGCTTCCTGAAGACTGGAAGATCGGGATGGCGATCGACGGTTTACCGTTCAGGTGGCTGCGGATCCCGTAGTTCGAAGCGCCCAGTTCGACCCGCGCCACATCGCCGAGGCGGACGAGCTGGCCATCGGTGCCGCGGTGCAGGACGATGGCGGCGAACTCCTCCGGCTCGCTGAGACGGCCCTGGGTGGTGACGGTCAGCTCGAATCCGGTCGGTGCACCAACCGGTTGCTGCGCCAGGCTGCCGGCCGCCACTTGCGCGTTCTGCTCGCGGATTGCAGCGACCACATCGCCGGGCGTCAGGGCACGAGCCGACATCCGCTGCGGGTCCAGCCACACACGCATGGCGTACTCGCCGGCGCCGAAGACCGGCGCGTCGCTGACTCCGGACACGCGCATGAACTGGTCGCGGATGCGCAGGCGGGCGAAGTTGGCCAGGTCGAGGGTGCTCATCGCACCATCCTCGGCGTAGAGGCCGACCACCATCAGCATGTTCGGCGAGCTCTTCTCGGCGACCACGCCCAGCCGGCGCACCTCCTCCGGCAGGCGTGGCGTGGCGCGCTGGATGCGGTTCTGCACCTCGGTCAGCACCAGGTCGAGATCGGTGCCGAGGGCGAAGGTCAGGGTCAGCTGCATCGTCCCATCGGGGGTCGATTGGCTGCCCTGGTAGAGCATGCCGCGCAGGCCGGTCATCTGCTGTTCAAGTGGCCCGGCGACGGTGGAGGCCACCGTCTCCGGGCTTGCACCCGGATAGGCGGCGGTGATCTGGATGCTGGGCGGGACGACCTCGGGGTACTCGCTGACCGGCAGGCGGTTGAGCGCCAGCCAGCCGAGCAGGGTGATGAGCACCGAGAGCACGCCGGCGAAGATCGGCCGGTCGATGAAGTACTGGGGCAGGTGCATAGGCGCTACAGGGATACGGCAGGTGGCGGGCTATGCCAGCGAGGCGGGAGACACCCTCATTGCCCCTGGCGAGCGGGCCGCGCGCGGTCCCAGGGCCGCCTCAGCGCTTGCCGAGTCCGATCTCCAATTCGCCGCCTTTGAGATCCCAGGCCAAGGTCGCCTCGCTACCCGGATCGGGCAGCGTGAGGGTGGTCGGGCGGCCATCATGGCCGGGCGCCATGATGTACAGATCGCGGCCGCGCCGTCCCAGGCCGAGGATGACCTGCCCATTGCGCACAGCGGCCAGCATCTTGCTGCCATGCGGGCCTTCGATGACGGCGGCATCGGCGCGCACCACCAGCCGGGTATCGTTGCCGAAGCCGAGGCTCCAACTGCCACCGCTTCCCGGCGGGGTGCGCCAAGCCAGGCGCAGGCCGGCCATACCCAGCGGACCATGCGGGGGTGGTAAAGGCATCGTCCCGGAGCCGCTGGCCTGGAATACCGCCAAGCCGTTGTCGATGGTCAGGTTGCCGGCCGGTTCGACGCGCGCCTTGGCCCAGGCTTCGCTGCCGCGCTCGCGGCGCTGGCGCAGGGCCTCGTCAAGCGGACCGGTGGTGCCGCCCTTGGCCCGGCGCGCGACCGCCGCCATCAGTTCGCTTTCCAGACCCTCGAGCCGCCCGGCGCCCTCCGGACTGCGCCAGGCCTCGGGCACTTTGCGCAACTGCTCCAGGGCCTCGGGGAAGCGGTCGCTGCGGATGGCCTCGCGCACGCTGCGTTCGACGCGTTCGATCTGCGGCAGGGACCAGGCATCCCAGGCCTTCGAGATCTCAGCCATCGCGGCATCACACGAGGCCAGGGTGGCGACCTCCTGGCTGGGGATCTGCTCGCGCGCCAGGCGCAGGCGCTGCAAGGCCTCGGCGAAGGCTTTGCGATCAGCTTCGCGTTCGGCGGTCGCCAGGGTCTCATTCCAGGCCCGGACACGGCCTTGTTTGGCCACGAAATCGAGCGCATACAGCACCATCATGGCGGCGAGGCCCAGGCCGATGGCGGCGAGCAGCATGCGGCGCAGGCGGGCGAAGCGACGGGGCGGGGCATGACGGGCTTGCTGTGCATGCGCCGCCTTCTCGAGTTCGGCAAGGGCGGCCGTCGCGGTCTCCGGACGCTTGGCGGATTCCCGGGCCATCAGCCGGGCGATGGCTTCGCGCAGTGCAGGGGGCGGAGCGTGCTCTGGCCAGGTCAGTGGCTGGCTCTGGGCGGCGATCATCACCTCCATCGGCGTCGAGCCGCCGAAGGGCGGACGGCCGCACACCAGATGGTACAAGGTCGCGCCGACGCTGTAGATGTCGCAGCGGTGATCGACGGCGTGGGCATCGCGGCCCTGCTCAGGTGCCATGTAGTGCGGCGTGCCCATGAACGACCCGGCCGTCGTCTGGAACAGCTCAGTGTCTGTGGATCCGGTACCTTCGGTCTCGTCGATCCGCGACAGGCCAAGGTCGGCGATCTTCACCGCGCCGCCATCCGCGACCATGATGTTATCGGGCTTGATGTCGCGATGGATCACGCCTTTGCCGTGCGCGTAGGCCAGGGCCTCCAGCACCGGCCGGATCACGCGCAGTGCTGCGTCCGGCGACAGCCGGCCCTGCTCCTTGAGCAGGTCCTTCAACGACCTCCCCTCGACCAGTTCCATGCTGAAGAAGACCAGGCCGTCGGCCTCGCCCCAGTCATGCACGGTGATCAGGTTGGGATGGTGCAGGCGGCCCGCCGCGCGCGCCTCGCGCTTGAAGCGGCCGACGAAGGTGGGATCCCTGGCCAGGCGTGCAGCCAGCACCTTGAAGGCCACCGGCCGGCTCATGGATAGCTGGGTGGCGCGATAGACCGCTCCCATGCCGCCCTTGCCAAGCAGCCCCTCGATGCGGTAGCCGGCGATGATCCGGCCGGATTCCAATGCGCCTGGCGTCGGTGGCGCAGCCGGTGCGGGAGCGAGGCTGGCGACGGTGACCCCGGCCGA
>JAIFND010000076.1 GCA_020047915.1 bacterium | reverse complement strand
TGGCCCACAATGTGCTAGACTGCCTTTCAATCGCGTCATCCTGACGCGCCCATCCGGAAACCCATGGCCAAACGCGACTACTATGAGGTCCTCGGCGTCGGTAAGGACGCTGGCGACGACGATATCAAGAAGGCCTACCGCAAGCTGGCCATGAAGTTCCACCCGGACCGCAATCCGGGGGACAAAGAGGCCGAGACCAAGTTCAAGGAGGCCGCCGAGTCCTACGAGGTCCTGTCCGACGCTCAGAAACGCAAGCGCTACGACCAGATGGGCCATGCCGGGGTCGATGGGATGGGCCATGCTGGCCAGGGCTTCGGCTCGATGGAGGATATCTTCGCCCAGTTCGGCGACGTGTTCGGCGGCGGTGGACGCGGCGGCATGTTCGAGGAACTGTTCGGCGGCGGGCGCGGCCAGGCGCGCAACCAGGGCTCGTCGCTCAAGCTCGGCCTCGAGATCAGCTTCCGCGAAGCCGCCTTCGGCTGCACCAAGACCATCGATCTCAAGCGCAACGAGACGTGCAAGACATGCAACGGCAGCGGCGCCAAGCCCGGCACCAAGCCGACCGCCTGCCGGGTGTGCAACGGCCACGGCATCGTGCGCCAGGGCCAGGGCTTCTTCGTCGTGCAGACCACCTGCCCGCACTGCGGCGGAGTCGGCAAGGTCGTCGCGTCGCCATGTGCCGACTGCGAGGGCGAGGGCGCCAAGCCCGAAAAGGTGACGATCCGGGTGCGCATCCCGGCTGGCGTCGAGGACAGCACCCGACTGCGCGTCGGCGGCGAGGGCGAGCCGGGCCGCGACAACGGCCCGCGCGGCGATCTCTACGTCTATGTCACCGTGAAGGCCGACCCCTTCTTCGAGCGCCACGAGAATGACGTGGTGTGCAAGGTGCCGGTGACCTACGCCCAGGCCGCCCTCGGCGCCGAAATCGCCGTGCCCACGCTGGACGGCGAGGCGACGCTCAAGGTCGCGCCCGGCACCCAGCCCAACGACCTGCTGCGCATGCGTGGCCTCGGCATCGCCGGCAACGGCGGCCGGCGCGGCGACCAGATCGTGGTCGTGCAGGTGTCGGTGCCAAAGAAGCCGACCAAGGAACAGCGTGACCTGATCGAGCAGCTCGGCCGCATTGAAGACGCCCAGGGCGAGCAGCGCAGCTTCCTCGACCGCATCAAATCCATGTTCAAAGACGGGTAGGCACCATGAGCGACCAGGATCAGGCAGCGGCTGAGGCCGCCGCGCAAGGCCAGAGCGACAGCAACGAGACCGTCACCGTGCCGACCGCCGAATTTGAGGCGGCCAAGCAGCAGGTGGTCGAGTGGAAAGAGCGCTGCATGCGCCAGCAGGCGGAGTTCGAGAACGTGCGCAAGCGCCTGCGCAAAGAGGCCGACGAGGCCGGCAACCGCGCGGTCGCGCGCTTCGTCCGTCCGCTGCTCGACCAGCTCGACAACCTCGACCGTGCGCTGTCCGCCGCCAATCCCGAAGGCTTCGCCGAGTTCGCCCAAGGCGTGGCGATGATCCGCGAAAGCTTCGGCGCCTCGCTTGCCGCCGCTGGCATCGAGGCGGTGCCCAGCGAAGGCACCTTCGATCCGGCGGTGCACGAGGTCCTCGCCGAAGAGGCCCGCGAAGGCGTTGCCAAGGGCACCATCGTGCTGACCCATCGCAGCGGCTGGCGGCTGAAGGATCAATTGATCCGCAGCGCGCAGGTTGTGGTAGCCCGTTAGCTCGGGGGCTAACGCCCCCGCGGGCCTGAAGGCCCTGCCCCCCGGCCTTGGTCGTGGTTCGGTCCTGTCGCTGCGCTCCACGACCGTGGGCGGATGGGCTGCGCCCATTATATCCGCCCAACACCACTCCCGCGGCCGCCAGCGCTGTGCGCTGGAGTTTGACGCGGGGTGGCCCCGCACCCCCTTCGAACAAATGTAAAAAAGAAACCGGCGGGGAATGCCCCGCCGGTTTCGCTTGGTCTCAGCTTGCGCTGGGATCAATCAGTAGCGGCCACCGCCGCCGCCGCCGTCACGACGGCCACCGCCGCCGCCGTATCCACCGCCGCCGCCGCCGCCACCTTCACGACGGCCGAAGCCGCCGGGACGGCCGCCGCCGCCGCCAGCGCCGCCCTGGGGCGGACGGGGCTCGGACTTGCGGACGGTCAGGGCACGGCCGCCGCAGTCGAGGCCGTTGAGGGCCGCGATGGCCTTGGTGGCACCAGCCTCGTCACCCATGGTGACGAAGCCGAAGCCGCGGCTGCGGCCGGTGTCGCGGTCGCTGACGACCTTGGCGCGCACGACAGTGCCGTGGGCCGCGAACATGCTGGTGAGCTGGGCATCATCGATGGCCCAGGGGAGATTGCCGACGTAGAGTTCCAAGGTAGTCCTCGAAGAAGCGACTGAGGCCGCGCGGGCCTGGTGTGAGACGGACGCAACGCGCGACCGACGAGGCGGCAGACTATCAAGCCGCAAAAAAGGTCTAGTGGATTTTGCCCTTGCCTTGTGGGAACGACGGACTCACCCGTGCGCGGCCGCCGCCAGACGTTCGAGCCACTGCGGCACGGCCAGCCAACGCAGGCCGAGTTTCAGGCGGAATTCGCACCACAAGGATAGGGCCCGCTGGGCGTTGCCGGCCAGGTCACTGGCCGACGGCGCCTCTTCGGCTGGATGCGGCCGGGCAAGCAGCGGCAGGGCGAGCAGGGCGGTGCGGGCGAGGGCGTCGGCCCGCGCCGCCAGGGTCGGCAGGTCGGCCTCGCCCAGCCGGGCGGCATCCTCGGCGATCGCCGGGCGGGCCAGCTCCCAGGCTGCGCGCAGCGCCTCGGCGCGTTCCGGATCGACGGCGTTGCAGCATGCCTCGACCAGCGCCTCGGCGGTCAGGCTGGCGGCAAGCGGACCGTCGAGCCGCGCACCGAGCCAGCCGCTGATCGCGGCGCGTTCGTGCAGGCGCATGCGCGAGGGCATGACCTGGCTGATCAGCCGCTCGGCGAGATCGTCATCCTTGCCACCGGCCTCGCGCCAGCGGCGCAGGGCCTCGTCAGCGACCTGCAGATCGCCCTGACGCAGCCGGCAGATCAGCAGCCGCCGCCAGCCATCCGGATCGGAAGCGCGGATCCCGACGTAATGCACGAAGGCGGCGACCGCGGCCGGCAGATCGTCGAGCGCTTCGTTGGCCTGGCCGAGGTCGAACCAGGCGATCGGCGGGGCGTCGGTGCCATCGGCGCGCATCAGCAGCACGCGGGCGGCGCGGGTCAGACCGAGGCGCAGGGCGAGTCGACCGAGCTGCACCGCCGCCCACGGATGCACCTGCTCGGCCAGATCCGCCCAGCCGGTCTCGTCACGCTCCGACAGGCGCGGCCAGGCGGCATGCGCAAGTTCGAGTGTGCCGCGCGGATCACGACTGCGCCGATCGAGACGCTCGGCGACGCGGGCCGCGACCAGCAGATGGTGGTTGCCGAAGCGTTCGGTCAGCTTGCCCAGGCCGCCCTCGCCGCCCCAGCTGGTCGGCCCGGTGAGCACGAGGGCTTCGAGGAAGGCCGCGTCGAGGGCCGGTTGCTCGACCGATAGGTCGAGCTGATGAGCGCCGTCTGGCATCAGACACCAGGCGTGGGCTTCGTCGGTGGCGCGATCAAACTCCAGGTAGCAGTCCTGACGCAGCCCCGGCAGCCAGGCCCACAGTGCGAGGATGCGCGTACGCAGAACGGGGTCGAGGGCGCGCGCCTGCTCGGGCTGCAGGAAGAGGCGGGCGCGGGCGAAGCCGACGAAGTCCGCCAGCGACGGCGGGAAGGCGCCGAACACGATCGCCATGCCCCCGACCTTGACGATGCGTTCGTATCCGGTTGCGCGCGGCACCAGTTCGACATCCAGCCCAGCGGCGACCAAAGGCGGCGGCTTCCCCTTGCCGGAGCGCTGCAGAGCGCGCGCCCGGTGCCAGTCGTGGGAAAGGCCCAGGACAGGACCCATGGCTGCATGCTACACGGCGGGTCGGGATGGACCACGGATATCGCGTGAAGCCTGCCTCGTGCGGATAATCACGGTTGGGAACACGGAGGGCGGAGAGGGCCCGGACGGCAGGTGGCGATAGATCATTCCGCTCCAAGCCCTCCGTGCCCTCACCGCCCTCCGTGTCCAAGGTGCGCCATGACAAACGGAACTTCTGATTCACCACACTCGTCCGCCTGGTGGTATGCATTTTGACCCATCGGCCCGGTTGCTATGCTGCCAGGCTGCCATGGCCAACGACCCCCTATACCGCCCCGCCCTGCTGCGCTGCCTGCGCGCCGGCTACACCCGCAAGGATCTGCTCGCTGACGTGCTCGCCGGCCTGCTGGTCGGCGTCGTCGCCCTGCCCCTGTCGATCGGCTTGGCCATCGCTTCGGGGGTCGGACCCGAACAGGGCCTCTACGCCGCGATCCTCGGCGGGGTGCTGATCAGCCTGCTCGGCGGCAGCCGGGTGCAGATCGGCGGGCCGGCCGGCGCCTTCGTCGGCCTGTGCGCGGCAGGGGCGGCGCAGTTCGGCGTCGGCGGCCTCGCACTCGCCTGCTTCATGGCCGGGGCGCTCATGTTGCTGCTCGGCCTCTTCCGGCTGGGCAAGGCCATCACCTTCATCCCCATCCCGGTGGTCATCGGCTTCACCACCGGCATCGCGGTGATCATCGCCAGCACGCAGATCGCGCCGATGCTCGGCCTGCCGGACAAGAGTTTCTCGCACATCCAGGACCGCATCGCGCATCTGTGGGCGCACCGTGCCGAGGCGAGCTGGATGCCCGCCGTGGTGTGCCTGGGTACGCTAGCCGCGATCCTGGCGATCAAGCGGTGGAGGCCGGTGATGCCCGGGGCGCTGATCGCCGTCGTCGCAGCGACCCTGACCTCGGTTGTCCTCGGCCTCGAATCCTCCGGCCAATTGCGCACCATCGGTACGGCCTTCGGCGACATCCCGCACGGTCTGCCGGCACCGCACCTGCCCGATCTCGGCCTGCCTGCCGAATGGGGTGCCGGCGACCTGATGCACCGCATCCAAGAGCTCTCTGGCCTGGCCCTGGCGATCGCCCTGCTCGGGTCGATCGAATCGCTGCTCTCGGCCGTGGTCGCCGACGGCCTGTCGGGTGACCGGCATGACTCGAATAGCGAACTGATCGGCCAGGGTATCGCCAACCTGATCGTGCCCTTCTTCGCCTGTCTGCCGGTCACCGGCGTGATCGCGCGCACCTCGACCAACATCCGCGCCGGCGGCCGCACTCCCGTGGCCGGCATCGTCCACGGCGTGGCCATCCTGCTGATCATGCTGGTGGCGGCGCCGCTCGTCGTCCATATCCCCATGGCGGCGCTGGCCGGCGTCCTGCTGTCCGTGTGCTGGGGCATGGCTGAGCTGCGCCACTGGCCGCACATCCTGCGCGCCGGACGCAGTGACGGGTTCCTGCTGCCGGTGGCCTTCGGTCTCACCGTGCTGGTCGACCTGACCTGGGCCGTGACCATCGGCGTCCTGCTGGCGATGTTCTTCTTCGTCCGTCGCATGAGCGAGGCGACCCAGATCGACCGCCGCGCTGCCGACAGTGGATCGGAGGCGGAGGCCGCCCCGGATCTGCCCAAGGGTGTCGAGGTGTACGATGTGCGAGGCCCATTCTTCTTCGGTGCGGCGACCCTGATCCGCGACATCGACAGTCAGATGGGCGTCGAACCACGAGCGCTGATCCTGCGCCTGCGCAATGTGCCCTTCATCGATGCCACCGCCGCCTTCAGCCTGCGCGAACTGCACGCCTCCTGCCGCAAGCGCGGCGCGGAACTGCTCCTGGCGGACTGTCATACCCGCCCCCTGGCCGATCTCGATCGGCATGGGCTGCTTGAACTCGTCGGAGAGGAACGCGTCTTCGGCAGCTACGAGTCGGCCTTGGGCTATGCGGCCGGCATCAGCCAGGAATTCTCGGCCCTGCGCCAGGCCGTACCCCGGCACTGACTGCCGCCCGAGTCACCTTTGCGCAGCGGGGCGGACTCGCTAGCATGGCCCACTTACTCAAGGAGCAGACATGGCTAAAGCCAAGACCGCTAGCCCCCCCGCCGCCAAGCCCGTCGCCAAGCCGGAACCGGTTGTTGCGGCCAAGCCGGCCGCGCCCGCACCCGCGCCTGCCAAGGCGGCGGCCAAGACCGCCAAGCAGGTCGATCCACAGGTCCGCCTGCGCATGATTGCCGAAGCAGCCTATTACATTGCTGAAAAGCGCGGCTTCATCCACGGCCACCACGACGCCGACTGGGCCGCTGCGGAAAAGCAAATAGACAACCTGCTGGCGCGTTAGTTCGGGGGCTTCGCCCCCGCGGCCCTGCGGGCCTGCCCCCCGCGCTTTGTCTGGGTTCGGTTTCGTCGCTCCGCTCCGAAACCGTGGCGGCATCGGCTACGCCGATTGTATGCCGCCACCACCCCTCGGCGCGCGATCCTCGCCTGCGGCTGCGGCCAGGGCTGCGCCCTGGACCCCGTGATTACGCGCGCGGCCAGGGCTGGCGCCCTGGATCCCCATGGCTCATCGCGCGGGGATGTCGACGCTGTCGAAGTCCTTGCCGGTCTCGTCGACGGCGGTGACGGCGATGCGGCCGCCGGCGTGGATGTCGAGGATGTAGCCGTGGCGGACCTCGGCGCCCTTGGCCAGCCAGGTCAGGCCGGGGAAGATGCGGCGCACATCGACGCCCCAGGCGCCATCGCCCAGATAGGTGATGCCACCCGGATCAGGCTGCCCGCCCTTCAGCGGCACCGTGCGCTTGTAGGTGTGCTGGTCGTTCTCCAGCACCACGCGTACGCCAGCAGCTTCGAACAACGGCACCCAGTGTTCGCGGATCAGTTTCGAGACGCGGTTCCCGGTCGGGTCCTTCTCGCCCTTGCTAACCTTCACGGTCGGCCAGGCCGGATAGTGGTAGATCGGGATGATGCTGGGTCGCTTGGCGCGCTTGCTCAATTGCTCGGCAAGCCAGGCGGTCTGCGGGCCGGGGATGGGCGTCGTGTGAGCGCTGTCGAGCAAGATGACGCTCACCTCGTCA
The DNA here is from genome assembly GCA_020047915.1 of bacterium. Lineage (GTDB taxonomy): Bacteria > Planctomycetota > UBA11346 > UBA11346 > UBA11346 > UBA11346. The sequence goes on along the minus strand of JAIFND010000076.1, from coordinate 5,503 downwards.
CCGATGTCGATGGCATGCGTGGCGCTGCCGCCCAACGGCAGCATGGCGTAGAAGTAGGGCGCCTTCGTGATGTCTCCACCGTAGCTCCCTTGCACCTCGTGGTTGCCGATGCACGAAACGAAAGGCAGCAGCCGTCCGTCAGGCGCCCGGGCCGACGCCACCCATGTCTGGATCCAGGTCACCACGCGGGCGCCGTTCTTGCCGTCCTCGTAGGCCAGGTCGCCACCCAGGACGACGAAGTCCGGATCACGCGCCGACAGCGCCTTGGCTGTGGCGGCCAGCCATTCCGGCTTGTGCATGGTATCGCCGCCGGTGGCGATGCGCAGCGGCCGGGCGAGATCAGCCGGCAGGGTGCGGACGCGCTCGGTAGTGCCGGGGAAGCGCAGGGTCACCTCGGTTGCGGGCGCCAGGCCATCGACCAGGGCACGATGCACCACCCAGTCGGTACGCGGCAACGCCACGGACACGGCTGGCACCTGACGCTCGACGCCGCCAACGACCACGGTCAAAGGTACGACCGGCTCGTTGGCCAGCACCAGACGATGCACCTCGATCGCCCGGCAGGGGTCGCGGAAGGCGGTGACATAGATCGGGTCGGCGGCGGCCAGGCTGGCAGCCAGAAGCACGAGCAGGCAGAGGTGGCGCATGTTGCCAGCATGACACGGGGCGGGAAAAGGCTATCCTCGGGCATGCCCTCGCTCTCCTTCCTTGGCGCCGCCCGCACCGTCACCGGTTCCCGCCATCTCTTCGAAGCCGCCGGCCGCCGCGTGCTGATCGACTGCGGTCTGCACCAGGAGCGCGAGCTGCAGGCGCGCAACTGGGACGCCTTCCCCTTCCCGCCGCGCGAGCTCGACGCGGTGGTGCTGACGCACGGGCACCTCGACCACTGCGGTCTGCTGCCCCGCCTGGTCGCGCAGGGCTTCCGCGGCCAGGTCCACTGCACCGCCGCGACCGCCGGCATCGCGCCGCTGGTGATGATCGACAGCGGCCGGCTGCAGGAGGAAGATGCGCGCTTCAAGGAGAAACGCCACGCCGCCGAGGGTCGGCAGAAACCGCAGGGCTACGCGCCGCTCTATACCGCCGAGCAGGCCCAGGACGCCGCCCGCCGCCTGATCGGGCATCCCTGGCGCACGCCGGTGACGGTCGCCCCGGGCATCACCATCTCGTTCCATCCCGCCGGCCACATCCTCGGCTCGGCGCTGGTGCGCTTCCAGGCCGCCGACGGCACCACGGTGCTGTTCAGTGGTGACCTCGGCACCGGCGGCAATCCGCTGCTCGAAGGCCCGGTGACGGATTGCGGGGCGGCCAATCTGGTGGTCGAAAGCACCTACGGCGACCGCGAGCATCCGCCCGAGGACGTCGCCACCCAGCTCGACGGGGTGCTGACCTCGGCATGGCGGCGCGGCGGCAATGTGATCGTGCCGTGCTTCGCCATCGAACGCGCCCAGGAGATCCTCTGGCGCCTGCACCAGCTGCGCGCCCGCCAGCGCCTGGCGCCGTGGCGCGTGTACCTCGACAGCCCGATGGCGATCGGCGTGCTGGAGGTGTTCAAGGCGAACCCGGACTCCTGCCTGCCCGAGATCCGCCGCATGATGGAGCAGGGTCTCGACCCCTTCGACCTGCCCGGCCTGACCCTGACCGCCAACCGCGAGGAGAGCAAGGCGATCAATCTGGTCGAGCGCGGCGCGATCGTGCTGGCCGGCGCCGGCATGTGCAACGGCGGCCGCATCAAGCACCACCTCGATCGGCACCTCGAGCGCGACAACGCCACCGTGCTGTTCGTCGGCTACCAGGCGAGCGGGACGCTCGGACGGCAGATCCTGGAGACGCGCGGCAAGAGCGGCGAGCGGGTACGCCTGTTCGGCCGCTTCCGAGAGGTGCGCTGTGCGATCGAGCAGGTGCGCGGCTTCAGCGGCCATGCCGGCAAGAGCCAGATCCTGGCGTGGGCCGCCGCCTTGACCCCGGCGCCCACACGCGCCTTCGTCATCCACGGCGGCGAGAACGTCACCCAGGGCTTCGCCGCCGAACTGCGCGACCGCTTCGGCTGGGAGGCGGTAGCGCCGGAGTACGGGCAGACGCTCGCGCTCTGAGCTGTGGATGCGCGCGCATGCGATTGTGCGCCTGCTCCGGATTGGAGTGCAAGTCGTTTCATCAACTGGAATTACATGGCGTCGACTGGACGGTACGCTCGCTCGGCTCGGCATGGCGTTTTCCTGCTTCCAGACCCCCGCGATTGAACCAGCCACCCTCCAACTGCGTTCATCCCCGTGTCATGGGCGCAGCTCTCCATATCGTCCCGCCCGAGGAGCGCGTCCGCCGCATGGAAGCCGCCGAATCCCTGGCCAATGATCCGCAAGCACAGGCCGAACTGGCGCTGATGGCGCGGGTGCGCGACGGCGACCGTGAAGCGGTGATCGGCATCGTCGAACGCTACCAGGACGAGCTGATCGGCTTCTTCTACCACCTGTGCTGGGACCAGACCGTCGCCGAAGAGCTGGCCCAGGACGTCTTCGTGCGCCTGTACAACGCCCGCGAGCGCTGGCAGCCGACCGCCCGCCTGCGCACCTGGCTGTACCGCATCGCGCACAACCTGTGGATCGACCACCTGCGGCGCAAGCGCAGCCTGGTGTCGATCGACGCCGAGCGCGGTGAGGAAGGCATGCGCCTGGCCGACGTGCTGGAGGCCGCCCCGCAGGCCGACCCCGACGCGCGCGAACGCGACGCCCAGATCCGCGAACGCGTGCGCGGCGCCCTGGCCGAACTGCCTGAAGGCCAGCGCGAGGTGTTCATCCTCGCCAACGACCAGGGCATGAAATACCACGACATCGCCGCCGTGCTCGGGATCCCCGAAGGCACGGTGAAGTCGCGCATGCACCACGCCGTACGCTTCCTGCGCGACGAACTCGCCGATCTGGTGGAGCAGTCGTCATGAGCACCGACCCCCTGCTGAAGGCGATCGCTCGCGGCGACGCCAACTGCCCGGACGGCGCCAACCTCGCCCGCCTCGGCGCCCTGACCCGTGCCGCCGGGGCCGTGCCCGGCCGCCAGCGCGATCTGCGCGCCAGCGTCGCCCGCGCCCTGGGCGATGGCGACAGCCGCGAGGACGAGGACAGCGTGGCGCGCTGGGTCGATGGCGCCGCCGATCCCGCCCTCGACCGGCTGCGCGACGTGCTGGGCCGCGCCGGCGGTCCTCGCCCCGCCGACCTGCGCGATCGCGTGCGCCGCGCCCTGGCGCCAGCCAGCCTGCGCATGACCCCGCAGCAGGCCGAGCGCACCGGCCGACGCTGGCGCCTGGTCGCCGCGATCGCTGCGGCGCACGTCGCCGCCTTCCTGCTGTTCACCACGCTCAGCGATCGCCCGGACCAGACCGGCAGCGGCCCGGCGGCGCCACGCGCGGCGGCCAGCACGGCCAGCGGCACGATCCAGGCCCCGACCTGGGAGCGCCTGCACGAACTCGGCGGCGACCTGCTTGCGCCCCGGCGCAGCGAACTGGCACGCGAAACCGCCCGCGCCGACGCCCGGCTGGGGGACAGCGCTCCCGCCGTCGGGCGCCTGGTCGCCTGGCTGATCGCCCACCAGGACGCGCGCAGCGGCCGGATCAGCGCCGGCGGCGCGGTGGACGGCGATCGCATGATCGCGGCCCAGGCCCTCGCCGCCCTCGCCCTGCTCGGTGAAGGTGCTGGCGACCAGACCCGCCTCGCCCGCGCCCGCCTCGCCCTCGGCCCGGTCGCCGCAGCCATGGCCGGCGCCGAGCCGATCGGTCCAGCCGCCCTTTCGGCCTCCGCCCTGGCGCTGGTCGAAGGCGCCCTGGTGACCCGTGATCCGGAACTGCAGCTCACCGCCCGCGCCGGACTGCTGCGCCTGACCCGCGAACTGCCGGGCCGGCCGCACGAAGGCGGCCTGGCCGGCCTGGGCTGGCTGGCGATCGAAGCCGCTGCCGCTGGCGGCCTTGAAACGCCGCGTGGCGCCCTTGAGGCGGCACGCAACCGCATCGCCAAGCCGCTGCCGCATCTTGCCGCCGACCAGGGCCGTCTTGGTCTGGCCGCCTACGCCCGGCAGACCCTGGGCATGGGGGCGCAGACCTCGACCCGCGACCAGGTCAACGCCCTGGCCGGCCAGCCGCCGGCCCTGGACGCCGCCGGCCGCGCCGACCCCCTCGCCTGGTTCCTCTCCGGTCTCGCGGTCCACGCTGAAGGTGGCCCAGCCTGGAGCGCCTGGGCTGACGGCCTGCGCAGCGCGCTGCTGCCGCTGCTGGCCAGCGAAGGTGCCGGTCTCGCCCGCCTGCCCGCCGAGCGCATGCGCCACGGCGACGGGGACGATGTGCTGTCCACCGCCGCCGCCATCCTCGCGCTGCAGGTCCCGTACCGTTACGCCGTGCCGAGCCACGCCGCAACGCCCTGAGCATCCGACGGCAGGGGTGAACGCCCCTCCTGCTTCGCCGCCCCGCCGCGCCATGCTGCAACCAACGCGTGGAACCAGCGCCATGCCGGCGCATCCGCGAGCGAAAGCAGCAGCCATGATCCGCAGCATCAAAGCCCTGTACGGCCACAAGCTCGCTGCAATCGATGGCGAGATCGGACACGTGAAGGATTTCTACGTCGATGACCAGTCCTGGGCGGTGCGCTACCTGATCACCGACACCGGCGACTGGCTGACCGGCCGCAAGGTGCTGATCGCGCCGCACCATCTCGGGTCGATCGACCTCGATGGTCGCCATCTGCCGGTGTCGCTGACCCGCAGGCAGATCGAGGAAAGCCCACTGATCGAAACGCACAAGCCGGTCTCGCGCCAGTTCGAGGAGGAGTACTACCGGCACTACGGCCTGCCCTTCTACTGGCAGGGCAACGGCCTATGGGGCATGACCAGCTTTCCGATGCTGGAACTGCCGGCGATCTTCCCCGACCTCAGCAGCGATGCCCAGTCCGGGGGCTCCGCCGGGACTGACTCCCACCTGCGCAGCACGCTGGCGATGCACGGCTACCGCATCAAGGCGACGGACGGCGAATTTGGCCACATCAGCGACTTCATGATCGATGACAAGGCGTGGCGGATCTGCCAACTGGTCGTCAAGACGGGTGGCTGGCTGTTCGGCACCGAGGTCCTGGTGGACACCGAGCACGTCGGCCGCGTCACCTTCGAGGAGTCCACCGTCACCGTGGACATGACCCGCAACGCGATCCAGCACAGCCCCCTCGCCGCCACCAGCCGCAGCGCCGCCTCGTAGGGCCAGCCTGGGAGCGCAGGCTTCAGCCTGCCGGTGCAATGGATGCGCACTCGCATGCAGGCTGAAGCCTGCGCTCCCAGGACCGACGAAACCGAGCCGCGACAAAGGGCGGGGGCCCGGGGGCAATGGCGTTGCATTTGGGACTCTTGGGGACGCAAGGCGGAAGGCGGAAGGCGGAAGGCGGAAGGGTTGCTGAATCGAGTTGATGGGGGCCTGTCGTAGCGCCGACCCATTTTCGACTTCACGACTGGGCCGGCAGTCCAATCCGCATTTCTTCCG
>JAIFND010000061.1 GCA_020047915.1 bacterium | reverse complement strand
GGCGCGCGCGACCTGATGGCGCACCTCGCCCCGCTCGGCGGCTGCTACCAGGCCGGCACCCTGTCCGGCAACCCGGTCGCGGTCGCCGCCGGCCTCGCCACGCTCAAGCTGGCCTCGGGCCGCGGCTTCTACGAGCGCACCGCCGCCCGCCTCACCGGTCTGCTCGAAGGCCTGCGTGCCGCCGCCGCCCGCCACGACGTCCCGGTGCAGTTCAGCCAAGCCGGCACGATGTGGGGCTACTTCTTCACTGACCAGCCGGTGACCGACTGGACCAGCGCCCAGCGCCAGGACGACGCCCGCTGGCGCGCCTTCGTCACCGCCATGTACCGTGCCGGAATCTACCTCGCGCCGAGCCCGTATGAGGCCGCCTTCTTCAGCTCGGCGCATACGCAAGCTGATGTGGCGAAGACGGTCAAAGCGGCCGAGGCGGCCTTCGCGGCGACCTGAAGCACGACCCCAGGTCGCCTTCCGATCAGTGGATGACGCGCACCCAACCACCCACACCACGGGCACTGGTGCCGAACGGGGCGAAAGGCGGCGTGCCCTGCGGGGTCAGCAGGTCGGGATTGAAGGTGAAGCTGCGTTGGGGGGCCAGATACGATGCCGGAATCTGGATGTTGCTTGAGGTTGTACCCCAATTGGTGCCGCTCGCGGTCAGGCCATGATGGGTGCGCCAGGTGGATCCCATGAAGCCGAAGGGGCTTGGACCGAAGGACTTGGAGGCATCCAGCTGATAGGACTGGGTATAACGCCGGCTATCCATGACGACCAGGCTACCCGTGTAATCAAAGGCCTTGTCAACCCAGTTTTCAAGGAACAGCATCGTGCCGATGATGCTTGCCGACTCGCCAATCTTCACGGATTCGCGGGTGGTAGGCTGGTTATGGGTGACGACAGCGGCAACCACGGCGGTGGCGGAGGCGGTCGGCAGCGGATGGGATGACTGCCATCCTTGGGACAGGCTGGTTTTGGCGTTCAGGCAAGCCGAGGAAAGCCCGTTCGAAGAGTGGGCCGTAATCCCGGAGACTTTCCAGTTGGCGTCATTCCAGGCATTCGAGAGGAAGTTGACCTGGTCCCCCATGATCGCGACCGGTACATAGGCCAGGGTATTGGCCATCCCATTCTTGGTCACGGCTTGCTTGGTGGTATTGAAGTTGCCCTGCACATACAGCAGGTTTGGTGTGATGATGGCGGTCTTTCCTGTGCCGAAGGCCGGACTGCTGGTGGTGAAGCCCCAGTTGATGCTTGCGCCATTGACCAGGCGAACGCCGTGGTGGAACTGCGTTGGTAGGAACGCTGGCGCCTGATCTCCAGTCAAAGTCGTGTAGGGCTGCAGGTGATTCGTGATGGCTGTTGATCCGCTGTGCAGCTTGTTCTGATTGGAGGCGGCCTGGGCGGTGGCGATGTTGTCAAAATCCACCGCGCGATTGGCCGGGGTCTTCGCCAGGAGCTCATCGTTCGTATCCAGTGCTACCGTTGCGTTGGGCAGGGCGACATTCCAGGGGTTGGCCCCGTCCATGTTCGGATTCCACGGGTAGCGGTTGGTCCGAGCCGCGTAGATGACGCCGTTGAACATGCTGGCCAGGGTGTTGGCGCCGACCGTGGGCACCGCAGGTCCGGCACTGGCGATCCGGTCGGCAATGGCCTCGTTCAGTCCACGCGAGGTCAGGTATTCCTGTAGTACAGCCATGTCGAGGGTCAGCAGGGTGGAGCGGGCCAGCAGCTCACGCGTGGTCGGCGTCAAAGTCGTCGGGAGGAGAAGCCCCGGATCCTTCTCCTGGTTGGTGGTCGGGGCGACGGTCTGATCGATGTAATTGTTCCACCACGGCGACTGCGACCAGAACTCGCGGTGCTGGTAGATCCAGGGTTCGGAGACGATGCGGCGGCCAAGGGCGTTCTTCCAGGTCAGGAAGTCCTCGGTGATCTCATAAGGGCCGAAGAACACCTGGTATTGGCCGGCCATGTAGCGGTCGATGTCCACCACGCCGGAGGCGTCGGCCGACTCCCAATCTGTAGCGTTGAGGACGGCCTTGGCCGTATCCACGGCCGCGACCTCTGGTGCGGACTGATTCGCGTGGAACTCGACCTGCATGTCGCTGAACACGGCTTCTGCTGCCGAGTTCTTGGAGCCGGACTGGATGCAGGGTCCGATCAGCAGATCATTGGTCCAATTGTTGATGGGCCAGGAGACAGCATTGCCGTCCAGGCCCTTGACGGTCACCCAGTCGGCCGGGGCAGGGGAGCCCGTGGTCAGGGCGTAGGACAGGGTCAGCACATCGCCAGTCGAGCGCTCGATGCGCAGCCACACGTTTGCAGGCAAACCGGCATCGGGCGGCCAAGCGGAGGGCTGATCAGAGCTCCAGCGGGGCGAACCGATTTGCGTGAGGGCAGAGTCCGTTTGGTTAGTAGGATTGTCGGCAGGGTCAGTTATCCCGGCGCGTCGCGGGTAGTTAGTCTTGGCCGTCACCGTGCCCCATTTGTAGCTCCAGAGATCCGGTCGGAACCCCCCGGTGGTCGGTGGAGAGGTGATGCCATTCCATAGCGTCGACGTGACCCACGGCAGGACGGCCTTCTGCTGCGAGGCGCCGAACCACCACGTGCCCCAGCTGCCCACATAGGAATTGAGGTCGAACACCACAGTTGAGGTTCGATCCAGCGCGAAGGTTCGCGCCGTTGTGCCGTTGGCCCAGGCTGTCGGACCGGCCGGTGCCGTCAGATAGTCGGAAGGGGGGTCGGCCTGATAGAAGGAATCGCTCCAGTAGCCAACGGGATCGGTCGGCGTCTTGTCGATCTTTACCACAAAGGCGCCGGGAAACTTCGCCTCGATATTGGTTTTGAACTTATCATACGGCACAATGTTAGAGGTGCCATCGTACTTCGGAGGGTCGTTGGTGGGGTACCAATAGGTGTTGGCGGTGCCCAATGACCAGGTCTTGGTCACGGTGTTGGCGGTAACGGTGGTGGTCAGCGCTACATCAGAAAACGTCGTGTCGCCGACAACCACGCTGGAGATCGTCTCGACATTGCCGTTTGTGAAACTGCCGAGTGCCGCCCAGTCTTGCCAGTCGGGGTTTTCCGACGTCGTCCAGGTCGCGTCGAACTGTGTTCCAGACCAGTTGCTGATCACGGGGCTGGAGCCATTCATGGGGAAAGCGCTTGGGACAAGCCCTGTTTGGTCAGCAGCCGTGGTGTCGGTATAGAAGCTCAGTGTCTTATTCGCATCACCGGTTGTATTGAACACCTGCGTTGCGGGGGTGCTGGTTCCGCCCAGCGTGAAGCGCCACGTCGTCGAGATCCTGCGGATGAGGTTGACCTGGGGTTGGTAGGAGCGGTAGCGGCTCCATGGCCCGCTCTGGACCCCGTCGTACTTTCCCTCGCTCACCTCAAGATTATTTGTCTTGGTTGGGGACGTGGTCGTGCCTTGCTTGTCGTTGTTCTTCCGGTCCTCGACGATCGTGGATGAATCACTGTCGCTCGTGACAAGTGAGGGGGTCAGCACCGCTTGCCGCGTGGTGCCAGCGACGGCGACGCCCTGTTCACCGTTCGCGTCGGTGGCGGCCGAGGTGCCGGTGAAGTAGCGGGGCGGCGAGCGGCCATCGCTGGTCGCCTGCTCGCCGCGGAATTCGGCGAACACGCCGCGGGTCGGTGAATAGGCGAGGGTCACATAGGGATCCCGCCCATCCTGCAGACAGGGCAGACCAGGCGCCGGCTTCTCGGCCCCGGCGATGGGTCCGGCGGAAATGGTTGCGCCAGACGGCACGAGTGACGCGTCGGTGGTCAGCAGGAACTGATCGATGCCGAAACGTGCATCGCAGGAAGCTATGCGCAGAGAGTACGACCCAGCTGTCGTGATGGTGAAGGAAACAGGGCCTACGGGGCCACCCCCCGCCTGGTAGGCTCGGTTGTCCCATACCGGATCGACGCCGAAGGTCTCTCCGCCGGAGGAATTGTAGGGCCCGATGGCACGGGTCACCGAGGCGAATCCGGCGGTCGGTGTGGCGGACACGCCGGCCAGCACCACGTAGGCGGTATTGTAGTCGGACCCAGGGGTGGAATAGCGGCCCCAGAAGTAGTAGGTGCCGGGCCAGTCGATCTGGATGGTGTATTGCAAATAGGGCGCATCTGCACTGGGGTTTGGCCAACCGCTGCTGCCCGAGCCGGTCTGCTTCAGGGCCATGACGCTGCCGTTGGATCCCGCCGGCGGTGTGGCCAACGGAGCCCACAGGTCAGCCAAGCCTCCAACCGTGCCAGCGACCGAGGTGCCGGACTCTGCCTGGACGACGATGGTTTCGCCAGGCGGGGTCGCGGGCGCGCGGGCCGCCAACGGTCTGACCATGAGGCCGATCTTGCCAGCGATCGGAACGCTGGTCGGGGCGATCTTGGCCTGGACGGATTTCCACTGGCTGCGTGCGAAGGCACCGCCATTGCTGCCGGCGGGTGGGGCGCAGCGGCTGGCCGGTATGAACTCCCTGGGCAGGCCGGACGCCGACCATTCCAGCTGCGCGCCTTGACCGCCGCCCTTTTCAAACATCTCGGCCACGATGGGGTACCACCTGTCCTGTTCGAGGGTGACGGTCGATTTCTCCCCGCCGCCATTGACCGTGACCCCCTGCAGTGCCCACTGATCCGCTAGGCGCACATCATTGACCCACAAACGGCCACCGTCATCAGTGCCGAAGTAGAAGGTATAGGCGCCCGAAACGGGCGGTTTGATGAACCCGGTCCAGCGCACGGAGAAATAGTCCTGGCCAGCAGCCGGAGTTCCGCTGAGCAAGGTCGAGAAGTTCGTGTGATTGATCGTCGTGTCCCAGAGTATCCGGCTGACCACTTGGCCGCCAAAGGGCCCCAGCCAACCGCCGCCAGCCAGCCAGGTCTTGCTGGTGTCGAAGTCATAGGTCGCTGTGGCCACCAGACCCTGTTGGCTTTCGTCCGGCGATGGCCGTTGCAGGTGGAACATGCGCCAGTTGCTGCGGTAGTAGGTTGGCCAGCGCTTGTAGCCACTGATGGAGTCCGTGGCCTCACCGAAGGACGTATCAGCCGCAGCCGCCGCCGTCAGCATCCCACCGTCGGCGTAGCTCTGCTTATTGAGCGTTCCACTGATATGGCCGCTGGATTTGGTCGTGGTGTACACGTGCCGGACATATTCATCGGTCCGTCGGCCAGCCAGGTTGTCAGAACCCATCTGGGCGGAGACGTCCACTGGCCACAGCGGCCATTTCGTCGAGCGCATGTGCTTGCCATAGGCATACGGGATGTAATCGGGACTGGCCGAGGATGTCGCCGAACCGCTCAGATAGTTCAGGTCGGGCTGCATGCGTTCGCGCACGATCAGGCCAACCTGCCCAGCTGCGGTTGACGCGGCGGCTCCGCTTTTGTCTGTGACAGCCCAGGCGTTGTAGCCAGCGCTGATATCAAGCGCGCTGGTGCTGGTGCCGCGCATGACGCGGGTCATCGCCAGATCCGGAGAGCCGAGGGCGAAAGCCATGTAGGCACCGGGCGACTCGACGACCGGGCCGGCCGAACTAGGATGGTTTGCGGTCTCACCGGTCGCCGTCAGGAAGAGTGGCCGGGCGTATTCGTGGTTGTCGGTAGAGGGGTCGCCGTCCACATCGTCGTACCTCAGGCGCTGGGCCTCGAAGGCGCGGTTGCCCATGATGGTGGGCAGGCGGACGATGCGGCCGCCATTATCGCTCGAGCGCGCCATCTTGTTGAAGCCATTGGGATCCGGGCCAAGCGAGTCAGTGGCCCAGACCAAGCCTCCACTACGATGCCGATCGCGGCTATCATTGGCCTTGGACAACCCAGCATTAACACCCCGAACGGCGATGCCGTTGATCTGCCTTCTGTCGTCGGTGGTTTCCGTCGTCGCCAGGGCATCGTTGGTAACGCGGTGCGGATTGACCTCGGTTCCGCCATGGGTCGCAGCCAGCACGGTGGCGCTGGAACTGGGGGGAGAGCGATAGTGGATCGCCGAGCCAGACTCGCCCGGAACCGTTCCACTCAGCGCATACCAGTCAGTGGCGAAGCCCGACGGCGCGGTCCCCGAGATGGGGAAGCCGTTGGCCCGGTTGTACAGAACCTGCTTGGACAGTCGGAATATGCCATCGTAGGCATTGACCAGGGCGGGACTGGTTGGGGCTGTAGAGCCGCCGTACGGATCCTTGTAGGGTCCGAGCAGGGTCTTCCCGTCCATCAGGCCGGAATTGAGCGCGTCCCACGAGGCGCGGATGGCGGCTCCACCGAGGTAGATCGAGCCATTGGTGTGGACGCTGCCCTTGGCGCTGAAGGTCGGCCCGTGGGCGAATTCGATGTCGCCCTTGGGACCCTCTTGCGAATAGAAGATGATGTAGCGGAACAACGGTTCCTTGCTGATCGCGCTGTACCTGGTCCCTTGCACCACCGAGCGCGGCCGGCCGTCGGTCCCAGGCAGGCGACCCTCGGCCTCGACGCGGAACAGGAAGGTGTTGGGCAGTTCCAGCGCGGCTCCTTCACCATCGGCACGCGGGTTCTGCTTCCAGACACCGTCTTCGCGCGCCTTCACCGGCTGGATGCGCCAACGCACCTGCGCCCCGCCGATGTAGTCCACTCCGTAGTTCTCGCTGCCCACGAAACCGACCGTATCAAGGTCATAGTCGTATTCGGGGTCGAAGCGTCGTACGAAGCCTTCTGCGCCCAGCGTGGCCGCCTGGCTGAGCATGCGCTCGCGCCGGACCAGGGTCGTGCTGACCGCGGCGACGAGTTCTGCGTGATCCACGCTCTGTCGGACGCTGCCCACCGAAACAACCATGTTGTTGGTGGTGGAGGAGATGATGGCGGCGGCGATGGCCATGACGCCGATGGCCAGGACGATCGCGTTTCCGGAGCGGGCTGGTGTGGAATTGGACGGCATGGTATGATCCTTCAACGCGGAAAGCCGGGACGAGTGGTGCCGAGCAGAAGCAGGTCGTCATTGCGCTGCGTTTCAGTGCCCTTGACGCGCATCGTAAAGGTGGCGGTTGCGACCCGGGTGAGCACGGTCTGCTGGAGCTGGTCGGGACGCGTCAGGTAGAGCCGCACCCGCACCTGGTTGATGTCCAGGCGACCTTCATCGGTGGAGAACAGGCGGTCGGTGCGATAGGTGTCGAAGGTGATGCGAGAGACATTGTCTGACAGGATGCGATCGATCACCATGGCCTCGTCACCGACGCCGAGCGAGCCTGACGAGATGATCTGGCCGACCTCCACCCCGACCGGCGGCAGGGGCGCCGCCAAAAGCACCTTGTGGGCGCGCACCAAGCGTCCGAAGCGGCCCTGGTAGGGCGAGCGCACCACGGTGTAGAGATATTCGCGCCAGTCGTTCTCGTCAGCCGGACGTTCGTGATCTGGGGGGTCGAGGGATTCCCACTGCGGCAGGATGCGCAGTGCGCCGTCCGATCCGGTGACCACATAGCCGGATTCGAGCGGGACGCCGTAGGCAACGGTGTCGGAAGCTCCGGGGCGCAGACTCCAGTTGCCGGCACCGGCATCATAGATCTGGCTGGCGTATGAGATGCCGAGCGTCGCGTGGTTGCCTGTGCTATTCCACAAGGGCAGGTCGGAGTCGTCGTCGGCCCCGAAATCAAGGACCGGGCCACGCGACTCCAGGTAGCCATTGTACAGTTGCCGGCGTTGGCTGGCGGAGAGGGTGTCGGAGAGTTCGGTGCGCCCGTCGTAGGTGAATACCCGCAGGAAGATCAACGCCTGCGACGGGCCGGTATAGCTTGCGTAGTAGGTCGCCGCCGCCGTGGCACCAGTCAGGCTGGTGATGTCGGCGACAGGGGCCCTGGCCGCCACCAGCGAGGCGGGGAAGGCGGTGGAAACCAGGGTCACGGCGGTGGCAAGCTGGGCGTGGGGAAAAAACACCGAATTCGCGCGGGTGACGGTGGCACCGCTGGGTGTGAGGCCGTTGCCGGAACCGATCACATAGGGAAAATAGCGCCTCGTCCGATCGGTCGCCGGCGCCGAGGACAGCTTCCCGATCTCGGTTCCGCTGGTATCGAGGGCGCTTTCCAGGGCCAGGCTGGTGGTCCCATCAGGGATGTGCCAGCCGGAACGGGCCAGGTCTTCGCCGATGAAGCGCAGGCATGACGCGGCGTCGGCGGCGATCTCGTCCTGGGCGCTGGAGGTCGCCTCGTAGGAGCGGGCTGCGACCGTGACCTGCAGGATGGCGGCCATGACCGAGATCAGGATGCCTGCAGCAATAGTGACCTCGACGAGGCTCATGGCGCGGCGGTTCATCAGTTGGCCCCCCTGGCCAGGAAGCTTTCGATATAGCGCACGGTGCCGCCCCCAGAGCTGGCGGTCTGCGCCCCGAGGACGCCGAGACCACGCCACACCACCACGATGCGGATCGCTAGCGGTTCGTCAGCGCCGATGCTGCTGGTTGGGGCCGAACTGAAGCGTTGGGCGGCCGTGAGGTTGGCGGTGAGTCCGGCCCGGCTTTCGGTCGCGCTGGCGAAGGTGTCGTAGATGTCGTCGTTATTCGCATCCGTACCCTTGTCGAATAGGCCGCGCTGTGTGGCCGAGAGGGTGTCGGCGCGGTAGTATTCCAGATAGTATGAGAGATCGGTCAAGCCGGTCGGCTGGACGATGATGCCGGCCGCGAGAAGGGCCGCCTCGTCGTGCCGCCCGGTGCCGCCGAAGGGGTTCGTCTGGTTGAACACCCCTGGCGTTGACCAGGTGGAGACGCCCAGTCCGTGGAGGGTGGTCGTGCCGGTGGGGGTCCACGGTTCGCTGAACAGGCGCTCGCGCAGGGTGGTCACCAGCTCGGTGACGCGCTGGGTGTCGCGCACGCTCCCGCGGCCCTGGTGCTGGGTGACGAGAGAGCCGAGCATCATGGTCACGCCGGTGGCGAGGAGGGCGATGGCGACCATCACCTCAAGCAGGGAAAAGCCGCACGACACGGAACGAGACTGCATGGCGCTATGTTACCTCGGGGTAGCGAGAATCTGGTGTGGGAATACCCGACAGCAGGCGAGAAGACCCTAAGTCCCTGTCAGGCTAGGAGAAGGGAGCAACAGCGGGGGCCAGACAGATCGCTTGGCAGTGGACAGAACGGACGCCTGGTCCTAGACCATGGTTCCGCGGAGGCGCCCATGCCCTGGATCGACAATCTCTTCAAGATCATGACCGAGCAGAAGGCCTCGGATCTGCACATGACGTCCGAGCATGTGCCGATGATCCGCGCGTCGGGCGACATGATCGCGCTGCCCGGGGCGCCCAAGCTCAACAAGGATCAGCTGCAGCAGATCCTGTTCGAGATCGCGCCCGAGCGCAATCGCAAGCAGTGGGAGGAATGCAGCGATACCGACTTCGCCTACGCGCTGGACGGCATCGGCCGCTTCCGCTGCAACTACTTCCGCGACCGCTTCGGCATCGGCGCGGTGTTCCGCCGCATCCCCGACAAGATCCTGTCCGCCGAGCAGCTCGGCCTGCCGCCCGGCGTCATGCGCCTGTGCGACTTCAAGAAGGGCCTGGTGCTGGTCACCGGCCCGACCGGCTCGGGCAAATCGACCACCCTGGCGGCGATGGTCGATCACATCAACTCGACCCGTTCCGAGCACATCATCACCATCGAGGACCCGGTCGAGTTCGTCCACCCGGCCAAGAAGTGCCTGGTCAACCAGCGTGAAGTGCACAACCACACCAAGAGCTTCGCCGCCGCCCTGCGCGCCGTGCTGCGCGAGGACCCCGACATCGTGCTGGTCGGCGAAATGCGCGATCTCGAGACGACGCGCATCGCCATCGAGACCGCCGAGACCGGCCACCTGGTGTTCGGCACCCTGCACACCTCGACCGCGGCCAGCACGGTCGATCGCATCATCAACCAGTTCCCGGCCGACGAGCAGGAGCAGATCCGCCTGATGCTCGCCGGCTCGCTGCGTGGCGTCGTCGCCCAGACCCTGCTCAAGAAGAAGGGCGGCGGGCGCTGCGCCGCGCTGGAAATCCTGTTCATGACCAGCGGCATCGGCGCGCTGATCCGCGAAGGCAAGACCTTCCAGATCCCCTCGGCGATGCAGACCGGCGCCAAGTACGGCATGCAACTGCTCAACGACGCGCTGGAGACCCGCATCAAGGCCGGCGAGGTCGAGCCGATGGATGCCTGGGACAAGTCGATGGACAAAGAGGACTTCGCCAAGCGCCTGAAGCTGCTCGGCGTGGACATCGACGCGCTGCTGGAGACGAAGTCGAAGGAGGAGAAGGCGGCCAAGGCGGCCGAGGCGGCGGCGGCGAATCCGCAGCCCGCCGCGCCGGCCCAGCCGCAGGCGGCCAAGCCGCCGCCCGGCTCGAACGTCCTGGGCGCCAATGGTCCAAGCTGGAAGCGCCCCGGCGCCTGAGCCGGCCGCATGCTGACCGTCGCGCTGCTGATCTGCAGCAACCTGTTCATGACCTTCGCCTGGTACTGGCACCTCAAGGGCCAGGGTCCGGCCTGGCCGCTGTGGGCGATCATCGCGACCTCATGGTTGATCGCGCTGCCCGAATACTGCCTGGCGGTGCCGGCCAACCGCTTCGGTCTGATCGCGCATGGCGGGCCGTTCACCGCCGCGCAGCTCAAGGTGGTGCAGGAGGCGATCTCGATCGGCGTCTTCCTCGCCTTCCTGATGTTCTATCTCAAGGAGCTGCCGACCTGGCGCGAGCTCGCCGGCCTGGCCCTGATCCTCGCCGGCGCGGCGCTGGCGATCAGCGGCAAGAAGTGGTGAAGCCCGCGCGCCCGGTGCGCCAAGTCTCCTCTGGCGCGCCCCGCAGCGCAGCCACGCTGCCGCGCCATGACGCCAGGCGAGGCACTGAAGAAGCACTGGGGCTACGACGCCTTCCGCCCGCTGCAGCGCGAGGCGGTCGAGGCGGCGCTGGCGGGCCGTGACGCCCTGGTGGTGCTGCCCACCGGCGGCGGCAAAAGTGTGTGCTTCCAGGTGCCGGCGGCGTGCCAGGACGGGCTGGTCGTGGTGGTCAGCCCGCTGATCGCGCTGATGGACGACCAGGTGGCCGGCGCGCGCGAGGCCGGCATCAGCGCCGGGGCGATGCACCAGAACCTCGACGCGGGCCAGAAGCGCAGCGTGCGCCAGGCGCTGGACGACGGCAGCCTGCGCCTGCTCTACCTCTCGCCCGAACGCCTGGTGGTCGGCGATCTCAGCGCGGCCATCGCCAAGCGGCTGAAGCTGGTGGCGATCGACGAGGCGCACTGCATCAGCCATTGGGGCCACGACTTCCGCCCCGAATACCGTCAGATCGCGGATGTCCTGAAATCCTGGCCGCGCGTGCCGGTGATGGCCCTGACCGCCACCGCCACGCCCAAGGTGCAGGACGATATCGTCGCGCAGTTGCGCCTGCCGCAGCCGCTGCGCCTGGTCGGCGCGATCGACCGGCCCAACCTGGTCTTCCGCGCCCTGCCGCGCGAACAGCCGCTGGAACAGATGCTGGCGGTGATCAACCGCCATCCCGGCGAGGGCGGCATCGTCTATGCCCAGACGCGCAAGGCGGTCGAGCAGTTCGCCGAGAAGCTGAAGGCCAAGGGCGTCGATGCGCGCGCCTACCACGCCGGGATGGACGCCGTGGCGCGCTCGCGCACTGTCGCTGATTTCACCAGCGAACGGCTGCAGGTCGTGGTCGCCACCGTCGCCTTCGGCATGGGCATCGACCGCAGCAACGTGCGCTTCGTGATCCATGCCGCGCTGCCGCGTTCAGTCGAGCACTACCAGCAGGAGAGCGGCCGCGCCGGGCGCGATGGCGAGCCGGCCGAGTGCGTGCTGCTGTGGGGCGGCCAGGACTTCGCCACCTGGCGCTTCCTGGCGCGGCAGGAATCACCCGACCCCGAGCGCCTGCGCGGCCTCGAACGCCAGCTGGCGGCGATCGGCCGCTATGCCAGCGCGCCGATGTGCCGGCACCAGCTGCTGTCGCAGCATTTCGGCCAGTCCTACCAGCCGTCCGCCGGCGGTTGCGGGGCCTGCGACGTCTGTCTCGAGGAGACCGCCGCCTTGCCCGCCGACGAGGCGCTGCTGACCGCCAAGAAGCTGCTCTCGGCGGTCTGGCGCACCGACAATCGCTTCGGCGCCGGGCATGTCGCCAAGGTGCTGCGCGGCGCCGACGACGAGCAGGTGCGACGCTGGGGCCACGAGCGCCTGAGCGTGTTCGGCCTGCTCAAGGACGCGCACGACGCGCAGTTGCGCCGCTGGCTCGACCAGCTCATCGCCCAGGGCCACCTGCAGGTCGATGACGGCGAGTATCCGACCCTGTCGTTGACCGAGGCCGGCTATGCGTTGTGCAAAGGTGTCGGCGAGGTCCGCCTCGACGCCCCGCTGCCGCCGCGCGCCCGCACGCGCAAGGGCAAGGCCGCGAAGCCCGTTCCGGCCGGCAGCGATGCAGGGCTCTTCGAGCGCCTGCGCAAGCTGCGCGCCGAGCTGGCCGCCACCGCCGGCCTGCCGCCCTACATCATCGCCACCGACGCCGGCCTGCACGCCGTGTGTGCGGCGAAGCCGACCACCATCGAGCAGCTCGCCGCCTGCCACGGTTGGGGCGAGAAGCGCGCCGCCCGCTACGGCGAGCGCATCCTCGCTGCGCTGTGACTGCTCAGGGGCTTCGCCCAATGGCGTAAAGGTAAGCCGGGGGTATGTGGTTCTGCGTCGAAATCCGTAGGTTGGATGGAATCAAGGCGGAAGGAG
>JAIFND010000191.1 GCA_020047915.1 bacterium | reverse complement strand
CAGAAGCGAATCGCATCCCGGGTGCCGTTCTGGCGGGTGATCCGGGCTTCATCCTCGACGAGCAGAATGTGCGGGCGCCGGATGTCGCCTATCTCGACGCCGAGCGTTGCGCGCTGGCCCCCAAGCGTGGGTACATGCGCTGCGTGCCGAATCTGGCGGTAGAGGTGGTGTCGCCGGGCGACAGCTACACCGAGACGTTGGAGAAGGCGCGTATGTGGCTGCGCCGAGGTGTCGCGCTGGTGTGGGTGGTGGATCCGGCGTCGCAGACGGCTGAGATCCATGCCCAGGGCCAGCCCGTGCACCATCTGGAGGTGACCGATCGGGTCGATGGCGGCGGCGTACTGCCTGGCTTCGCCTGCCTGCTCGGCGACTTCTTCGCCTGACGGCATCCACCATGTCTTGCCGCTTATGGAGCCTGCCCACGGTCGGCCAACGCGTGGTCGAGCAGGTCGGCGATGCCGGCTGAGACAGCCCAGCGTTGCAGATACGCGAGGTCGAGCGCATCGCCGCGCGCCCCGATGATGCCGGCGATGTCGCGCAACTGGCGCTGCGATAGTTCGCGACCCTGACGATACCAGAACAGCTTGGAGAGGATGGCGTCCTCGGGGGAACAGACGAAGATGGGCAGACCACCGGGACCGCCATCGGTCAGCACGGTGGGCTGCCGCCGCTGCATGGCTTCATGGTCGAAGGCGAAGCGGGGCGGGCTGAGATCGACCTTCATCATGGTCGAAAGCCAGATCAGGTTGCAGGAACCGCGTCGGCTGAAGGCCTGGCGGATCATGCCCTCGTCGGCGTAATACCCGTCGCCAAGTCTGCTCACGAGTTCGCCGGCGGCCTGTGCGGGCAGGTCTGCAACGACATCGACATCGTTGGTCGAGCGGGGAACCCCGTGCAGGCTGGAGGCCAGCGATCCGCTGACGAACCACGGCACCTGCATGGCCTCCAGCGCGGTGGCGAGGCCGGCCAGGGCCGCACTCGGGGATTCGGGATTCATCGCCGCGCCGCGTTCCAGGTCCGCAGGGCGGCGCCGAGTTCAGGGCCATACTGGGCTTCGGCCCAGGCGATGTCGGCGCTACGTGCCGACTGCCCGGGATGCGCCCGCCGCCAGGCTGCGCGAGAGGATGAACGGACCATCGCGGTCAGGTTGCAGGCCACCGCGCCGCGTCGTTCCAGCGGCCAGGTCCGCAGGACGGCCAGCACCTGAGCATCACCCTGACGGGCTTCGGCATCAGGATCGAACTCCATCATGCACGTATGATCGTCAGCCGTCTGCGGCACTCAACAGCCTGGCTGCCGATGCTCTGGCCTGCAGTCCAGCAGAATATCTATAGTATAGGAGGGGTGATAAGTCGACAGACCATTGACCCGGCGCGCGGGGAACGGCGCTTCACCGCCGTTTGGAGCCATGCAGGACGGAGCTTCCGTCTGTGCCATTATAGCTATGGCCATAGCTATGAAGATCGCAACCCCACCAGCATCACCATCGATAACTGTCCGGGTATTCACCAATGGCGGCAGCCAAGCCGTGACCATTCCCCGGCAGTTCCGCTTGAACACGAAGCGGGCCACGGTTAGCCGCCGAGGCGATGCGCTGATCATCAAGCCGGCAAAAGGCGCTGATTCCTGGGATGCCTTGTGGGACGACCTCAAGCCCTTGGACGACAGCTTCCGCCGCTGGCCGACTGGTCCTGCCGAAGTCCGGGAATCTCTGTGAAGTACCTGCTCGACACCGACCACTGCATTGCGTTGACCAAGCGCAACCCTGCCATCCTGGGCAACCTGCAATTGCACCCGCCAGCTATGGTTCGGGCCAGCAGCATCACCATAGCAGAGTTGCACTACGGTGCAGCGAAGAGCAACCAGGCAGAGCAGGCGGCGGCCAACATCCGTCGCGTCCTGAAGACCTTGGTCGTGGTGCCGTTCGATGAAGCTGCGGCTGCGTCATATGGCACGATCAGAACCGTGCTGGAGATGCGCGGATCACCGATTGGAACGCTCAATACCTTGATTGCCGGTCATGCCCTGTCGCTCGGCTGGACCTTGGTGACGCACAACACCCGTGAGTTCAAGCGGGTGGCCAACCTCTCCGTCGAGGACTGGTTGGCACCGACGTAGCTGATTGGCGTTTGCTGCTGATCTGCCGCTGATTGACCCAGGTCCGGAGCCGGTCTCGGGCTCGCCCACAGGCCCAATGGCGTTGCGTTAAGGACTCTTGGGGACGCAAGGCGGAAGGCGGAAGGCGGAAGGCGGAAGAGTTGCTGTTCACGACTGGGCCGGCAGTCCAATCCGCATTTCTTCCGCCTTCCGCCTTCCGCCTTTCCAAGGTCAGTGCCCTTAACGCAACGCCATTGCCCACAGGCCCTCAGGGACTCGAGATGCCAGGCTGTGGGCCGGCAACCGTCTCTCCATCCGTGACGAATACCCCATCCTGACCATCGGTCTCGCTGATACGTAGGCGCAGCAGACGTACGCGGATGTGGCCGAAGCGTTCGCGCAGCCGGGCGAGCAGGGTGCGGCCGAACCAGGCGGCGAAGTACTCGGCCGAGGTGTTGCCGATCGGCAGGACCAGCACCTCGTCGGAGGGGGCGAGGTAGTGCGAGCCGCGGTACACCACCTCGGTGTGACCATCCTCGCGGTGCGTGATCTTCAGTTCGGGGTGGTGCGCCGGGACGATCCAGTGTTCGTCCAGTTCGTCGCACAGCGCCCGGATCACCGGCTTGACCTCCTTGAAGTCGATGACCAGGCCGTGCCCATCCAGGTCGCCGTCGATCTCACAGCGCACCCGGTAATTATGGCCGTGCAGGCGCTCTTTCGACCCGTCGGGGAAGATCAGGAAATGGGCGCAGGAGAACTTGAGGTACTCCTTCTCGATGAGGATCGACCAACGTTCCATGTCCGGGATGGTGGTGAACGGCGCGGTCTTCCAACTTGATAAGTGCCAACCCGGACATGCGATGTCCGGCGTGACCACCTTCGTTCCTTCCGGCAGCAAGCAGGTGCAGGCCATGTTCGGCCGCATCGCCAACCGCTACGACCTGCTCAACCGGGTCCTCTCGGTGCGTCTCGACGTGCGCTGGCGGCGGATCGCGGTCGGGATGCTGCCGGCCGGTTCCGGCGAGGCGTTGGACCTGGCCTGCGGCACCTTCGACCTCGGGCTGATGGCCCTGGCCCAGGGCCGGGCGGCGCGGGTGCATGGCTGCGATTTCTGCGTGCCGATGCTGGCGGCCGGCATCGCCAAGCGGCGTGGTCGGCCCTTGTCGGCAGCTGCCGGTGACGCCCTGCGCCTGCCCTATGCCGATGGCTCCTTCGACGTCGCCATGGTCGCCTACGGCTGGCGTAATTTCGGCGACCCGCTGGCCAGCGCGCGTGAACTGCGTCGCGTACTGCGTCCAGGCGGCCATCTGCTGATCCTCGAATTCTTCCGCCCGGTGCGCTGGTGGCCGAAGACCTTCTATGCCACCTTCGGCAAGGGCGTGTTCCCAGTTGCCGGCGCGCTGCTGGCCGGCGATGCGACCGCCTACCGCTATCTGCATGACTCGGTGAAGGGTTTCATTTCGACCAGCGAGGCCGATACGGTGCTGCGCGAAGCTGGTTTCGGGGCGTCCGCGTGGCAATCGTTCAGCGGTGGCGTGTCGCACGCCGTGGCGGTCAGCGCGGTGTAGTCCGGCGGCGCAGGCGGCAGCCGAGACCGAGGGCGAGCAGCAGTCCGGCTGCCCCGGCGCCGCAGCCGCCACCGCTGATGCCGCCGACCTGGCCACCGCTTGCGGGCGGAGTCGTTCCGCCTCCGCTGCTTGGGGCGGCACTGATATTCAACACAGCGACGGTGCGGACTGTCCCAGCCGCGTTGCGCGCCGACAGCTGCAGGACAAAGGAACCGGCCGCATCCGGCGTGCCGCTGAGCTGGCCGGTCAGGGCATCGAGGCTGAGCCAGGCAGGTCGTGGCGTCGCCGTGTATTCATTGGGCGATCCGCTGGCCGTGATGGTCGCGGCGAAGGCCGATCCGACGGTTCCCGTCATCACCAGCTCGCTGGTGATCAGCGGGGCGCCGGCGGTCGCGGCATTGACCACCATCAAGCCGGTGGTGACAGCGCTCAGCGAACTGCGCACGGCTGTGATCTCCGGCTGCCAGGTGCCTGTCGCGGTCGGCGTGCCGGTGATGGCTCCGTCGGTGGTGACGGCCAAGCCGGTGGGCAGGACGGGGATGGTCCAGGTTGCGCTGCCGCTGCTGTCGATCAGTTGGAAGGCGGTCGTCTGGCCGACGGTCATGAACCACGGCCCGGCCTCGGCAATGACCGGGGCGCCTGTCGCCGCTGTCGCCACGGTGATCACCGCATGGCTGGCATTGCTGCCGCTGCCGTTGCTGCTGCTGATCAGGACGTTTGCCGGGCCGAGCGGGATCGGCGTGCCGGTGATGCGGCCGACCGCCGGCGCCAGCAGCAGGTCATTGGGCAGGCCGGAAGCGGTCCAGTTGCTGGTCGTGCCGGTCGCCGTCAGGGCGCAGGCGAAGGCCGATCCGGAGGTCGCCGACCACGAGACCGGCAGGCCGGGCAGGGGGGCGGCAGCGGTGGCGGTGCGCACCACCGCCATGATCGTGGTCACAGCGCTACCCGAGGCGTTGAGCGCGTTCACCCGCAGGGCGATGGCCCCCGCCGAGGTCGGCGTCCCCCGCAGGATGCCGTCGCTGCCGACCGTGAAGATCCCGCTGGGATCAAGGATCCCATAGCTGGTCGGCGTTCCGCCGCTGGTGGCGATGGCGATGGCGGCCGGGGCTCCGACGGTCAGGGTCGGGGGCGGCAGTCCAAGAATGACCGGTGCTCCGGTGGCTGCCGGATAGGTGCGGATCGCCATGGTCGTCACCACCGTGTCGCCGGTGGCGATGGTGGTGGCGGTCAGCAGGACGTCATCGTAGGCCGCCGACTCGGTGGCCCCGGTGAGCAGGCCGGTGCTGCTGTCCAGCAGCAGTCCGGCCGGCAGACCCTGGGTCGCCCAGGTGGCATCGATGCCGGCCAGGGCCGACCAGCCGAGTCCGCTGCCGATGGTGGTGTCGAGGACGACCGGCGAGGTGGGTACGGCAGCGCCGCTCACGGGGGTGAACACCGGGATGGCCAGCATGGTGGTCGCAGCGCTCGCCCCGCTGACCGCCGTGACCCGGATGTTGGCATGGCTGCTGCCTGTGGTCGGGGTGCCGGCGAGGCGGCCGAGTGAGGTGTCCAGGGTCAGCCAGGCGGGCAGGTCATTGGCGCTGAAGTCCGAGGCGCCATCGGCATGGATCCAGCAGGCGAACGGAGCGCCGATGGCGGCCAGCGGTTGCACCGGCAGGGTGAACACCGGTGATCCAATCTGCGCTGGCAGGACCTGGAAGATCATGCTGGTCGCGGTGAGGCCGCCATCGGCCGAGGCCTCGATGTTGAATACGCCTTCGATCAGCGGTGTGCCGCTGATCAGTCCAGCGCTGTCATCGAACATCCCGGCAGGAACTCCGCCCAGGACGAAGGCGGGAGTGGCCGTGGCGGAGGTCAGGAGGAAGGAGCCCGCTGAATTCACGGTGAAGGCGTACTGACCGATGTTGGTGACGCGATCGGTGCCAGCCGTATCGACGACGATGCTGATGGTTGCCGACGTGCTGCTCGCGCCATCGCTGGCGCCGACCAGCACGCTGAAGGCCCCATCCGCCGTCGGCGTTCCGCTGATCCGTCCGCTGGCCGCATCGAGACTCAGTCCCGCAGGCAGCCCCGTCGCATTGAACGAGGACACCGTGCCTGTGGTCAGCACCGCACAGGCGAAGGCGGTGCCGACCGTGGCGCGGGCCGAGGCCGGGCCATCGATGCTGACCGCCGTCAGCTGGCAGAGGCAGAGCAGCGCGAGGAGCCAGCGCATCAGAACCTGCCAGCCCAGCCGATCGCCACCTCGGGCGACTGGATTTCCACGCGGTAGCTGGTGGTTCCCGCCGAGCCCTGGAACCACACTGTGCGCCAACCCGCTTCGGCGGTCAGATCGCCGCCGAAGCGCAGCTTCATACGCATCCCGGCGCGCGCGCCGAGCGAGGCATAGACATCGCTGCGGTCGAGCACCTCGTAGGGCGGCGCTCCCAGGCGGGCGTAGGCCTGGCCGAACTCGATGATCGGGCGAGCGGTGAGGGCGATGGCGTCATGCACCGCGATCGAGGCGCGCAGCACCGGGCGGAGGCCGATCAAGGTCACGTGCTGGCCGCCATCGCGCAACTGCTGGCTGGCGACCACCTCGCCGCCCCAGCTCCACTCCAGGCGGTGATCGATCGGCAGCGAGCGTTCTGCGGCGACGGCGAGGCCAAAGGCGAGCGGGCCGGATTCGGTCAGCTCGCCACCACCGCCGCGCAGGTCGAGGTGCCACATGCCGCTTTCGACCTGCACGCCCAGGCGCCAGCAACCCTCATCCGGACAGCGGACCAGGGCGGCGGGAGGGGGTGGTTCCTCGGGCACGACGGGCTGGGCAGGTGCCTCGGTCGGCAGGGCCAGCAGGCCCCCGCGTACGGCCGCCAACTGGTCGGCCAGCAGATCCGCGTCAGGTGTGCCGGTCTTGGCGAGCCGCGGTTTGAGGCGTTCGAGGTCTTCGATCGCCTGACTGGTCCGGTTCGCCAAGCGGACATTGGGGTCTCGCGGCTGCGCGCAGCCGGTGGCGCAGAGCGCGAACAGCGAGACCGGCAGCGCCCAGATATGCGACGTGGGAGGCATTGCAGGACTGCGCTCGCATGCGCCGTGCCAGAACCTGGCGGTGGCCTGCGGGGTAGTCTGCAAACGATGCGCGGTTAAGTACTTACGCTATGACTTCATCGACGATGCCGTACGCCTTGGCGTCCTCGGCGTCGAGCCAGTAATCGCGATCGCAGTCTTCCGAGACCTTCTCCAGCGGCTGGCCGCAGTTCTCGGCCAGGATCTTCAGCAGCATCTCCTTCATCTTCAGGATGCGCTTGGCCGAGATCTCGACGTCGGTGGCCTGGCCGCGTGCGCCGCCCAGCGGCTGGTGCAGCAGGACTTCACCGTGCTTGAGGATGCGGCGGTGGCCCTTGGCGCAGCCGCTGAGGATGATCGCGCCCATCGAGGCGGCCATGCCGGTGACGATGCAGTGCACCGGGGCCGGGCTGCGCCGGATGGTGTCGTAGATCGCCATGCCATCGACGATCGAGCCGCCGGGCGAGTTGAGGTACAGCGTGATCGGCTTCTTGGCGTCCTCGAGGGCGAGGTAGGTCAGCTGCCGGACGCAGCGGTTGGCGCTGCGGTTGTTCACTTCCTCGCCCAGCCAGATGATGCGTTCGGAGAGCAGGCGGGTGGGGATGTCCATCACCACCGACTTGCCGTCCTTGGTCACGATGACCTTGGGCTCGGGCTCGGCGCCGCCGGTCATGTCATCGTCGTCGTCATCGCTGCGGAAGGGCTGGGTCATGGGTTGGACGCTAGAAGGCGGGGGCGGGTTGGGAAGGGCATCACCACCCGGTTGCCCTTGGCGTTGTAGATCACCTTGTCCATCAGGTTCTTGATCAGGTGGACGCCGTAGCCGCCCAGGCGCTTGCCCTCGGCCTGGCGGCGCTCGATGTGGCCGATCGGGTCGGCGCTGGGATCAGGCAGCTTGTTGGGGTCGAAGCCAGGGCCTTCGTCCTCGATATAGACCATGATCTTGCCGGGCAGGATGCGGCAGCCGAAGACGACCTTCTTGTCCTTGTCGAACTTGTTGCCCCATTCGATGGCGTTGCGGCCGAACTCGTCGAGCGCCAGGCGGACCTCGCTGGCGATCGGCTCGGGGATGCGGAAGCGTTCGAGCAGGCCCAGGAACTTGCGGTACTTGAACAGGATCGCCTCGCTGGTCGATCCGGTCACCTCGAACCAGCCGAGCGGGTCGTACTCGACCTTCATCGCCTCGGCGACGGTCGGGCGGTGCTGCAGGGCGTTGGCCGCTGCCGCGATCAAGTCGTCGATCGACACCGGCTTCACCAGATAGTCGCAGGCGCCGCGCTTGAGGCAGCGCACCACCACGTCGTCGTGGCCCAGGGCGGTCAGCATGATCACGGCGCCGGGGAACTGGCGCTTGTGCAGGGCTTCCAGCAGGGCCTCGCCGTCGAGGCGCGGCATGATGATGTCGCTGACCACCAGATCGATGGGCCGGGTGCCCTGGGTGATGCGTTCGAGGGCCTCCTGGCCGTCGGCCGCCACCTCGACGCTGACGTGCGGGCCGATGTCGCGCAGGGTCTCGGCGAAATGGTCGCGCAGGGCAGGCTTGTCCTCGACCACGAGGATGGTTGCGGGCTGCTGCATCGTGCTGCTCGACATCGGGGAGTCCTCGCGGCCCATGTTGGAGCGTCGGGAACGGGTTCCAAGTACGAACCCGGCCCATGCAGTTCGGGTCATCGGGTCCGGAGCCGGTGGTTGATGTGCTCCCCAGACTCGTCGGTTGGCCCGATGCAGCACGTCAGTCAGGCCGTTGTCCAGGTGCCGCCCGCCAGGTGGTTGCATGGTTCCAACGTGCTCCTGTCACGGGCGTCCTCCCTAATCGTTATTGCACATGTAGCTGTGGCGGAGCCGGCGGTCGCCGCCATCCTCCACTCCAGCCCCGGAGAAGCCCATGACCGAAGCCGCCCAGCCAGCCCAGGACAAGACCGCCCAGGACAAGCAGGCCGTCGCCTGGCTGAAGCAGGCCTCGGCCCAGGTCCGGCATGAACTGGGCAAGGTCATCGTCGGTCAGGACGAGGTGGTAGAACAGTTGCTCATCTCGATCTTCGCGCGTGGCCACTGCCTGCTCGAAGGCGTGCCGGGTCTCGCCAAGACCCTGCTGATCTCGACCCTGGCCAAGACCCTGGACATGTCGTTCAAGCGCATCCAGTTCACCCCCGACCTGATGCCCTCGGACATCGTCGGCACCGAGATCCTGCAAGAGGACCCGGCGACCAAGGCGCGCATGTTCAAGTTCATGCGCGGGCCGATCTTCTCGAACATCGTCCTTGCCGACGAGATCAACCGCACGCCGCCCAAGACGCAGGCCGCCCTGCTGGAAGCCATGCAGGAGAAGCGCGTCACCGCCGGCGGCGAGACGCATGTGCTGGAGGCGCCCTTCTTCGTGCTGGCGACGCAGAACCCGCTCGACCAGGAAGGCACCTACCCGCTGCCCGAGGCGCAGCTCGACCGCTTCATCTTCAAGGTCTCGGTCGGCTACCCCAGCGACGCCGAGGAACTGGAGATCATGCGTCGGGTGGCCAGCCCGATCATGGCTGAGAACGAGAAGGGCGTGCAGAAGGTGATGACCGCCGCCCAGGTGCTGGGCGTGCAGAAGCTGGTCATGCGCGTGCCGGTCGCCGACCAGATCCTGGAATATGCCAAGAACCTGGTGCGCGCCACCCGCCCCGACCAGCCCGAGTCGCCTGACTTCGTCAAGCAGTGGATCAGCTGGGGCGCCGGCCCGCGCGCCTCGATCAACATCATCCTGGCGGCCAAGAGCCGGGCCGTGCTCAATGGTTCCTTCGCAGTCGGCTTCGATGACATCGCGGCGGTCGCGGCCCCGGTGCTGCGCCACCGCATCGCCTGCAGCTACACCGCCACGGCCGAAGGCGTCACCACCGAGACGGTGGTCGCCAAGCTGCTGGAGACGGTGGCGAAGGGCTGAGCCGTGGCCAACGCTGCCGGATTCGTTCCCGACCCGAAGACCCTCGCCACCGTCGGCCGCCTCGATCTGAAGGCGCGCGGGCTGGTCGAGGGTTTCCTGGCCGGCATGCACCGCAGCCCGTACCTCGGCAGTTCGGTCGAGTTCGCGCAGCACCGCGGCTACGTCGCCGGCGACGACCTCAAGCACCTCGACTGGAAGGTGTGGGGCAAGAACGAGCGCTACTACATCCGCCAGTACCGCGCCGAGACCAACCTGGTGGCCTGGGTGCTGGTCGATTGCAGCGCCTCGATGGACTATGCCGGGGCCAAGGCGGCGGACGGGCAGAGCAAGCTGGCGTGGGCACGCCTCGCGGCGGCGGCGGTGTCGTGGATGGTGCTGCTGCAGAGCGACGCGGTCGGCCTGTGCACCTTCGCCGGCGATGTGCAGGAGTTCGTACCGCGTTCGTCGCGCAAGGACCACCTGCAGCGCATCTGCGCAGCGCTTGAAACGACGACCAGCGAGGCGCGCACCGGCATCGGCCCGGCCCTGGCCAAGGCGGCCGAGCGCATCCGTTCACGCGGCATCGTCGTGCTGATCAGCGACCTGTTCGTCGAGACCGCCGATCTGGTCAAGGGCCTGGCCCGGCTGCGTCACGATGGGCACGACGTCATCGTCATCCATGTGCTCGACGACGACGAGCTGAACTTCCCCTTCGCCGGCCAGGTGCAGTTCCACGGCCTCGAACTCGACCAGAAGGTGATGCTCAACCCGCGCCAGATCAAGGCGACGTACCTGGCGGAGCTGGAGAAGCACATCACCGCCATCGACGCCGCCTGCCGCGGCAACGGCATCGATCACATCCTCGCCAGCACCGCCATGCCGGTCGATGTCGTGCTGAGCGCCTACTTCAACAAGCGCGCCGCGATGAGTTCGGCCGGGGCGCGCGGGGCGATATGAGCTTCGCGCTTCGCGCTCGCAGCTTTGAGCTTGAAGCTTTGAGCTTGGAGTTCGCAGGCCGGCAAACCGCCGATGATCAGGGTGTTGCCGTCGGGCTCAAAGCTCAAAGCTCAAAGCTCAAAGCTGCGGCGGCGGGAGCCGCCGCATGACCTTCCTGGCTCCGCTGCTCGCCGCCCTCGCCGCCCTCGGTGCGGTGCCGGTCATCATCTGGCTGCTCAATCGCAACCGCTACCAGGTGGTGCGCTGGCCGGCGCTGGAGTTCCTGCTGCGCATCATGCAGCAGCGCAAGCGCCGCATCCAGCTGCGCGAGATCATCCTGCTGGTGCTGCGCACGCTTGCCGTGGTCCTGATGGCCCTCGCCCTGGCCCGGCCCACCGTCGCCTCGGGCGGGCTGGCGCTGCTCGGGCTGCGCGGCGGGGTCTCGGCGGTGATCGTGCTCGACCATAGCCTGTCGATGGCGGCGCGTGATGGCACCGCCAGCCGCCTGGACGCCGCCAAGCTGCGCGCCCAGGAACTGGTCTCGCGGCTGCCGCGTGGTTCGTCGGCGGCGCTGGTCCTGCACAGCGATATCGCGGTCGCCGAGCTGGCCGAGCCCAGCCAGGATCTCGCCTATGTCGCCCAGGCCATCGCTGCCGCGCCGCAGGGCGACGGCGGCAGCAGCGTCGTCGCCGGGTTGACCCAGGCGTTGGAGATCCTGCGCGACACCCCCGGCCGACGCGAGATCTACCTGGTCGGCGACATGCAGGCCGCGGGCTGGCCGGCGCTGGACGACCGGGCCTGGAAGAACCTGGTCGAGGAGCTGGCCAAGCCCGCCGCTCCCGCCCTGTTCCTGGTTGACAGCGGCTCCACCGCCCCCGCTACGCAGGTGCAGGTCGAAAGTTTCGCCGCCGACGATGATCTGGTGACCAGCGACGCCCCCACCGCCTTCACCGTGCGCTTGCGCAACCGCGGCGGCGCGCCGGTGCAGGACGTCGCGGTCGAGTTGTGGGCCGACGACGCGACCGGCGAGCTGCGCAAGGCGGCCGGGGCGCTGGTCGCACGCCTGGAGACGGTCGCCGAGCAACGACTCGAAGCCCGCCTGGCACCTGGGCTGCGCCGCGTCCAGGTACGCCTCGCTCCGGATCATCTGCCGGGTGATGATGCGCGCCAGGTCGTGGTCGAGGCGGTGGACAAGGTGCGTGTACTGGTGGTCGATGGCGCCGAGGGGGTGCGCGGCGGCGGCGCGGAGTATCTCAGCGCCGCGCTGGCCCCGCTCGCCGCCCTCGCCAGCGGCGGCGCCGAAGGCGCACCGGCCGACCTCTTCCGCGTCGAGGTGATCGGTGCGAACGCGCTCGCCACCACCGACCTCAGCGCCTACCAGGCGGTGATCCTCAACGACCCGGCCGCCCCGTCGCCGGGTCTGGGCGAGGCCCTGCGCAGCTGGGTGGCGGATGGACGCGGCCTGATCCTGCTGCCAGGAGCGCGCGCCAGCGCGGCGGCGTGGAACGCGGTGCTGGCGCCGATCGCGCCCGCCGCCCTCGCGGCCGCGCCGCGCGAACTCAGCGACGAGACCGGGGCCAAGGGCCAGGGTCTCGCCACCACCGGGCTGGTCCACCCGATCGTCTCCTTCTTCGCCACCCCCGAAGCCCAGCCCTTCCTCGCCACCCCGCGCTTCTGGCGCGCCCACGAGCTGATGCCGGCCAGCGGCAGCACGGTGGTGCTGCGCTTTGGCGACGGCAAGCCGGCCCTGGTCGAGCGCCTGCTCGGACGCGGCGTGGTGCTGATGGCGGCCTTCCCCAGCGAGCGGACCTGGAGCGACCTGCCACTGCGGCCGGCCTTCCTCATGCTGACCCGCCGCATGGTCCAGCACGCCGCGCTCGGCAACCGGCCGCGCCTGAACGTGCGGGTGCACGATCCGATCCAGCTCCTCGTCCCGGCCCGCCTAGCCGGCACCAGGATCGAGGTGAGCGATCCGCGTGGCGGCCGCTCCGTGCTCCACCCCTCGGCGGCGGCTGACGGGACGGCCCGCGTCGAACTGGCCGAAAGCCCCTATGCCGGCTTCTACCACCTGCAGGGGGGCCAGCGGTCGTGGTGGTTCGCCGCCAATCCGCCGGCTGGGGAGAGCGATCTGGCCGCCCTGTCACGTGACGAGGCCCTCGCCCGTCTCCAGCCGGCCAGCGCCATGTGGATCGCGCCGGGCGAGGATGCGACCGGTCGCCTCGATCGCGCCCGCGCCGGCATCGAGATCTGGCCCTTCCTGTTCGCCCTGGCCGTGCTCTGCCTGGTGGCTGAGAGCATCCTGGTGGTGAAGTGGGCCCCGAGGGACGCATGAGGGACATGGCATCCATGAAGGCGGAAGGCGGAAGGCGGAAGGCGGAAGCAGCGCTGCACGCTGAAGCGTGCATGCCGGACCATCCCCGCTGTCACGCCTGCGAGCATTTCTTCCGCCTTTCGCCTTCCGCCTTCCGCCTTGGCCTTGGGGTGCGTTGATGGACTTCCTGCTTCGCCTCCTGCTCTGGCGCGACGCCACCGGCGACGGTGGTGCGATCGAGGGCCTGCGTCTGCCGCGCTGCGACGCGCCGGGCGAGATCGTGCTGTTCCTCGCCCTGCTGGTGGTCGGCATCCTGCTGATCCGCGCTGGCTACCGTCGTGACGTCGGCTGGGTGGCCCCGCGCCGCAAGCAGGCCCTGGCGGCCCTGCGCGGCGCCGCCCTGGCGGTCATCCTGTTCATCGCCAGCGGCGCGTTCCTTGAGGTCGTGCGCCGCTTCGAGGGCGTCGGCACGGTGATGCTGCTGGTCGATCGCTCGCAGTCGATGGCGCTGGTGGACCGGCGCGAGGGCGAGGCGTCGCAGCAGGCCGCCGCCCTGCTTGGCGATCCCGGCAAGGTCGCCACGGCGACCCGCCAGGAGCTGCTGGTCGCCGCCCTCGCCGATCCGGCCCGCGATCCGGTGCGCCAGCTCGCCGGCCGCTTCAAGGTCGAGGGCTATGCCTTCGGCGAAGGCCCCGGCCTGGCGCCGCTGCCCCTGGCCGCCGAAGCGAGCGGCCCGTTGCACGGCCTCGCGGCGCCAACCGAGCGCGCCTCGCAGCTGGGTGCGGCCGTGGCCGACAGCGCGCGCCGGGCGCGTGGCCGCCGTCTCGATGCCGTCATCCTGGCCAGCGACGGCGGCTGGAACCGTGGCGAGGATCCGGTCGAGGCGGCGCGCTCGCTTGGCGCCCCGATCATCGTCCTCGGGGTCGGCGCGCCGCAGTCCAAGGACCTCGAAATCCCCTTCCTCTTCTGCGAAGATGTGGTGTTCAAGAACGACCGCTTCACCTTGGATGTGCGGGTGCGCAACCGCGGCTTCGCCGGCCGGGCGGTGCAGCTGACCATCCGCCGCATCGACGAGGCCGGGCGCGACGAGGTGGTCAAGGAGGAGACGCTGACCCTGGGCGAGACCAGCGAGTTCGTGCACGCCGTCGATCTCGTGCCCGACCGCGAAGGCACCTTCACCTACCAGGCCGAGCTGGCGGTGCAGGCCGAGGAGGCGAACACGGTCAACAACCGCAAGGCGCGCGCCAACATCCAGGTGGTGGATCGCAAGCTGCGCGTGCTGGTGGTCGAGGACGCGCCGCGCTGGGAATTCCGCTACCTGCGCGGAGTGCTCGAGGCCGACCGCCAGCGCGTGCAGCCGACTTTCATCCTGCGCCAGGGCGACCGCAATCTCGATGCGCGCGGCGTACGCTTCTTGCGCCAGTTCCCGGCCAATGCCAAAGAGTTGAAGGACTACGATTGCATCGTGCTGGGCGACATCGCCCCGGACTTCTTCACCGGCGACGAGTTGAAGGGGCTTGAGGAATGGGTGCGCAGCGAGGGCGGCGGCCTGATCGTCGCTGCCGGACGCCGCGCCATGCCTTCGGCCTGGTCGGGCAGCCTGCTCGACCAGCTGCTGCCGGTCGAACCCGAGGCGCAGCCGGCGCTGAGCGTCGCCGACGAGTTGGCGCGCACGCTCAAGGACGGCCAGCGGCCGGTGGTCACCCCCGAAGGCTCTCGCTGGGCCGCGCTGCGCTTCGCCGCCGAGCCCGGCGAGAACGAGCTGCTGTGGCGCGAGGCCACCCCGCTGCTGTGGGTCCATCCGCTGCGCCGGGTGAAGAGCGGAGCGAGCAGTCTGCTCATCCATCCGACGCGCACCGCCGGCGACCAGCCGCTGCCGATCCTCGCCGTGCATCGCTACGGACGTGGCCAGGTCGCCTGGCTCGGCACCGACGAGACCTGGCGCTGGCGTTTCAAGCCGGGCGCGGCCCAGCACCGCCGGCTGTGGGGCCAGCTCACCTCGTCGCTGGGCATGACCCACCTGCTCGGCAACGCCAGCCGCATGCAGATCGAGAGCGATCGCTCCGAGTACGCGGTCGGCGACACCGCCCAGCTCATCGCCCGCGCCCTGGATGCCGACTTCAATCCACTGCAGGCCGAGCAGGTCACGGTGGTGATCGAACGCGGGCTGGCGAGCGAACAGGTGGTGCTGGCCGCGCGCCGCGACCAGCCCGGCGTCTTCACCGGCATCTGGGTCCCGGGCGCCACCGGCCGCCACCGCCTGGTGCTCGGTGGTGGTGAAGGCGGCGACAGTGGCCAGGCCGAGCGCCTGGTCAGCGTCAGCGAACCGCAGCTCGAACAGGATGACGGCGGCATGCGCGAGGATCTGCTGCGCCAGATCGCCCAGGCCAGCGGCGGGGCGTATCTGCCGCTGCACGAGGCCGGGCAGGCCGCCGGCCTCATCGCGTCGCGCCAGCGCCAGGGGGTGCTGAAGCGCGAGGAGATCACCCTGTGGAACGCCCCGGGCGTCCTCGTCCTCCTGGTCCTGCTGCTCGGCGTCGAGTGGTGGTTCCGCAAGCGCTGGGACATGCTGTGAGCGATCCCATCCGCAGCCATCTCGCGGCGCTGCGCCGCCGGGCCCACCTCGCCGAAGTGGCGCGCGGCGTCGGCCGCCAGGCGGCCATCCTGGTCGTCGGCCTGGCGGCCTGGCTGGTGCTCGACTACTGGTTCATCACCGTCGTCCTCGGCCTCGCGGGCTGGGATGTCCTCGCCCGCCTCGCCATGACCGGCTGCCTGCTGTGGCTGGCCGGGCGCGAGGCCTGGCGCGGCCTGATCGCGGAATGCCGCCGCGAGCGCAGCGACGACGAGCTGGCGATGCTGCTCGAACGCGCCCACCCCGAGCTCGGCGGCCGGCTGATCTCGACCATCCAGCTGCAGCGCAGCCTGGCGGCTGGCGGCACGCGGGCGGTCGGCTCGGCCGGACTGGTCGAGGCCCTGGCCGAGGAGACGCAGGGCCGCGCCGCCAGCCTCGATCCGCGCCTGGCCTGGCGCCTGGATCCGGCCCGCCGCGCCCTGCTGCTGGGTGGGGTCCTGCTGCTGGCTGCGGGCCTGCTGGCGGCGTGGCGCAGCGATATCGCCGCCGCCTTCGCCCGCCGCCTCGCCTTCCTGCCGGCGCACTACCCCACCGCGACGCGCATCGCCTCGGTCAACGTGCCGGCCCTGGTCGGCCGGGGCGATCCGCTGGTGATCGAGATCGAGGTCGATCCGACCTCGCGGGTTCCCGCCCAGGCCATGGCCGAGGTGCGCGGCGCGGATGGCCGCTCGGCGACCCTGCGCCTGGAGCGGATCACAGCCGACGGCCGGGCGTTGTTCCGCGGCAGCATCGCACAGGCGGTCGAGGATCTGCGCATCCGTCCCGCCGCTGGCGACCACCGCTGGGAGCGCGAGGAGCTGGTCCAGGTCGTGCAGCGGCCCAGCGTCAGCGCCCTTGCCCTGCGCCTGGTCCATCCGGCCTACCTCCAGTTGCCCGACGCCACCTCGACGGTGGGCGATGTGCAGGTCCCGGCCGGGACCCGGATCGAGGTGGTGGCCACGTTCAGCCGGATGGTGCGCCAGGCCGAGTTGATCGTTCATGGCGGGACCGGAGAGGGCGTGCGCTCGGCGCTGACCCTGGAGGCCGACGGGCGCTCGGGACGCGGCTCGTTCGACGCTGTCGCCGATGGCTCCTGGTCGATCCTGCTGACCGCCCCGGATGGGCTCACCACCGCCGATCCGCCGCGCTGGACGCTGGTCGCAACCGCTGACCGGTCGCCGTCGATCACCGTCACCTTCCCGCCGCGCGACAAGGACGTCACCCGCTTCGCGCGCTGGCCGCTGCGCTTCACCGCCCGCGATGATCACGGCCTGGCCGGGGTGCGCCTGCGCTGGCAGATCATCCCGGCCGGCGCCGACCCCGAAGCGGTGAGCGGCGAGGCGGCCAGCCAGGAGGTGGCGCTGAGCGCTACCGGACCCGCGATCCAGGGCGAGGTGCCCTTCGATCTGGCGCCGCTCAATCTCGAAGCCGGCGCGCGCGTCGTCTGGTGGCTGGAGGCGCGCGATGCGCGCAGTCCCGAACCCGGCGTGGCGAGCAGCCTGCGTGGCACCTTCACCATCCTCGATCCGCGCGAGATGCGCGAACGGATGGCGCGTGAGAAGGCCGAGCTGCTGAATACCTTGAAGACCATCCGGGATCGTCAGAACGATGCCAAGGCCGGCGTCGATGGCGTCCGCAAATCCATCGACGGCAGGTAATCCCCCCATGCGCATCCTCGCCCCGACCCTGCTCTGCCTGACCGGACTCGCCGCCGCCGATGTCGGGGTCGAGCGCGCCCTGCGCATCCAGGAGGGGGTGCAGCGCGGCCTCGCCAGCCAGGCCGGCCAGACCGCCGAGCGGGCTGGACTGCTTGCCGACGACCTGCGTTACAACCGGGTCGGGGATGAATCCGAGGCGGTGCAGGCCGAGCAGCTGGCCAGCGAGATCGCCACCCTGGTCGCAGCGGCCTCGCCCGAGGCCAGGACCATGGCCTTCGTCCAGGAGCACCTGGCGCGCGCGCGGCGCGGCGGCGGCACCGGCGACCTCGATCTGGCTGCGCAGGCTCAGGGCGAACTCGCCGCCCGCCTCGATCGCCTGGCGCGCAACGCCCAGGGCGGCCTGGGGGCGGCCAACGGCGTCGAGGATCTGCGGGCCGCGATCGATGCCCAGCAGCGCCTGCTCGACGAGACCGCCAAGTTGGGCGACCAGACCCTGGGCAAGGAGCGCGACGAACTCGCCGCCAGCGAACGGGCCGACCTCGAACGCCTGAGCCGCCAGCAGCAGGCCCTGGAGAAGGCCCTCGAGGACACCGCCAAGGGGCTGCGCGAGCAGGCGGCCGCTGCGCAGGATCCCCGTGAACGGCAGAACCTCGAGAACGCGGCGCGCGATCTCGATCAGGGCAAGGCGCGGTCGGAGGCCAAGCAGGCGGCGGATGCGCTGCAGGAGAATCGCCTGGCCGAAGCCCAGGAGCATCAGGCCGAGGTGCTGCGCGAACTGCAGAAGGCCGACCAGGCGCTGGCCGGGCAGGATCGCAACGAACTGGCCGAACTGGATCGACGCATGCAAGAACTGCAGCGCAACCAGGAGCGCCAGCAGCAACTGCTCGACCAGCTCGCCAAACAGCAGAAGCCGTCGCAGGCTGAACTCGACCGCATGCGTGCCGAGCAGCAGAACATCGCCGAGGCGCTTAAACAGCAGCAGATGACGGCCGCCCAGCAGGAGGCCGAGCAGGCCGCGCAGGAGCTGGCCGAGGGCGATCGTCAGCAGGCCCAGCAGGAGATGCAGCAGACCCTGCAGGCGATGCAGCAGGCGCAGCAGCAACTTCAGCAGCAGATGGCGCAGCAGCGTCAGCAGCAGGACCAGGCGCAGCAACAGCAGGCGCAGCAGCAGCAACAGCAACAGGGCAAACCCGGCGAAGGCGGTCTGGAAGACGGTGCGCGGAAGGGCGCGAACCGGCGTGGCTGGGAAGTCGGTCTCGAACCGCAGGAGCGCGAGACCTTGTCCCAGGTCAAGGCGGAGAAGTTCCCCACCCGCTACGAGCAGGCGCTGCAGCAGTACTATCGAGCCTTGGCCGGGGGTGGGGAATGACTGTACGGGCTGGAAGCTGGAGGCTGGAAGCTGGAGGCTGCGCAGGCCCGGCTATCGCTCTGCTCCTGCTGGTGGCCGCTGCGCTGCCGGCCCTGGAGAGCACCGAACAGCTGACGCCGACGGCTTCCGCTGCTGTGAAACGGGCCGTCGAATGGCTGGGCAAGAACCAGCGTGCCGACGGCACCTGGCCGGGCCGTCAAGGCGATACCAGCGGGATCGTGGCGGCCTGCGCCATCGCCCTGATGTCGCAGGGCCATGTCCCCGGCAGCGGCGAGTACGGCACCCATACCGCGAAGGCGATCCAGTTCCTGCTGCGCAACACCCAGGAAGACGGGCTGATCTACCGCACCGATTTCGGACCGTTTCCGATGTACCACCACGGCCTGGCGACCCTCGCCCTGGCCGAGGCGTGGGGCCAGACCGGTGATCGTCGGGTGCGTGAGGCGCTGCGCCGCGCCATCGACCTGATCTGCTCGTGCCAGAACCAGAAGGGCGGCTGGCGCTATCAGCCGCGCATCGCCGACGACGATCTCTCGGTGACGGTCATGCAGCTGATGGCGCTGCGCGCGGCCCGCGATGCCGGCCTGGATGTCTCCAAGGAGGTGATCGACCTCGGCATCGGCTATGTGAAGGACTGCCACAATTCGAAGGGCAAGGGCAAGGACGGCGGCTTCGCCTACACCCCGGGCGGGGCGAGCGGCTTCGCACGCAGCGGTGCGGGAGTGACTTCGCTGCAGGTGGCTGGCGACTACCGCTCCACCGAGGTCACGGAAGGCATCGAATACCTGCTGACCTTCAAACCGTTGGGTTCCAAGAGCGAGGAGAACCCGGACTTCTACAGCTATGGTCTGTACTACACGACCATGGGCATCTACCAGGCGCAGAGCCTCGGCGCCCAGGGCCGGCGCTGGTGGAATCTGTGGTACCCGGCGGTGGTCCGCGACCTGACCACGCGCCAGGAGGCCGACGGCAGCTGGAAGGGCCCCTTCGACGCCTACGAAACGGCGATGGGCGTCCTCGTCCTCACCATCCCCTACCGCTACCTGCCGATCTACCAGCGATGAGCTGCCTGCGCGCCACCATCCTGCTGCTCGGCCTGTTCGGCCTGTCCGCCGGCGCGGGCGCAGTTGAGGGCCTGGTGCTGAGCCGTAGCGGCCCCGCCGTGTCGGGTGGCATCACCGTGGCCGCCACCGGGCCGACCTGTGCCGACAGCCAGCTGGCCTGGGACGGCGTGGCGGTCGCCAGTTTCGCCACCCCGGTGGCCGGCTCGCTTGACCAGGGCGTGCTCCTGGCCAATGGCGAGCTGCTGCGCGGCGTGCCGCGTGCGGTGGGCAGCAGCGGACTCAGCTTCGCTGGCGATCTGCATGGCCTGCGCGAGCTGCCGCTGCCCAGCCTGGCCGTCATCGTGCTCGGTGCGGTGCGCAGCCAGCAGCTCGACGGGTTGGCTGGTGGCGAGACCGGGGCGGTGCTGGTCAACGGTGATCGCCTCGCCGGCCAGATGGCCTTCCTCAATGACGAGGCGGTCGGCATCGATACCGGGCGGCGGATCGCCCAGGTCCCGCGTGCGCGGGTGGCGGCGGTGATCCTCCGTCCAGTGGTGCACCCACCCAGTGGCCTATGGCTGCTGCTGTCGGGTGGGGACCGCCTGCTGGTGACGAGCCTCGCCCCAGTCG
>JAIFND010000055.1 GCA_020047915.1 bacterium | reverse complement strand
GGGTCCTCGCCTTCCAGCAGCTTGGGCAGGGCTTCGCGGAAGTCGGCGCGGTTCAGCCACTCGCGCATGTAGTCCTCCCAGCTCTGCCACAGGCGACGCTGCTGCTTGGGCATCTCGTCCTCGTAGACCAGCAGATACGCCCGTTCGAACAGTGAGATGAGGATCGAGAACAGCACGGTGCGGCGTTCGCGTTGCTCGTCGCTCAGTTCGCCGATCGACCCGGTGGACATCAGGCGCAGGTCGGGGTGTTCCAGCACCAGCTTGAGGAACTCGGTGTATTCCGCCGACAGCTCCTGATAGACCTCGTCGTCATCGTTCTGGCGCTCCTTGCGCTGCTCGGCGATGAATACCCAGATCGCCAGCGGCAGGCCGATGACGGTGACCACGTAGGAGGCGATCTCCCACCATTCGCGCCAATCGATGCCGCTGGCCGCAGGATCCATGCGTGCATTGTGCCGCGCCCTTTCCCCATTCCAATCCCGGCGTGCAACTGACCGTCGATCTCGGCCCGCGCTCCTACCCCATCCACATCGCCCCCGGCCTGCTGGCGCGCGCCGGCGAACTGCTCGCCCCGCATCTCGGCGGCGGGCGGGTGCTGGTCGTCGCGGATGCGACGGTGGCACGCCTGCATGGCGAGACGCTGCTGGCAGCGCTGCGCGCAGCCGGCATCGACGCGGTACTGACCAGCTTCGCGGCCGGCGAGCCGTCGAAGACCCTGGCCACCGCCGAGCGCCTGTGGACCGCCTGCGCCGAGGCGCGCCTCGACCGCAGCGGCTGCGTCATCGGCTTCGGCGGTGGCGTCTCGGGCGACCTCGCCGGCTTCGTCGCCGCCTGCTGGATGCGCGGCGTGCGCTTCGTGCAGATCCCCACCACCCTGCTGGCGATGGTCGATAGCGCGGTGGGCGGCAAGACCGGGGTGGACACCGCCGCCGGCAAGAATCTGGTCGGCGCCTTCTGCCAGCCGGCCTGCGTGCTCGCCGATCCGACGCTGCTGGCAACGATGGACCCACGCGAGTACCGCGCCGGCCTGGCCGAGGTGCTGAAGTACGGCGTGATCAAGGACCCCGCCTTCCTAGCCTGGCTGGAGGCCAACGCCGAGCGTCTGCGCGAGCGTGAGTCGGACGCCGTCGCGCACGCCGTGCACGAGAGCTGCCGGATCAAGGCGTGGTACGTGCAGGTCGATGAATTCGAGCGCGGCCCGCGCGCCGAGTTGAACTACGGCCACACCTTCGGCCACGCCCTGGAGACTGAGGCCGGCTACGCCGCCTATCTGCACGGCGAGGCGGTGGGCATCGGCATGCGCATGGCCTGCGCCCTGGCCGCGCGCCTCGGCGTGCTGCGCGACGCCGGTCTGCCCGCACGCCAGGACGCCCTGCTGCGCCGCCTCGGCCTGCCGCTGACCCACGCACCGCGCGATGCCGGTGAGACCGCCCGCCTCGCCGCGCGCACCGCGCTCGACAAGAAGTCAGCCAAGGGCCGCGTGCGCTTCATCCTGCCGGTCGAGCCCGGCCGCATGGAGCTGCGTGCGGTCGAGGACGTCGCCGCGGTCGAGGACGCTTTCCGCAGCGCCCTGGGCTAACGGGACTCTGCCCGATCAAACGTCGCCACCGCTGCCCAGTTGGAGCCTCGCCACGGCGCTGTAGCCTACCCGGTGCTATGACCACCGATCCGCAGCCGTCCGATCCCCGCCGCCGCGACTTCCTGCGCCAGGTCGCCGCCTTCGCAGCCGGGGCCCTCCTCGTACCGCCGCTGCTCGATCTCGATGCAGTCGCCGCCGAGGCCGGCCCGCCCACCCCCGATGCCCGGCCGGTGCTGGGCGTGGCCACCGGCACCGACTGGTCGGCCCTGCCGGTGACGGCGATGGCCGCCCTCGGCGGCATGCAGGCCTTCGTCAAGCCGGGCAGCACGGTGGTGGTGAAGCCAAACATCGGCTGGGACCGCACTCCCGAGCAGGGCGCCAACACCCATCCACTGGTCGTCGCGTCAGTCGTGCGCATGTGCCTGACTGCCGGCGCCAAGACAGTGCGGGTCTTCGACCGCACCTGCAACAACCGGGACAAATGCTACGCCAATTCGGGCATCCGCGCCGCCGTCGAAGCGATCGCCGACCCGCGCGTGCAGCTGACCTTCCCCGACGACCGCAAGGCCATCCCGGTGCGCATCGCCCAGGGCAAGCTGATCACCGAGTGGAGCCTCTACCGCGAGGCGCTGGAGTGCGACCACTACATCAACGTGCCGGTGGCCAAGCATCACGGCCTGTCGCGGCTGACCCTGGGGATCAAGAACATCATGGGGATCATGGCCGGCAACCGCGGCAGCATCCACCAGGGCATCCACCAGAAGCTGGCCGACATCTACCGCGCCCGGCCCGCCACCCTGACCATCCTCGACGCGACGCGCATCCTGCTGCGCAACGGGCCGCAGGGCGGCAAGCTGGAGGACGTCGAAGTGCGCAACACCGTGGCGGCCTGCGCCGATCCGGTGGCGATCGACGCCTGGGCGACTGGTTTATTCGGCCTGAAGCCCGCCGATGTCGGCTACATCGCCAGTGCCGCCGAGGCGGGTCTCGGCATCATGGACCTTGACCGCGTGCGCATCGTCCAGGCATGAGCGCCGGCCACGGCAGCCGCGCCATCTGGGTGCGCCGGGCGGTGCAGCTCGGCTGCCTGGCGCTGCTGCTGTGGCTGTTCCGGCACGGCGCCTCGGCCGAACCAGGGGCCGGGGCCGCGTGGTGGTTCCGCTTCGATCCGCTGGTGCAGCTGGCCGCCCTGCTCGCCGACCGCAGCGTGCAGCTGCTCGCCTGGCCGGCCCTGTTCGCCGTCGCCCTCGGCCTGTTCGCCGGGCGCGTCTTCTGCGGCTGGATCTGCCCGCTCGGCACGCTGCTCGACCTGTGGGGGCGCCTCACCGGCTGGTTCCGCCACCTGGCGTGGCGCGATCGCAGCGCTTCGGACTGGGCACGACTGCCCCGCTTTGCCATCCTCGCCGCCGTGCTGCTGGCGGCGCTCGGCGGACTGCAACTGGTCGGTCTGGTCGATCCGTTCAGCCTGCTGGTGCGCGCCCTCGCGGCCGGCGACCCGCCGCTGCGCGCCGGGGCCGACGCCGTCTCGACCCTGGCCCTGGGCAGCGCGATCGAGCCGGCGAGCGAAGCCGCCTACGCCGCCGCCCTGCCCTGGCTGGCCGCGCGACCGGGCTGGCCGGCGCTGTGGTGGCTCTCGCTTGCACTGCTGGTCACCGTGTTCGCCCTCGAACTGCTCGGACGCCGTGGCTGGTGCCGCTGGGCCTGTCCGCTCGGCGCCCTCTACGGCCTGCTCGGCCGCTGGGCTCCGCTGCTGCGCCTGCCCAGCCGTTCCTGCGCCGGTTGCGGCGACTGCCGCGCCAGTTGCGACCTGGGCGCCTTCGCCGCCGATGGCCGCCTGCGCCGCAGCGACTGCACCCTGTGCCTGCGCTGCGTCGCCGGCTGCGAACGGGACCGGGCGCACGTCGCCATCCGGCTGCCGCAGCCATCGTCCGCACCACCTGACCTGGAACGCCGCCGGGTGCTGATCGCCGGGGCTGTCGCGGCTGGCGTCCCGCTGGTCGCCGCGCACCTGCCGTTGGCCCCCCTCGGTCGGCAGACTCCCCCCATCGACCTGC
This sequence comes from bacterium, assembly GCA_020047915.1. Taxonomy (GTDB): domain Bacteria; phylum Planctomycetota; class UBA11346; order UBA11346; family UBA11346; genus UBA11346. The sequence continues at coordinate 9,097 of JAIFND010000055.1, read as the reverse complement.
TGCGCCCGCCCGGGGTCGGTGATCAGGACGAGGCCTTCCTCGACCGCTGCGTGCGCTGCGGCGCCTGCCTCGCCGCCTGCCCGGAGGGCGCACTGCACAGCGATGGGCTCAGCGTCGGATTGGCTGGTCTGCTCGCCCCGCGCCTGAGCCCACGCCGTGGCGCCTGCGATCCCGGCTGCACGCGCTGCGGCGATCTCTGTCCGACCGGCGCGATCCCACGCCTCAGCGTCGCGGAGAAGACCCTGCACCCACCCGGCCTGGCGGTGATCGACCGGCAGTTGTGCATCCCGTACCTGCGCGACGAATCCTGCCTGGTGTGCGAAGAGCACTGCCCAGTCGCCGAGAAGGCCATCCAGCGCGCCGCCGGTCCGTTCAGCCAGGAGGTGCCGGTGGTCGCGGCCGAGCGCTGTATCGGCTGCGGCTGGTGCGAGAAGGTCTGTCCGCTGGAGGGCGCCGCGGGCATCCGGCTGGTGCGGCTGGACAGCCTGCCTGCGGAACAATGACGGCCCAACGGCGAGCTGACCCCGGGTATGCTTGGCCTTAACGGCCAGCGGCGCGGGTGAGCAACGCCCAGGTATCGCTGCGGAACTGGCTGGCCGGCAGGCCGGCGGCGTTGGTCAGGTTGCAGCCGCGCGGATTGTTCTGCCAAGCATAGCGCACCGCCGCCGGGCGGGGAACCTGCGGCGCAATGACGCGGACCGTGGTTCCATGGATCGCAGCCTGGCCGTCATGCCAGGCCCCGTCGTCTCCAGCCAGGGCGAAGCCCACCAGGTCGCCGCCGCCCCTGACGCCCAGACCCTCGGCGTGGGTGTAGTCGATCTCGGCCTGGCCATCGTTGAATCGCCAGGCGACCGGTTGCGGTCCGCTCCAGACGATGGCTTCGCCATAGGCCAGCGCTTGGGCCGCGCGCAGCAGCCGGTTCCCGGCCAGGGCCTTGTCCGGCGGATGGATCTCCCAGCCATACTCGCGCAGGATGTCCAGCGTGCAGACCATCGCCGTGCCGGGCAGGCGCAGGGCGCTGCGCTGGGCATCGCGCAAGGCCGGCCAGGCGGCATCCTCGACCGGCTGCGTGGCGCGCGTACCGAATCCGGCGAGCTCGACAAACAGGAACGGAGCCTCGGCAAGCCGGAACTGCTGCCGCCAGTCGTTGATCAGGGCCGGGAACAAGGCGCGATACAGCCCCGGCTGCCCGGCGTTGTGCTCGCCCTGCCACCACAGGAAACCCTTGGCTGCGAAGGGCGCGCATGGTGCGACCATGCCGTTCCACAGCACCGCACCGTCCGCATCCTTCTGGCGCCGCTCGCCTGCCCCGGCAGGCGCGGGGTCGTTACGGCGCAATTCTTGGAGTTTGAGGAGATCGGAGAATTCTCCGCGCAAGAGTTCACCACGCATCCACGACTCGATCCCCGTGCCCGGCACGGCGACATGGACGATGCCCACCGGTACGCCAAGATGCTCCTGAAGACCGCGCGCGAAATGGTAGGCGGTGCCGGCGAAGTCGGCGGCGACCGAGGGGTGGCTGACCTGCCAGCGGGTTTCCACGCTGCGCTGCGGACGCTCCGAGGGCCAGCCCGCCTCCTTGGCGCCGGTGTTGGCGTCGTACCAGCGCAGGGACGGACGATCCGACGCTGCGATGGTCGCCTCGCCATCGAGACAGTTGCGCAGCTGCCACCACATGTTGCTCTGGCCACCAGCGATCCACACCTCGCCGACCAGGATGTCCGCCAGGCGGTGCCCGGTGGAGCCGTCGATGCGCAATTCGAAGGGGCCGCCAGCCGGACCGGTGGTGACGCTGGCCTCCCAGCGGCCATCGGCCCCGGCCACGACGCTGACCGAGCCGTCGCGGAAGCCCACCGTGACCGTGCGGCCGGGCTCGTCCCAGCCCCAGATGGGCACCTGGCGTTCACGCTGCAGCACCATGTGCGGTCCGATGATGCTCGGGAGTTCGGTGACCGCCCCCGCAAGCGCGGCGCAGGCGAGCATAGCTATAATCGGATACATGACACTCAACGGCGATGGACAGCCGGTGTGACCATCTGCGATTGGGCTGCGACCACGCACTCCTGGTTGTCGACCACGGTCGGACTGATGACGCACACAACCCGACGCATAGGCTGGCATCATGGCCGAGCACCCCACGCCACGCGACCGCCGTTTCGCACCTGGCCAGACGATCCTGGGCGAAGCCACCTCCGGCCGCAACCTCTACATCATCAAACGCGGCCTGGTGCGGGTGAGCAAGCGCAGCCGCGCCAGCGAGACGATCCTCGGCGAGCTTGGTCCAGGCCACATGTTCGGCGAGATGGCGCTGATCGACAAGCGGCTGCGCTCGGCCAGCGTCACCGCGGTCGAGGATACGGTGTGCATCGAACTGCCCTGCGTCCTGGTCGAGCGCATGCTTGAGGACGCAGGCCCGTGGCTGGCGGCGATGCTGCGCATCCTCGTTCTGCGCCTGCGCCAGGCCGACGACACGATCACCGCGCTGCGCAGCGGCGACCTGTCAGCCTCCGGCGAAACCCCGGTCGATGCCATCACCGAACACCACCTGCGCCGCATCGTCCGCCGCCTCGAGGACACCCACCGCATCGCCTGGGAGCGTCGCGGCGCGAGCGAGCTATAAGCCGATCGCCCGACCCAGCGCGGGCAGCGGACGCAGGAGGCGCTGCAGCCCGGCGACCACCGCCAGCGTTGCGGCGCAGAGGATGACGAGGGCCAGGAAGGGATCCGCGATGCCCGCTCGTTCCACCACGCGCAGCACCAGCGGATGGCCGAGATACACCAGGAAGGAGACCGACGCCAGCCAGGCGAGGACGGCAGCGCGGGGACGCTGCTCCAGCCAGCGGCGGATCGGGGCGTTCCAGGCGACCAGCGCGGCCCAGCAGGCGGCGACGTAGAGCAGCACGCTCCAGCGGTGGAAATGCCCGAACCAGCCGGGATCGGACATGCGGAACGACTGCCACCACCACTCGCCGCACAGCACCACCGCGGTCAGCAGCATCCCGCCCAGCGCCAGCCATCGCCTGCCGCCTGCCGGCTCGGCGACCTCCTCGCGCAGTCCGGCGCGCACCCCGACCTGGAACCACACCAGCCAGGCCGGGAAGGCCCACGACGGCAGTTCGGGACGGGTCAGGCCGCACGCCGCAAACAAGGCGTGGGCCGGCGCGGTGAAGGCCAGCGCCAGAACGGCGAAGCCGACCGTCCACCAGCCCGAGCGCAGCCGCAAGAGCCACGGGAACAGGGCATAGCACTGCAGGATGATGGCGAGGAAGTAGAGATGGTACTGCGCCCCGCCGCTGACCAGATCGAGCGGCAGGTTGCGCGCCACCCAGCCCAGCGCCGTCGCGGCCCCTGCCGCCCACGGCGCATCGTACAGCCGGTAGATCAGCGTCCACACGACGAAGGGCAGGGCGATCTTGGCCAGCCGGTCGCCCCAGAAGCCCCACGCCGCGACGCGCGGCTCAGCCAGTCCGGCCTTGCGCGCCACCCCGCGTTCGCGCGCCGCCAGCGCGAAGCCGGACAGCAGGATGAAGAGTGGCACGCAGAACCTGCACACCTGGTTGAGCAGCGTCGCCGCCCCCGCGCTGCTCGCCCAGTCATGATCCGCGATCAGCACGCCCCCCGCATTCTGCGTCGCATGTATCGCCAGCACCGCCCCCATCGAGAGCACCCGCGCGGCATCAGCAGTCGGTCGTGAGATCATGATGCATTGCCCCTGTCGTTCGGCGTTCGGCGTTCGGCGTTCGGCGTTCGGCGTTCCGCGTTCGGCTTTCGACATTCCGGCCCAACGGGCCGAGAGCCGCGCCAGCGGCGACGGGCGAGGGCGGGGCGCTGGGCGGATACAATGGGCGAAGCCCATCCGCCCACGGTTTCGGAGCGCAGCGACGAAACCGAGCCCCGCCCGAGCCCGGGGGTCCGATGGGGCGTCGGCCCCCTCGAAGCTGAAAAGAGCCGCGCCAGCGGCGACGGGCGAGGGCGGGGCGCTGGCGGCATACAATCGGCGCCAGCCGATGCCGCCACGGTTTCGGAGCGCAGCGACGAAACCGAGCCCCGCCCGAGCCCGGGGGTCCGAGGGGGCGTCGGCCCCCTCGAAGCTACAGCGGCTTGCGCTTGAACTCGAGTATCACCTGCTGCGCATCCGGATAGAACCTGATCAGCTTGTCGATCTGGGTGATCTTGAAGAGCGGCATCAGGTCGGGCTTCACCCCGCTGATCGCGACGCGGCCCTTCGCCGCGACCACGCCCTTGTAGAACGCGACCAGTTTGCCGACCATCGCCGAGCTGAGGTAGCCGACCTTGGCCAGGTCGAGGACGTAGCTCGGTTTCGCGTAGCGGTCGAGCAGGCCCATCATCTCCGCGCTCACCGCAGCGATGACCGGCGGATCGAGCAGCCGATCCTTGGTGACCTGCACCAGGATGATGCCGTCATAGGCCTGGACGATGAGATGACCGCTCGGGGCGTTCGGTGGGGGCATCGTTTCCTCAGATGTCGGCGCGACGTCGGGACATGACCACGGTGGCACCGTGCCGCCAGTAGGTCAAGGAGCTGAGCCAGGCGCGCATCAGACGGATGCCACGACCGTGCTCGAGCAGGAGGCTTTCCGGGTCATCGGGGTCGGGGACGGATTCCATCGAGAAGCCCTCGCCGAGATCGGAGATCGCGACATGCCAGCGCCGCGCATCGACCGCGACCGCCACCTCGATCTCCAGCCGGGGGTCGCCCTCGTTGCCGTGCAGCATGGCGTTGGTCACCGCCTCATCGAGGCACAGCACCAGCCAGGGCCGGTCTGAGTCCACCACCCAGCCGCGCGCCACAAGCAGATCGGAGATCGTGTCCATGGCCTGCTGCTTCATGTCCAGCCGCGAGGGGTAGCTGCGCCGCAGCAGGATCTCGCCGCTCGGCTTCCAGGCCCCCTCGCGCATGCGCAGGCTGAAACGCTTGGTCGTCTCCGGCCCGGCCGCTGCCTTGGCCAACCGCCGGGTGGTACGTGGCCGGCGCGCGGTCACGCCGTGCGCTCCGCAACCACCAGGGTCATGTCGTCATGCTGCGCATGCCGACCCAGCCAGCCATCGACCGCGGCGATGACCGCCGCGCACACCGCGTCGGCGCCGGCCGGGGCGGCTGCGGCGATGGCGGCACGCAGACGATCGGAGCCGAACAGCTCGCGGGCGCCATCCGTATGCGCGTCCGGGATGCCGTCGGTCATCAGTACGGCGATATCGCCCACCGCGAGCGGCGGCACCAGCGCGCCGTCGTAGTCGGTGCCGTCGAGCATGCCGAGCGCCAGACCGGTCGAGTCGAGCGCATCCCAGGTGCCGGCTCCACGTCGCAGGATCATCGGCGGCTCGTGGCCGGCCGCGACGTAGCCGATGCGGCCGTCAGGGTGGAAGCGCGCCAGAGCCATGGTCATGAAGGCGTCGTCGGCCATGTCCTCGCACAGCAGGTTGTTGAGCTGCGCGATCAGGCGCCCGTGGTCGGGCTGCTGGCCATGCAGCGCAAGCAGGAACGCGCGCGCCGTGCTCATCAGCATCGCCGCTGCGATACCGTGGCCACTGACATCCCCGACCACCGCATCGATGGCGCCGGCCGGCCCGGTGATAAAATCGTGATAGTCGCCACCCGTGGAATCGCAGCTGCGCTGCCAGGCGGCGAAGCGCCAACCAGGCACGGTCGGCACCCGCTCGGGCAGGAGGCCGAGCTGGATGGTGCGGGCCAGCTCGAGATCGTGCAGCAGGCGCTGGCGCTCGCGGTCGCGCTGCAGCAGCTGGGCGTTCTCCAGGGCCACGCCGGCCTGCGCGGCGAGGGCCGCCAGCACCTGCTCGTCACGCAGGCCGAACGACGGGGCGTCGCGCTTGTTCAGCGCCTGGATGACGCCGACCACGACGCCGTCGTGGTTCACCATCGGCATGCACAGGATGCTACGCGTGCGGAAGCCGGTACGCCGGTCATTGGCCGGATCGAAGCGCGGATCGTCGTAGGCCGACGGGATGTTGATCAGGACACCGGCCGTGGCCACGGCTCCGGCGATACCGCGCCCCAGGGGCAACCGGATCTCGCCGCTGCCCTCGGCGACCCGCGTCCACAACTCGGCGTGTTCACGATCGACCACGAACAGCGAGGTGCGCTCGGCATCGACGAGGTCGGAGGCGGCGGAGACGATCAGGCCGAGCAGGCGATCAAGATCGCGCTCGGCACCCAGGGCCCGGGAGACGGCGAGGACGGTCTGCAGGTCGCGCAGCAGACCGTCGGCGTCCTCCATGGCGTCGGCTCAGGCGCTGACGGCAGCGGCCGTGGCGACGGCTCCGAGCGGAGCGCCGGGCGCGGCCGGGGCCGCAGGCTGCGCATCGTAGGGCGAGTAGAACGGGTCGTCCTGGAAGGTCGGGACGGGGGCCGGAGCCGGGGCCGGGGCAGCGCCGGGCAGCGGAGCCGGACCACCGAAGCCGGGATCGGCGGAACCCGCGGCCGGAGCCGGGGTGGCGCTGCCGCCGGGGATCGCCAGGACCTGGCCGATGCGCAGGGCGGTCGGCTTCAGGCCGGGGTTGGCCTCGACAATCTGCTTCCACGCCGACTTCTTGCCCAGCGTGGCAGCGGCGATCGTCTCAAGCGTATCGCCCGACTTGACCGTGTAGGTGCTGCCGCCGACCGGCGCGGCGGTCGCCGCGCCACCGGCCGCGGAGACCGGCAGGTCGGGGATGGCCAGGCTCTGACCGACCTTGAGGTTTTCGGGGCGGACGCCGGGGTTGGCCTCGACGATCTGCTTCCACTTGGTGGTGGTGCCGAAGTACTGCTTGGAGATGTCGCCCAGGGTCTCGCCCTTGGACACGATGTGCGTCTTGCCGCCGCCGACCGCAGCGCCACCCACCGCGCCGGTGCCGGCATCCTGCTGGGCGGGCAGCTTGATCACGGTGCCGACGCGCAGCGATTCGGCCGGGATGTTGTTGAGGCGCTCGAGCTCGCGCCAGCGGCTCGACGAACCCAGCTTCTTCTTGGCGATGGTGTAGTAGCTGTCGCCCTTGGCGACGGTGTAGGTGTCGGCGCCGCCAGCGATCGCACCGGCCGCAGGCGCTGCGGACTCGACCGCCGGGATGTCGATGACCTGGCCGATCTTGAGGCGCGCCGGATCAAGACCGGGATTGGCTTCAACGATCTTGCGCCAGTGCTTGGTGGTGCCGTAGTGCGTGGCGCTGATGTCGCCCAGCGTCTCGCCCTTGGCGACGGTGTGGGTGCCGCCGCCGCCGACCGTGGCGGCTGGAGCTGCGGCCTCGACCATCGGCGACCCGGACGGGGTCGGCGACGGCGTGTAGGTCGGAGCCGGACCAAGCGGATCGTAGCCCGGGGTCAGCGGAGCCGGGGCGGGAGCGAGGGGCGAGGCCGCGCCGAAGCCGCCGTCGAGACCACCCGTGCTCGGGGTGGGGGTCGGAGCCGGCGAGCCGAAGGAGGCGTAGGGATCGGCTGGGGCCGGAGTCGTTGAAGCGCCCAGCGGATCACTGGTCAGATTTCCCGACGAGGAATAACTCGAGTAGGACGACGAACCCGAGAAACCGTCAGTAGAAGACGCCACCGGTTCGGCTGGCGCATCCTTCTTTCCGGTCGCGACAAGGGCTACGACGACCAGCGCAACGCACACGACGACGACGCCGCCGGCGATGAGCACATCCTTCTGCACCTGCATGGACAAGATCTCCTACCCACCGATACGCGGGGGCTTAGGCGGGATGTCGTACCGCCCCCCCTGTAAAACACAATGTCACCTAGAGCGCCAGGCTGGCAGGTTGCCAGAGCGCCCCGGGTCGTTACAAGCCCGCCCTCCTGCTGGAGAGATGGCAGAGTGGTCGAATGCGCCGGTTTCGAAAACCGGTGTGCCCTTACGGGTACCGGGGGTTCGAATCCCTCTCTCTCCGCCAAAGTGTGAGCGTATCCGAACCCCCGGTATTTGCCGGGGGTTCGGTGTTGGTGGCGAGGCCCGGTGGCGGGCCTCCGGCCATGACGGAGACTCGCAGGCTGCTCGCCGGCACGGGTGACGATGCCGGCTTCCGCGCATCTCGTGCGCTGGGGCCAGTGGTTTGGCTGCTTTCCGGCCGTTTCGCAGGGTCGAAGAGGACGGGGATGCGCAGGCCCAGCACCATGGGCATCGGCTCATCGCTGGTCGTGCCCATCCGCACCCAGGCGAGGAGTCCGTTCAGGACGACGCGCTGCTCCTCGGGCGAAGCCGTGGCGAGCTCATCGAGGCCGTCGCGCAGGACGGCGATGAGGTCGGCGGCAGCTCCGGCACCGATCTGCGTCCGCGCCAACTCCATTTCGACAGCTGTGAGCCCGACCCGAGCCTCCTCATTGCGCTGCTGCCACTGAGCCAGTTGCTCGCTCACCGCACGTTCAGCGAGATCACTGCTCAATCCCCACTGGATGAGCTTGGCCACCTTCCGCTCAGCCTCGTCCCGTGCCGTCGTCAGGGCGATGCGGCGTTGCTGCAAGGGCTCCGTCTGGAGCGCCCAGGCCTGCGTCTCCTTGGCAAGAGCCGCCAGGATCACCGTGTCGTTCGCCAGCAGATGGCGCAGCGCAGCGATGACCACCTGTTCCCAGGCCTCGGCCGGCAGTCTGATCGCCGTGCACGCGCCCGTTCCGGTTGCGCCATGCGCCCGACCGCAGCACTGCAGGTAGTTGTACCTTCCGCCATGGCCATTGCCGTGCGTTCCGACGAGGGCCTGCCCGCAATGGACGCAACGTCCGAGCCCCTGGAGCAGCCAGGTCCGCTCGGTCTTCCCACTGGCGGCCGGCTTCATCTCGGTCGGACGCGGACCCTGTTGGACGCGACGCGGCGATGGCCGTTTGGCAAGGACGGCCCTGACCCGGGTGTGCTGATCAGGGGTGACCAGGCCGTTGCAAGCCCAGTCTTTGCGGAAAAAGTTACTCACGGTCGAAGTGGACCAGCGCCCCTTGGACCGATTGGGCACGCCGTTCTCTTGCAAGAACGTCGCGCAATCCCGCAATGAGCATCCCGCCTCGACCATCGACCAGCAGGTCGCAACGATCGGTCCCCACACCGGATCCACCTCCAGACGACGCTGTCCCGTGGATCCGACACTGCGAAAACCAGCAGGG
>JAIFND010000035.1 GCA_020047915.1 bacterium | reverse complement strand
CGCACCCGCGTGGTCGAACTGACGCCCTCGACGGTGGCGGCGATCTCGGGCGGCGAACGCTTCCGCTCGATCGACGAGACTCCCGATCAGGCCATATCGATGGGCATGTCGCAGATCCTTGACGCGCACCGCGTCCTGATCATCGCCACCGGCATCGGCAAGGCCGAAGCCCTCGCCCGCATGGTCACCGGTCGGGTCGGTCCGGGCATGCCGGCCAGTCTGCTGACGGCGCACCGCGATATCACCCTGGTGGTCGATGCGGCTGCCGTTTCGGGACTTGATCCCGCCCTGATCGAGGAGCTGGCGTGAGTTCAGCCCCGTCGCCCGCGCCAGGTACGGTGCCGGCTCGTATCTGCCCGCCCGCCAGCTTGGCCGAGGTTGCGACGCGCATCGCCGGCAGCTGCGAGCTGGTCGAGGCGGCGCGCCAGGTCGCCCGCCGTGCCGACAACGTGCTTGGCCTGCTGCTGCGCGCGCTGACGCCGCAGGAGATCGCGGTGATGACCGCCGCCGGCTGCCGCGCCGACGACTGGACGCAGGTGCAGGTGGCCGAGGATTTCGACTGCTTCCGCGTACGCCGCGTGACCTTCCGGGGCCGCTGCGCGATCGGCCGCTGCGCCGGCGATGTCGAGGTGATGCCGGGCATCAAGCTGCCTTCGGGCCTTTCCGACTGCACCCTGGTCGATTGCCAGGTCGGCAACGGCTGCCTGATCGAGAACGTGCGCTTCGCCGCCAAGCTGGTGGTCGAGCGCGAGGCGGTGCTGCTCGACGTCGGTGCGATCACCTGCAGCGGCGCCGCCACCTTCGGCTGCAAGCAGGCGCCGTCACTCGGCTGCGAGACCGGTGGTCGCGAGGTTCCGTTCTGGTGCGGCATAACCGTCGATGACGCCGCCCTGGTGGCGCGCCGGCGTGCGGACAAGGCCGGCCTGCTGGCGGTCGGCAATGCCCACGCGGCCTACGTCGCCGCGCTGACCAGCCCGGTCTCGTGGGTGCGCCGCGGCGCCCGGGTGGTGCATACCGAGCGCATCCACGACGTGTGGATCGGCGCCGGCGCGGTCATCGACCATGCCCTGGAAGTGCAGGACGTCGCCGTGCTGTCCACCGCCGACGAGCCGACGCGCATCGCCGGCGGCGCCGCCGTCACCAGTACGATCCTGCAGCCGGGGGCGCATGCCACTGGCGGCAGCATCGTGCGCCACAGCGTGGTCTGCGAGCACGCCGCGGTCGAGGAGCACGGTTGCGTCGAATCCTCGCTGATCGGGCCCAACACCGCCATCGCCAAGGGCGAGGTGACCGCTTCGCTGGTCGGCCCCTTCGTCGGCTTCCATCACCAGTCGCTGCTCATCGCCGCCTTCTGGCCCGAGGGCAAGGGCAACGTCGCCTATGGCGCGATGGTCGGCAGCAATCACACCGGCCGCGCCCCCGACCAGGAGATCTGGCCGGGCGAGGGCACCTTCTTCGGTCTCGGCTGCGCCATCCGCCTGCCGGCCGATCTCAGCGAGTCGCCCTACAGCGTCGTGCAGATGGGCTGCAGCACCCTTCCCCAGAAGGTGCGCTTCCCGTTCAGCCTGATCAGCGTGCCGGTCGAGGCCCTCGATGCCGAGGACGACCGCGTGCCGCGCGCCTACAACGAGATCGTCCCGGGCTGGGGCCTGTGGGCCAACGCCTACGGCATCGTGCGCGCCGAGCTGAAGTTCGCCGCCCGTGATAAAAGCCGCCGGCACAGCATCGACTACAAGGTGCTGCGCCCCGGCATCATGCGCCAGGTCAAGCAGGCGCGCGATCGGCTGCGTGCGGTCGATGGTTCCAAGCGGGTGTGGCTCGAGGACGACATCGACGGCCTGGGGCGCAACTTCCTGCGCGAGGAGAGCCGGCGCAAGGCGGTCACGGTCTATGACCAGGCGCTGACCCGCTACGCCCTGCGCATCCTGCTCGGCGAGCGCGAGGGCCGCATCACCATCCCCGGCTCTGCCGAACTGGCGCACGAGCTGCTCGACGAACTGCTTGCCGCGACCAGCTTCGCCGAGCGCATGCAGCGGCTGATCGAGATCGAACGCGGCAATGCCGGCTTGGTCGAGGACAGCAAGCGGCGTGACGACGAGCGCGGGGCGCGCATCATCCCCGGCTATGCCGATGCGCACATCGCGGCGGCCGATGATCCGGTGGTGCGTAGCGCCTGGGAACGAGTGCGTCGCACCGAGGAGCGCGTGGCCAAGGTCCTGGCGTGACGACGGCGGACGCGGATGGCGGCTTCCAGTTCGGGGGCGGCACGATCATCCCATCGGATGTGTCGTTGCTCATCCTCGACTGCTTCGAGACCCTGGTCGAGATGGCTGGACGCAGCTACGTCGCACGCAGGGGGATTGCCGATTTCATCGTCTATTTCCAGCAGCTCGGCGTACCCATGATCGTCCTGTCGGATGGCGACCAGGCGGCGGTCGAGGCGGCGCTCGGGCAGGCCGGGCTGACCGGGCGCTTTCTGGCCGTGATCGGCGCTCCGCTCAGTCTGCGTCAGCATGAGGATGGGCGGGTGCTCAAGCGGCTCGACACGGTGGTGAAGCGTTTTGCCGCGCCGATCGAGCAGGTGGTGTTCATCGGCGACAGCCCGCTTGATGGACTGGCCGCGCGTCAGCATGCCGTGCCGTTCATCCGCGTGCCGCGCTCTGAAGACCAGACCTTCACCTTTGCCAGTCTGATCAAGGGGCCGAGCCGCTATCGAAGCGGGGAGTTCTCGCAGGTGTTCCTCGAACGTTATCTGAAACGCCGCCCGTGAATCCCCACCCGCGCAATCAGCCCAGCGCAGCCGACCTCGCGCATCTGTTCATCGGCGGTCTGATCCGCTTGTGGACCCTGATCTGCTACCGCGTGACCGTGCGTAGCGCCGCTCCGCTGCCCTGGGGGCCGGTGCTGTTCGCCTGCAACCACCGCAGCTTCCTCGATCCGCCGATGGCGGGCATGTGGAGCCGGGTGCCGGTGTGCTACTTCGCCCGCGCCAGCCTGTGGAAGAATCCGCTCATCGGTGGGGTCCTCGACATCTTCTCCGGCATTCCGGTCGATCGCGACAACCCTGGCGCCAGCAGCATGAAGGGCGCGATCGAACGTTTGAAGGCCGGCAAGCAGGTGCTGGTCTTCCCCGAAGGCACGCGCACCCGCACCGGCTACCTCGCCCGGTTCAAGGACGGCCCCGCGCTGTTCGCCCGCCGTGCCAATGTCCCGGTCATCCCGGTCTATGTCTGGCGCACCGAGCGGTGCTGGCCGCGCGAATCCAAGCTGCCCCGCCCGTTCGGTTCGCGTCTCGAGGTACGCTACGGCCGCCCGCTGCGCGCCCCCGCCGACCTCCCACCGCGCCAGCAGGACCGCTGGATGATGCTGCACCTGGAAGCGTGGATGCGCTTGCAGGAGCGGCGGATGCTATCTCCATTGCCCCGAGGGGTTAGGGGTTAGGGCGGATTGCCCCTCATTGCCGCAGGGGTTAGGGCAAGCCGCCATTGCCCCTCATTGTCGCAGGGGTCAGGGTTGATTGTCCCTAACCCCTGTGGCAATGCTGCCTTTCCCTAACCCCTAACCCCTAACCCCTGTGGCAATGGAGGGGCAATGCTCCTAACCCCTGTGGCAATGGCGAGGCAATGCCCCTAACCCCTCGCGGCAATGCAGGGGCAATGGCGCGCATTGATCCCCCGCGCCGCTCCTGACGATCCCGCCCATGCCTGACGCCGGTGAACGATTCTGGGACATCCTCGGGGCCTCGGACGATGCCGCCGAACTGCCTGCCGTGGAATGGCGGCGGCGTCTGCACCGCTTCTGCGAGAACTGGATCTTCGCCCTGATCATCGCCTTCGGCATCCGGCATTTCGGGGTCGAGTTGTTCCGCATCCCCTCGGCGTCGATGGAACCGATGCTGCTTGGCGATCCCGGCTTTGGCAAGGGCGACTTCGTCATCGTGGACAAGCTGACGGCGCGTTTCCGCACGGTGCAGCGTTGGGATGTGACCGTCTTCCAGTACCCGGTGCCCGAGATCGAGAGTCCGAGTGGCGGCCGCGCCCGGCCGGCCATCTCCGCCGACGGCCAGCGTCTCGACGACCCGCTGCTGCGTCCGCTGCTGGGCGGGAATTTCGTGAAACGTGTCGTGGTCCTGCCGGGTGAGGAATTCTACGTCCAGGGCGGCGATGTGTTCCTGCGCCAGGACGGCACCTGGACGGTGGCGCGCAAGCCGGCCGACCTGCAGGAGCATCTGTGGCAGACGGTCTATCAGGCCGGGGCCCAGCCCGGCTACCGGCCTTGGGCCGCTGACTCAGCCGGCGCCGTCGAACTGACCGGCGACCGGATGGAACTGAAGCCCGGTGGCGCAGCGATCCGCTTCACCCAGCCGTTGCGCAACCTCTACCTCAAGGATGGTGCGGTCGCGGTGCGGCGAGCTGCCTCCGGTGCGGCCTACGTGCGGGTCGATGGCGTCGGCATGACCCGTCCCCGCTTCGCCTGGGATGGTGGCGAGGGCAGCATCTGGGACCTCGACCGCTGGGAGCTGAAGCGGTTGACCAGCGCCGACATGGACGACCCGTCGCGCGGCACCGAGATCAACCGGCTGATGCAGGAGTGGACGGGCGATCTGCGGGTGGGCGGCCGGGTCGAGCGGCTCGACGGTTCGCTCGCCCTGGAACTGGTGGCCCAGAATCCGGGTTCGGCTATGCATCGCCGGCTGGTCCTTACCCTGCAGTCCGATGGTTGGCGCCTGCGTGGCGAGGGAGTGGCGGCGGGCCTGTCGGCCCAAGGATCCCAGCCGCTGGTCGGCACCGAGATCGATCTGGCGATCATCGATGGCGAGGTCGTGGTCCGGGTCGGTGGCAGCGAGGTGCATCGATCGGCCGTCGCCTGGTGCGATCCCAACCTGCATCGTCCTGCGATCCTCTGGAGCGGAGACGGATCCGGCGTGTTCACCGGCCTGCGCGTCCAACGTGATCTGCACTACACGCGCAAGGGCCTGCTCGACGTGGCCCCCCAGGCGGCCGATCCCGACCGGGTGCTCAGCCAACTCAGTGAACAGGTGCCAGCCGGCGAGGGGCGCGACAACCAGTTCGCCAGCCTGGTGCGGCTGCCGCGCGAGGTCCGCGCCCAGTTGCTGCGCAAGCCGGCCGACGAACTGACCCGGGCCGAGGCCTCGGCCGCCTATGGTTCCGGCCCCGAGCATCCGGCCCGCGCCCCCGCCAGCGGCTATCTGATGCTGGGCGACAACAGCCCGCTCTCGCTCGACGGTCGCGAGTGGGGTTTTGTGCCGGCCGAGAACCTGCGTGGGCGCGGCTGGCTGGTGGTCTTCCCGCCGCAGCGCTGGAAGGTCATCCGGTGAGCGGGGCCGATATGCAGCGGAACCCGGAGTCCAGTGGTGGCCAGGCCCTCCCGGGTTGGCGTCTGAACGTGCAGAACACCAGTTTTCCACATTTCCTGATCGACCACGAATGCGTGAAGGTTGTGCGTGGAATGCTACAAGAATGTGCTGTTAGCGTAATGTTCATCTGCAACAACATGATACAATGGTCTTTACGTGATCGGTCTGGTTCGACCTCGTTTCCCTTGGCTCGGGCCGGCGGCAGAGCCTGCTCCTGAGCCCACGACTTATCCACAATGGCATTCTTCTCTGTCGATGGCCTGTCCAAACGCTTCGGTTCGCGCACCGTGGTGCAGGGCTTCAGCATGCGCGTCGAGCCCGGCGAGATCGTCGGATTGCTCGGGGCCAACGGCGCCGGCAAGAGCACGACCTTCCGCATGGTGGTGGGTCTGTACCGACCCAACGCTGGCTCGATCACCTTTGCCGACACCGATGTGACCGGCTTGCCGATGTCGGCCCGGGCCAGGCTGGGCATCGGCTATCTCGCCCAGGAACCGACCGTCTTCGCCGGTCTGAGCGTAGCCGACAACGTACGCATCGTCCTTGAGGAGCACTGCCCCCCGGCCGAGCGCGAGGCCCGGCTTGGCCAACTGCTTGATGAGCTCGGGCTGGCCCGGCTGCGCGACGCCAAGGCGGCCGGCCTGTCAGGCGGAGAACGCCGGCGCCTGGAGATCACCCGTTCGCTGGTCGTGCAGCCCAAACTGCTGTTCTTCGACGAACCCTTTGCCGGGGTCGATCCCAAGAGCCGCGGCGAGATCGTGCGCATCATCCATGACCTGCGGGCGCGTGGCGTCTCGGTACTGATCACCGACCACCATGCCGAGACGATCCTGCGCCTGGTCGATCGTCTCTACGTGATGAAGGACGGCACCAACTTCGCGGCCGGCACCCCGGCCGAGGTCATCGCCGATCCGGCGGTGCGCGAGGCCTACCTGGGACACGATTTCAGCCTATGAGGTTGGACTCCATCGCAGGTTCGGCGTTCGGCGTTCGGCGTTCGGCGTTCCGCAGGATCCGGCGTAGATCGCTGTACACGGAAGCGTCGGGTTCCCGACTGTCGGAACGTCGAACGTCGAACGTCGAACGTCGAACGGATGCGTCCAAATGCTGAAACTCCGCGCCATCGTCGGCGCCAGCGCGCGCCTGCGTGACGAGGCCTTGGCCCCGTTGGTCACCGCGTGGACTGGCGCGGTGCGTCGCACCGCCGATCCCGGTGAACTGCGCGCCATCCTCGCTGATGTCGATACCCCCAGCCTGTTTGGCGATCCGACCCTGTGGGTGGTGCGTGGCAGCGAGGCCTGGATCAAGCAGAAGGCCGCCGACCTCGCCCCGCTGGCCGGAGCCGAGGCCCTGGCCGGGGCTCTGATCCTGGTTGCCGCCTCCCTGGATGGCCGCACTCCGCTCGCCAAAGGCCTGGCCGCCGCCCATGCCATCAGCGAAGCTGAGCCGCCGTGGGCCGGGCTGCGCTGGGGCGAGGCGACCTCGGCGTGCAAGATGTGGATCTCAGAGCGGCTAGGCAGCCATCCAGCCGGCGTGCAGCGTACCATGCTGTGCGCCGATCGCCTGCATGCCCATTGCGGCGAGGATGCCGACGCCCTGTTCGCCGCCATGGACGTCCTGATGGCGTATGCAGGCGAGGGCCCGGTCACCCCTGAGGCGGTCGAGGCCGTGGTCGTGGGCAGCGCCGAGCGTCCGGCCTGGGAGTTCAGCGGCGCGGTGTTGGCGGGGAATGCGTCTAAGGCGATCGACCTGCTGCATGCCGGCCAGGGTATGGAGCCGGCCATGGCCCTTGCCGTGCTGCATAACGAGTTGCGCAAGCAGCTTGCCAGCCTGGCCAGCACCGACGATGCCGCCGCCGGGGCCCTGGCCGGACTGAAAGGGCGGCCCAATCTGCGCATGGTCAGGCGGCAGGCCGAAGGCATCGGCCGGCCGGCCCTGGTACGGTTGCTGGCCGGGATCATCCGGGCCCAGCGCCAGCTGCGTGGCGGGGCCGCCGATCCCATGCTGGAAGTCGAGACCCTAGTGCTTCACGCACGCCAACTGCTGGCTGCCGGGAAACGTTAAGCCAGGTCTGTTCTGGCGATTAGTTTGCGGCAGGTCAGCGATGGACATCTTCTTCTGCGATGAATGCGGTGCACGCGTCACCGACCTGGATCTCCGGGCCGGCAAGGGCATGCGTCGGGTCAACGACACCATCTGCCCCGGCTGCGTCGATCAGGGCCTGGCCCCGGCGTGGATCGGTCGGACCGCCGCTCCGGCGTTGGCGGCGGCGGCCCCGCTGCCGGCTGCCGGACTGATCGATATCGCCCGTGATCGGGCGCAGACTGAATCGGACGATCCCTTCGTGGTCGATGAACCGCCCTCGGCTCCCGTCCGGGCGCAGGTGGCCGAGACCGATGCGATCCCGGCCTCGGCGGCGCGCGCCTCACGTCCTCAGCCCATCGCCGTAGCCGGAGACGACCTGGCTGCCGCGGGCGGTGGATTCGGGGCCCTGATGGATGGGCCGCTGCCGCCCCCGCCTGGGCTGGTCGATGAACCCGAAGAGGTCCAGTCGCGCCAATCGGACAGCGACCCCGAGCTGGGCGGTCTATCAGGCAAAGCTGCCGCCTCCGAAGCCGACTCCCCCTTCGACTACATTTCGCCCGAGGATGCGGCCAACCCCGCCAAGAGCGAAACTGCCGAAGTGGTCGCGGTGCCCAAGGGCACCCCGGCCCCGGCCAAGCCGACCAAGTCGGCCAGCGGCCGTCAGAATGCGCAGAAGCGCAGCGGTACCTCGACCAGCAAGCGGACCCCGACACCGAAGCCCGCCGCGACCCGGCGCACAGCCAAGGCCGGTGGCAGCAAGAAGGTGATGATCTTCAGCCTGATCAGCTGTGGCGTCATGGTGCTGATCTTCTTCGGTCTGGTGCTGCCCAACATCAATCAGCCGAGCAAACGCGGCGGCGTGATTCGCAGCGAACCGCTCAAGGATCTGGGCGATGTCATCCGCGAAGCCGACCGCGTCACTGCCGATGCGGTGCGCAACCCCGACGACCTGGGCAAGCAGTTGGCCGGCAAAGAGGCCCTGCAGCGCATGCGCGAAAAGGCTGATGAATTCGCCAAGGTCTCGAACTGGAGCGACGATGAGTTGGCCCAGCAGATGAAGAACCTGAACTTCGATGACGTCCAGTTCCGCACCAAGGCGATCTCGGACCGCATCTTCATTCTCAAGCAGCAGGGCGGGCACTGAACCCCGTCGTCCGCGACGAGCCGCGCACGGCAGCCCTGCGCGCCCTGATCGCCCTGCAGCGCGGCGTCCTGCCGCACCTGTCCGACTGGGACTCCTCCGGGCTGGAGGGCGCCGACGCGGGTCTGGCCCGTGAACTGATCCTCGGCTGCGCGGCGCATGCCCGCCTCTACGACTGGCTGGCCGACCGCTATCTGCGCCCTGGCCCCCAACCCATCGAGCTGCGCATCGCCCTGCGCCTCGCTGCGCACCAGTTGTTCGCCTTCGATCGGGTGCCCGCCCACGCCGCCGTCGCCACCATCGTCGAGGCGCTGCGCCGCGTCGGCTGCCCGCACCTGACCGGCGTCGCCAATGCCGTCGCCCGCCGCCTGGCTGGCCTGCGCCGCGAGCAGCGCGACGGCGAGGGGCCACTCGGCCGGTTGCCGCTCGATGCTCGGCCGGAGTCCGAGGCCATCCGCCACGGCCTGCCCGATCTGCTGGTTCAGGACCTCGGCGATCAGCTCGACGAACCGCGCGAGTCGGCACTGGCGGCGCTCAACCATCGTGCCGACCTGTGTACCCGCACCCGGCCTGGCGCGCCGCAACCGACCGGCGCCAGCATCCTCAAGCGCGATGGCGCCTGGACCTGGTGGGGCAATCCGCACGAGGCGTTGAGCGGCCCCGTCGCTGATGGCCGCTGCGTGGTGCAGGATCGCGCCCAGGGTCGGGTCGCCGAAGCCGTGCTGCAGACCGCCAAGGCGCGGCCGGGCGATCCGGTGCTGGATCTCTGCTCGGCTCCGGGCGGCAAGGCGTTGGCGATGCGTGATGCCGGTCTGACCGTGATCAGCGCCGATGTCGCCGCCAGCAAGGTCGCCGAACTGCCGCGTGAACTGCCGCGAGTGGTCAGCGACGGATTGCGCCCGGCCTTCGCCACCGGTTTCGAGGTCGTGCTGGTCGATGCACCGTGCTCGAACACCGGCGTGCTCGGCCGGCGCCCCGAGGCCCGCCTGCGCTACGACCGCGCGCACCGCGACAGTCTGATCGAGCTGCAGCGCGCCCTGCTGCGCTCGGCCGCCGAGCTGGTCGCGCCTGGCGGTCGGCTGGTCTATGCCACCTGCTCGGTCAGTCCGCCCGAGAACCAGGGCGTTGCGCATACCCTGGACGGCTGGCGCCTGCTGGGCGAGCACCTGTCGTGGCCGTCGCAGTGGGAAGCCGGCGGCTATTACGCGGTGCTGTTGCGGGCCTGATTATCCGATGCGGGCGTCGAGACGCAGGCCGGCGAAGGCCGGGCCGGGCTCAATCTGCAGTCTGACGCCGCTTGGTGCACTGGCGCGCAGTTCCAGGCGGTCGCCGCTGCGCTTCCACGCGACCTGGATGAGTCCGGCCGGATGCGGAACGGCACCTTCGGCCCACTCCAGCAGGCTGTCCGGCGCGATCAGCAGGCAGGTCAGGTCGCCGTTGCGTTGCGGGCGAACGCCTAGAACGCGTTCATGGAACCAGCGCGTCGGCGTGGTGGACCAGGCGTGGCACAGGCTGCCTTGGCCCTGGACGCCGCTGCCGAGTCCTTCCCAGATGGTCCAGGCGCTGTGCTGCATCGGCACGCCGTAATGCTCGCGTAGGATCTGCTCGGCCAGGGCCGTGCGGCCGTGGGCGTAGAGACCCTCGCAGAGATAGGAGAGGAAGTAGAAGTCAAGGTGGCCGTGGTTGCGGCCGAGCAGATTGCGTTCGACATTCACGGCGCAGGCACGCTCGACGTGCGCCAGCACGCCGGTGAGGCGGGTCTGGTCGGCGAGTCCGAAGGCGAGGGCCAGGACATTGCCGTGCAGCGCCTCGCCGTCGCGCACCGGGAGGCCGGCGGCATCGACGCAGCGGGCGAAGCGGCCTTCGTCGGCGATCCACAGCCGCTCGCGGAAGGCCTGGGCGACCTGCGCCGCCTCGTCCGCCAGTCGCGCCGCCTCGACGGGACGTCCGAGCGCGCTGGCAAGTTCGCTGGCGCAGATCAGGGCGCGGTAGCGGAAGGCGTTGATGCAGGCATTGGCCTGACCGACGCGGTCCTCCTTCAGCACGCCCCAGTCGATGAACTGATTGTGGGTGGCATCGAGGTTCCACAGCCCGCTTGGGCCGCTCTGCCAGCGCGGGCTGGCGAAGATGCGCTCGACCACCGGCCACCATCGGGCGGCGTCGGCGAGATCACCGTCGCGACGCCACAGGTCGTGCAGCAGCAGGACCCAGATCAGGGTGAAGTCGCTATGCGGGTGGCGGTGCCAACTCGGCACGCAGCCCTGCATCTGCCCGTCCGGCAGTTGGCCCTGGGCCCACAGCCGCAGGCTACGTTTGGCCACCGACAGGTCGCGGGAGAAGGCGGCGAGACTGCCGGTCTCGACCAGGGCATCGCCCAGATAGGTGCCGCGTTCCCGCCAGGGGCAGTCGAGGAAGGCGTCCTCGACACAGGCCTGCAGCGTGCGGTAGCTGGCCTCCCAGGTCCAGGCGAAGACCGGATCGGCGCAGGTGAATGAGCCATCGCGGGCGATCGGCACCTGATGATCGCGCACGCCCAGTCCATGCACCGTGACCACGCCGGCTCCGGCTGGTGGGCGGATGGTGATCTGGAGGTAGCGGCCGCCATGCGGATGGAACAACTCGATCGACTGCCGGCCGCCAGCCGTGATCACCCGGTCGGCTGCATCGGTGAAAGGATTGCAGGCGTAGAGACCGAGCAGGCCGTCACTACGCCGCCGTTCCTCGGCGGCGACATCGATCACCGTGCCTGCGGGTGCGTCGATTTCGATCTGGGCGTGCCCGAGGAATTCAGCGGCGAAGTCGCATTGCAGCACCCAGCCAGCGCCATCCTGGGCGGCATCGAGACGTTGGGGAAAGCTGGCCGGAGCCTGTTCGGCGAGGATGCGTCCGGGCCGATCCCAGGCGACGTCACGGGCCGGTATCGCGCCGGCGATCGCCGGGCGGGCCTCCTCCCAGGCGAAGGGCAGACGGGCGAGATCCTCGCGCGTGGCCGGTACCGCACCGCGCCGCTGCGCCAGTTCAGCCTCGGCCAGCACCTCGCCGTATAGCATGGGGGCCAGTTCCAGCCCGGCAGCTTTCGGCACGGCGACGTACTGCGCCCACACCTCGGTCAGCACCTCGGGTTCGCCGTAGAGCAGGTTCCAGCCGGCCAGCAATCCCACCTCGGCGTTCTGGCGGTTGCCCAGCAGTGGATCGTTGGCCATCGCGAGTTCGACGCCGTTGACCCAATGCGGACCCCAGAACAGGCCGAGGCGGACCTGCTGCGCGCGCGGTGAACGGATGGCGAGGGCGTAGGGGAAGCGCAGCTTCGGACCCTTGCCGCGCTTGGCCGCCATGTTCTCGACGAAGCGGCGGCACGACACGCGGACTTCGTCATCGGCCAGCGCGGCGACCAGGCACAGGTGGGCAGGACGCAGGTGGCGCATCCCGAGGTCGGCGATGCTGCGCGCCTCGAGGGCGCCCCAGGGGCCGTCGCGGCGTCCGACCGGCGCCGACCATCCGGCGGGATCCGCCGAGACGAACCAGGCCTGCGGCAGGTGCCGGAGGTCGAGGATCTCGACCGGTCCCTGCGCGAAGCTGAAGCTCGGGGCCTGGGCATCCCACGCCGTGCAGGCGCGCGCCTGCCACGCCCCGGGCGTCGCCAGATCCAGCGTGCTTCCTAAGCACGACACCTCGCCCCAGGTGATGCATCCGCCACGCGATTCGGGCATCGTCTGGTAGGTGCTGCAATTCGGGGCCCAGGCCTCGATCGTCACCAGGTTGGTGCCGGGACGCAGCCATGGCTTGAGGTCGATGCTGTCGTAGGCGGGATGGGCCGGGACGAAACGGCAGGGACCGTAGGCGACGATGGCTCCGTTGACGCGCAGCCGATAGCGCGCATCGACGAAGATGTGGATGATTGCCCGGTTGGGCCAGGCAGGCAGCTCCAGCACGCGTCGGAACAACGCGAACTCGTTGCGTCGTGTGCCGTGGGCGTCGGTCCAGATCCAGGTCGGTGAGGCCATGGTGAGGGGCTCCTACGGCACGACCCCGGGTGGTTCCCGGGGTCGTGCGCGCTGCTTAGCAGATTAATCGATTTTTCGCAAAAGCTACTGCCGTCTTACAGCGAAATGCGGTAGGCCTTGGTCGGCTTGACCGCAGCGACGATCTGGTCGAACACCGGCGCCGGCACCGGATCATCGAGGGTCAGCAGCACAAGCGCGTCACCGCGCCCGTCGATGCGCGACACTTCCATGCGCGCGATGTTCCGTACTTGCCGACCATGCCCGGACGGTCCGGGTACTCCATGATCAGCAGGTGGCCGCCGATCGGCAGGTCGATCGGGTACTCGTTGTACTGCAGCACGCGCAGGGTGCCGCCGACCAGGCCGCCGGCGATGATGCGCTCGCCATCAGCGGTGATCGCCTTGACGGTCAGCTGCGGGCCGTTGCCGACATCGCGCACCGAGCTCATCATGCCGATGCCGCGTTCCTTGGCGATCTGCGCGACGGTGACGAAGTTGACCACCTGGTCGCTGATCTTGGACAGCGCGCCCTTGAGCGCGGCGACCGCCAGCGGCTTGGTGTCGTACTTCGACAGGTCGCCCGAGGCGATCACTTCGATGCCCTTGAGCGGGCTGTCGAGGGTCTGGGCGAGGGCGGCGCCGAGCGACTCGGCGGCACCGAGGTAGCCGTCGATCGCCGGATCGACGCGCAGCTGCACGTTGACCGCGTTGATGATCTTTCCGCTGGCGAAGAAGGCGTTGAACTGGTTGGCGATATCGACGCTGACCTTGGTCTGCGCCTCTTCGGTGCTCGCGCCCAGGTGCGGGGTGATGATGGTGTTGGGCAGGCCGTAGAAGGCGCTGCCGGCAGGCAGGGGTTCCTCGCCGAACACATCGAAGGCGGCGATGACCTGGCCGGCCTTGACCGCCTCGATGAGCGCGGCCTCATCGACGATGCCGCCGCGCGCGACGTTGATGATGCGCACGCCCTTCTTGACCAGCTTGAGGCGGTCGGCGTTGATCAGGTTGCGCGTCTGCGGGGTCAGCGGGGTGTGGATGGTGATGACATCGGCGCGCTTGAGCAGGGTCTCGAGATCGACGCTCTCGATGCGCAGCTCCTTGGCGACCTCGGGCGAGAGGAACGGGTCGAAGGCGACCACGTCCATGCCGGCGGCCTGCATCACTTCGGCGACATGTTTGCCGATCTTGCCCAGGCCGAGGATGCCCAGGGTCTTGCCGTGCAGCTCGACGCCGACGAAGGACTTCTTGTCCCACTCGCCCTTGGTCAGCTTGGCGTGCGCCTGCGGGATGTGGCGGGCGCTGGCGAAGATCATGCCGATGGTGTGCTCGGCGGCCGAGATGATGTTGCCGAGCGGGGCGTTCATCACGATCAGGCCGGCGGCGGTGGCGGCCGGCACATCGACGTTGTCCACACCCACGCCGGCGCGGCCGACGATCTTCAGCTTGGGGGCGCCAGCCTTGACCACGGCGGCGGTCACCTGCGAGGCCGAGCGGATCACCAGGCCGTCGTACTCGCCGATGCACTTGACCAGTTCGTCGGGGGTCAGCTTGCGGCTTTCGACGGTGTGTCCGCCCTGCTTGAGGATCGCGAGGCCTTCGGCGGCCATGCCGTCGGTGACGAGGATGCGTGCCATGGATGGGACTCCTGCGCAGGAGGATGCGCGGCTGGTGGCTGGTGAAGAGGTGGACCCTGGAGTGGGGGAGGCGGGGAGCAATCCGCACTCATGCGGCATGCGGTGGATTTGGGAGATCCGGTCTTGGATCCATGTTGTCATTGCATCCAAGGCTGGGTTCGGTGTTCGACGTTCGGCGTTCGGCGTTGCGCATAGGGGGAAATTGCGTTGCGGGAGGGTTCATACGGACACAATTAGCTTCTGTCCCGCGATCACCATGCGGAACGCCGAACGCCGAACACCGAACCGGGGCAAAGCATTCAAGGCTGGGTTCGGCGTTCGGCGTTCGGCGTTCGACGTTGCGCACAGGGGGAAATTGCATTGCAGGAGGGTTCATACGGACACAATGCGCTTCCGTCCCGCGATCACCATGCGGAACGCCGAACGCCGAACGCCGAACCGGGGCAAAGCATTCAAGGCTGGGTTCGGTATTCGACGTTCGGCGTTTCGCACTAGAGGGGAATTGCGTTGCAGGAGGGTTCATACGGACACAATTAGCTTCTGTCCCGCGATCACCATGCGGAACGCCGAACGCCGAACGCCGAACCGGGGCAATGATGTCCACCTACGAGATCCGCGATCCAATCCACGGCACCATCATCATCGATGAGGTCGAACGCCAGGTCGTCGATCATCCCTGGGTGCAGCGCCTGCGCCATGTCCGCCAGCTCGGCTTCGTCAATCTGGTCTATCCCGGCGCGGTGCACGACCGCTTCCAGCATTCCCTGGGCGTGATGCATCTGGCTGGCGAACGCTTCCGCCGCCTGCGTCCGGGTTTCGGTGATTTCAGCGCTGCCGATCTCGACCACGCCTGGCGCGTAGCCCGCTTCGCCGGGCTGCTGCACGACGTCGGGCATCCGCCCTTCTCGCACACCGCCGAGGTGCTGCTGCCGCCGGTCGAGGCCTTCGTGCTGCCCGACGACTGGTATCGCCCCGGACGCAAGCCGGCCGGACGCCAGGCGACGCACGAGGATTGCTCGCTGGCGATCATCCACGGCTTGGCGGCGCAGGGGGTGCTGGAGGACGGCTTGGCGCGCGATGTCGCGGCCGTCTTGTCGCCGGCGATCCGGCGCGGCCCGCGCCTCGCCAACCTCGGCAGCCTGGTGTCGTGCCTGCGCTACCTCGTCTCCGGCGAGGTGGACAGCGACCGCTGCGACTACCTGCTGCGCGACAGCCACTTCGCCGGCGTGACCTACGGCATCTACGACCTGCACCGCCTGCAGGCCTGTGAGATGGTCCTGCCCGGCCCCGACGGTCCCGAGATCGGTCTCGACCTGCATGGCGTGCACGCCCTCGAAAGCCTGCTGATGGCGCG
>JAIFND010000110.1 GCA_020047915.1 bacterium | reverse complement strand
GTTCACAGGGAGGAACGGAGGGAACGGAGTTCGCATCAAGACATTGCGAGCGATGCACTTTGGTCCACCTCATGTCGCCTCTGTTACCTTCGTTCCTCCGTGTGAATAATTGCTCGGATGGATTGTGCGGGTTGAGGCGCGCGGTCTGTCCGCATCATGCCGCCATGCCCTCGCCCATCGACGCCGCCATCGCCCACGCCGAGGCCGCCTGGCCGCAGACCCTCGAGCGCCTCGCCGCGCTGGTGCGCATCCCGTCGTGCAGCTTCCCCGGCTTTGATCCGGCGCACATCGTCGCCAGCGCAGCGGCCACCGCCGCGTGGCTGCGCGAGGCCGGCTTTCCCGAGGTCGAGGTGCTGCCTGGCGGCGGGGAGCACCCGGCGGTGCTGGCGACCGATCGGCGCGCCGGACCCACGCGCCCGACCCTGCTCCTCTATGCCCACCACGATGTGCAGCCGCCGCTGCGCGAGGCGCTGTGGCGCACGCCGCCGCACAAGCCGGTGATCCGTGATGGGCGGATGTGGGGGCGCGGCACGGCTGACGACAAGGCCGGCATCATGTGCCATGCGGCGGCTGCGGCGGCGTGGAATGCGACCGCCGGCGCGCCGCCAATCAACTTGGTCTGCGTCATCGAAGGCGAAGAGGAGGTCGGCAGCCCGCACTTCCCGGACTTCCTGCGCCGCCACCTCGATCGGCTGCGTGCCGATGCGGTACTGGTCATGGACGCCGGCAACTACGCCGCCGGCCTGCCCTCGATCACCACCAGCCTGCGTGGCCATCTGGTGGTCGAGGTCGAGATAGCCGGTCTGAAAGCACCGCTGCACAGCGGCCTGTGGGGCGGCGCGGTGCCCGATCCGGTCGCCGCGCTGACCCGGCTGCTCGCCACGCTCACCGACGCGCAGGGACGCATCGCGGTGCCGGAGCTGCTGCACGGCGTCAGGCCGATCACCGCTGCCGATCGCGCCGACTTCGCCCGTCTGCCCTACACGCCGGGGTGGTTCGCCGAGGTGGCGGGGATGCTCGATCCGGCCAACGCTCCGGCCGACGCGGTCGCGGCGCATACCCGGCTGTGGCGCGAACCGGCCCTGGCGATCAACGCCATCCAGGCCGGCGAGCGCGGTCGCACCGGCAACGTGGTGATGGATACGGCGTGGGCCCGCATCGGCCTGCGCATCGTACCCGACCAGGATCCGGTGACGCTGATGCGGGCGCTGACCGACCATCTGCGCGCCCACGCCCCGGCTGGCTTCCGCCTGACGATCAGCGAGCGCGAGCCGGGGCCGGCCTGGGGCACCGACACCACCCATCCGGTCTTCAGTGCCGCCCGCGCCGCCCTGACGCGCGGTTTCGGCACCGCTCCGGTGGCGATCGGCTGTGGCGCCTCGATCCCCTTCGTTGGCGAGATGACGGCGCTGCTCGGTGGCGTGCCAGCCCTGCTGCTGGGGGTCGAAGACCCGCAGTGCGGAGCGCACGCCGAGAACGAGGGCCTGCTGCTGGCCGATGCGTTGTCGGCCCTGAGGAGCGAAATCGCGCTCTTCGGACTGCTCGCAGATGAAGCACACTGACCGTTTGCGCAGCAGTCATAGCGGAAGAACAGTAGCGTCAGACAGCATATCCATCCGATCCACCCCTCCGTCGCTTGGTCCAGGATGCGCTAGGCCTTGGCGTGGACTCCAACGCCTGGCCTGAACGCATCGGCATCGTGCTGCGCCTGCTCGATCCGGCGGTTGGGCCGCGTCAGGTCCTTGATCGCTTGTGGTTGGAGGCGGCGCGCTGGGGGACGGTCACCGGCATCTGGTTTCACGCCCGCCAGGGGCACCTCGTTCCTTCGGGCACCTCGATGGTTGGCCAGTCGATCACCGACGCGGACGAACTCGCCGCTGCTGCCGGGCCGGCCACCGCTCCGCTGGTCGGCGCAATGATGCCGGTGATGGCCAGGCAGATCCGCGACGGCAATGTGCCGGTGGCGACGGTCATGGTCTCGTTCACCGATGATGGCGGCCATGCCGCCTTCCTGGTTGATGCCTTGGCGCGCTGGTGCATGGACCGCCTGCGCATGCAGTTGGAGGTCAGCGAACTCGCCGAGGAGAACCAGGCGCTGCGCGGCTCGCTGACGCCGCAGGTGCGCGAACACGAGATCCGCACCGTCAGTGGGGTGATGCAGGCGCTGATCAGTTCGGCGGTGCGGGCGGCGTCCTCGACCGCGACCGTACTGATCCAGGGCGAGACCGGCACGGGCAAGGAACTGCTCGCCCGACTGGTGCACACGCACAGCCACCGTTCGGGTCAGCCGATGGTCTCGGTGAACGTCGCCGCCCTGACGCCCAGCCTGCTGGAGAGCGAACTGTTCGGCCACGCCAAGGGCGCCTTCACCGGCGCCGACCAGGTGCGCAAGGGGCTGTTCGAGGTCGCCGACGGCGGGACGCTGTTCCTCGACGAGATCGGTGAGATGGGTCCGGAGACGCAGGTCCGGCTGCTGCGCGTGCTGCAGGAACGCTGCATCACCCGGGTCGGCGACCACCAGCCGATCCCGGTCGATGTGCGGATCATCGCCGCGACCCATCGCGACCTGGCCAAGGCGGTGGAGACTGGCCGTTTTCGCGAGGATCTCTACTACCGTCTCAATGTTGTGAACCTGTCGGTACCGCCGCTACGCCGGCGCCCCGAGGACATCCCGATCCTCGTCTCGCACTTCCTCGAGAAGTACAACCGGCAGAACTACAAGCGCGTCGAGGTCGTACCGCGGAACGTCTTGGAGATGCTGTGCGCCTATCCCTGGCCCGGCAACATTCGCGAACTCGAGAATTGCGTGCAGAAGGCCGTGGTGCTGGCCCCCGGTACGACCTTCCCCGAGGACCTGGTGCCGGTGCCGATCCGCAGTTATGCCGCAGATCATAACCCGCCTGAGCCGTTTCAGGCAGCGCTGCCCCCGGCAGACCCGGAGCAGGCGCTGCGCGAGGCCGTGTCGCTGTGGGCGGACACCTCGGGTGGCGACATCGGCCGCCTCGTCGAGGCGGTCGAACGCCATGCGCTGGCCTGGGCGGTCAACCACGAAGGCGGGGTCAAGCTGCGTGCGGCGCGCCTGCTCGGCATCAACCGCGTGACCCTCGACCGCAAGCTGGAGCACTACGGCCTGGAGGTGCGGCGTGGCACCGGTGTGGTGGCGGCGCGGCCGGTCGGGGACGTTGCTTAAGGGCCTAGGAAGCGCTGGAGTTCAGCACTGGGCGGGTTAGCCTGACACGTCAGGGGGTGCCCGTGATACGCCAACATATCTTCGTCAGTCATGCTTCCCGGCCACCGACCTACGAGGACCTGATTCATATCATGGATCGCTCGGTCGCGCACAACGCGGCCAAGATGATCACCGGTCTGCTGCTCTACGATCACGGCCGTTTCATCTCGTGCCTCGAAGGCAAACCCGAACATGTCACCGAGGTGCTGGCTCGCATCCACGCCGACAAGCAACACGAGGGTATCCTGGTGCTCTACGACCGCACCGCGCAGGTCGATCGCATCTTTCCCAACTGGAGCATGGGCTTCCACCACATGAAGATCCTCGAAAAGGCGGTCCACAAGGGGCTGCAGTCGAACGATCTCGCGGACATCAAGCGCCGGCTGGAACGCCAGGCCCAGGCCTTCCCGGCGCAACTGCTGCACAGCATCATTGACTGCAATGATCTGACCTACCAGGTATCAGCGTAGTGCCAAATGCTGGAATGTTGGAATGCTGGAATGTCCGATTTCGAGCCATTCCAGCATTCGGCATTTAAACTGACAGGTACTTCGAGATCGTCGCCTCATCGACCGAGGCGCGCGCGTCTTCGCGCACGATGGCACCGGCCTCGATCACCAGGATGCGGTCGGCGATCGCCAGGGTGAAGCTCAGGACCTGCTCGGACACGACGATGGTGAGGTCGCGCATTTGTTTCAGATCGTTGAGGGTGCGCGCGATGTCCTTTATGATCGAGGGCTGGATGCCTTCGGTCGGCTCGTCGAGCAGCAGCACCTTGGGGCCGCTGACCAGGGCGCGGGCGATGGCCAGCTGCTGCTGCTGGCCTCCGGAGAGGTTGCCGCCCTTGCGGTGGCGGAACTCCTTCAGGATCGGGAAGGTGGTGTAGACCCACTCCTCGATCTTCTTGACCTTGGCGGTCTCGAGTCCGGTGCGGATGTTGTCCTCGACCGACAGGGCGCTGAAGATCTGGCGACCCTGTGGCACGAAGCCCAGACCGGCCTTCACCCGGCGGTAGCTTTCGGTCCCGGCCAGTTCCTTGCCGTCAAGCATGATCGAGCCGCCGCGCGTCTTGTGCACGCCGATCAGGCTCTTCATCAGCGTGGTCTTGCCCATGCCGTTGCGGCCCATGATAGCCACCGTCTCGTTCTTCTTCACCTCGAAGGAGAGGTCGCGGATGACGACGCTTTCGCCGTACGAGACGCAGAGGTTCTTGACCGATAGCATGTCAGGTCCTTTCAGCAAGGGTTCGGCGTTCGGCGTTCGACGTGCGACGTCCCGCAGGGGGTGCTTCGAGGCCCGTGTCAGGTATCAGGTCGATTCGGAACGCCGAACGCCGAACACCGAACGCCGAACGATACTCAGTGCCCAAGGTACACCTCGACGACTCGCGGATCCTTCTCGATGTCATCCATGTGCCCTTCGGCCAGCACCTTGCCCTGGTGCATCACCGTCACCTTGTCGGCGATGCGGCGGACGAACTTCATGTCGTGCTCGATGACCACGGCCGAGCGGCCCTTGCAGATGCTGCGCAATAGCTCGGCGGTCTGCTCGCGTTCGCGCACGCTCATGCCTGCCACCGGCTCGTCGAGCAGCAGCAGTTGCGGATCGGCCATCAGCAGCATGCCGATCTCCAGCCACTGCTTCTGGCCGTGCGACAGCTGTTCGGCCTCCTTGTTGAGCAGGTCCTTGAGGAAGATCTGCTCGGCGACCATGTGGATGCGCTCGACGACATCAGGCGTGCGGCGGAAGAAGATCGCACCGATCGCGGTGCGGCCCTTGGGATGGCTGAGTTCAAGGTTCTCGAACACCGAGATCTTCGGGTAGATCGAGGGGGTCTGGAACTTGCGCACCACCCCGGCGCGCACGATCTCCTGTTCGGGCAGGCGGGTCAGCACCTTGTCCATGAAGGTGATCTTGCCGTCGGTCGGCTTGGTACGGCCGCAGATCAGGTCGAGCAGCGTGGTCTTGCCGGCCCCGTTGGGTCCGATGATGACGCGCAGTTCGTCTTTGGCGACATACAGGGTCACGCCATTGACTGCCTTGAAACCATCGAAGCTGACCGTCAGTTCCTCGAGTTCGAGGGCGAAGTGGGGGTAGATCATCCTTGAATACTCCGTTCGGCGTTCGGCGTTCGGCGTTCGGCGTTGGCGACAGTGTGGTTCCAAGAACCGTGGATTTCACCCTCTGGGCGGCACGGCCACCCCTGATTTAGGGATGGTCTTTGCGGAACACCGAACGTCGAACACCGAACGTCGAACGAGGGGCAACCATGTCGGATCACGGCTTCACCTCCTCAGCGGGAGCGGCGGGCGGCTTCTTCCTCCACAGACGGGCGATCTTGTTCCACAGCGGCGGCCCGAAGCGGTTGACCGCGCCGGCCAGGCCTTCGGGGAAGACCATGGTCACGAGGATGAACACCGAGCCCATGAGGAAGTACCACAGGGCCGGGAACTCCTCGGAGAAGAAGGTGCGCCCGAAGCTGACGATCAGCGTGCCATAGACCGCGCCGATCAGCGACATGCGTCCGCCCACCGCGCAGAAGATCACCATGTAGATCGACGGTTCGATGGTCACCAGCTTGGGCGACATGAAGCCGACGTTGAGTACGAAGAAGGCTCCGCCGATCGAGGACATCGCTGCGGCGATGCAGAACACCATGGTCTTGATGTTCGCCACATCGTAGCCCGAGAAGCGTACCCGGTCCTCCATGTCGCGCACCGCCAGCAGCAGGCGGCCGAACTTGGTGTTGAGCAGCCAGCGGCCGAAGAGGATGCAGCCGATGATGCCGATGCAGGTCAGGAAGTAGATCGTCATCTGCGCATCGGGCGTGCGGATGTCCCAGCCGAGCAGGGTGCGCAGGTCGGTGATGCCGTTGATGCCGCCGGTCCAGCCTTGGCGAGTGACGAAGAGGATCTCCATCGCCCAGCACAGCGCCTGGGTGATGATCGCGAAGTACACGCCGCCGACGCGGCGTTTGAACATCGCCACGCCGACGATGTAGGCGATCACCGTGGGTATCACGATCATCAGCGCCAGGGTCAGCGGGAAGCTCTTGAAGGGATACCAGAACCACGGCAGCTCGGTGATCTGGTTCCAGTCCATGAAGTCGGGAATGCCGACCGTGGTCAGGGCCTGGATCTGGTCGGTGCCAGCTTCCTTGGCGATGTTGGCCGCCGCCTCCAGCTTGAGGAAGGCTGCCATGCAGTAGCCGCCCAGGCCCCAGAACAGGCCCTGGCCGAGCGACATGATGCCGCCGTAGCCCCAGCACATCACCAGCGCGATGGCGACGAAGGCCAGGCTGAGATACTTGCCCATCATGTTGAGGCGGAAGGCGTCGATCGAGAGCGGCAAGACGACCAGCAGCAGGAGGCTGAGGACGACCAGCCCCACGGTACCGCTGCGCCCGCCGAGGAAGGATCGGTAGAAGGAGTTCACGGATGGACCTCGTGGGTTACTTGCGGATCTTCGACGCGATCAGGCCTTGCGGCCGGATCATCAGGATGACCACCACGGCCCCGAGCACGAATACCTTGGCGAGCACGCCGGAGAGGAAGAACTCCAGCACCGACTGCGCCTGGGCGATACCGAAGGCGGCGAGGATGGTGCCGACGATCGAGCCGGCGCCGCCGAACACGACGACCATGAAGGTATCGACGATGTAGAGGCCACCAGCCGAGGGGCTGATCGAGCCGACCGTGGTGAAGGCGCAGCCGGCCACACCGGCGATGCCGCAGCCGAGTGCGAAGGTCATGCGGTCGGTCATCGTCGTATTAATGCCCACCGCCCCGGCCATGTCGCGGTTCAGCACCGTGGCGCGCACGCGCAACCCGGTGCGGGTGTAGTAGAGGTTGGCGACCACCAGGCCGGTCAGGACGAGGCAGGCCGAGAGCAGGAACACGCCGTTGATCGGGATGTCCACGCCTTCGAAGGGTTGGAAGGACCCCATCAGCCATTCCGGCATCGTGGCGCTGGTCTCGCGCGCCCCGGCGATCTGGCGGAAGGCCTCCTGGAAGATCATGCTTAGGCCCCAGGTGGCGAGTAGGGTATCGAGAGGTCGTTTGTAGAGGTGGCGGATGATCGCCCACTCGGTGAGAAAGCCGACAGCGCCGGCGACGAAAAAGGCCGCGACCATGGCGACGGGGAAATACCAGGTCAGCAGGCCGGGAGCATGCGTCTCGCACAGCCAGGACAGCAGCACGGTGGTGTAGGCGCCCATGGTCATGAACTCACCATGCGCCATGTTGATGACCTTCATCTGGCCGAAGATCACCGACAGGCCGAGGGCCATGAGCAGGAAGATTGCGAACAGATTCAGGCCGGCGAAGCCCTGCATGATGGCGATGCCCTTGATCTCTTCCCAGCTATAGCCGAGCCCGGCAAGCAGGAGGATCAGGGTAATCTTAGCAGTCATGATATCTCCTGGTGAGGGTGGCCCGGCGGCGCATAGGCCGCCGCCGGACTTTCAATTCACACATTTTTTGCGGTCTGGGGTCCAGGGCACAGCCCTGGCCGCAGCGTCAGCGAGGACCGGGCGCCGAGCGGTGGTGGACGGATACAATGGGCGCAGCCCATCCGTCCACGGTTTCGGAGCGAAGCGACGAAACCGAACCGCGACAAAGCCCGGGGGGCAGGCCCCCCGCGAGGGGGGCCTTGGGGGCTACGCCCCCAAGCTCACTTATAGCCCTCGGGGTACGGATTCGGCTCGATCAGTTCCGGCGATTCAGCGATCACATCGAACTGGCCATCGAGGCGCATCTTGCCCAGACGGGCCTTCGACCACAGGTGGTTGTTCTTGTCGTGGATCCGGACGTAGCCTTCCGGCGCTTCCTTGTATTCGATCCCGCCCGAGGCGGCGCTGATCTTGCTGATGTCGAAGCTGCCGGCCTTCTCGACCGTCGCCTTCCACAACCACGGTCCAAGGTAGGCGGCCTGGGTCACGTCGCCGATCGACGCCTTGCCGCTGTACTTGTCCTTGTACATCTCGTTGAAGGCCGCGACGAACTTGATGTTGTTCTCGTTCGGCAGGCTCTGGAAGTACTTCATGCAGGCGAAGAAGCCTTCGACGTTTTCACCGCCGATGCCGCGCACCTCGTCCTCGGTGGTCGAGATGGTCAGGAGCAGGCGCTTGTCCTTCTCCAGCGACGCGCCGGTGATGCCGGCTGCCTTCAGCTGCTTGTACCAGGCGACGTTCGAGCCGCCGACCACGACCGAGTAGATCACGTCGGGCTTGGCCAGCTTCACCTTGTTGATCAGCGAGTTGAAGTTGGTGTGGCCGAGGGGGTAGTACTCCTCGCCAACGACCTTGCAGCCCTGCAGCTTCTTCTCGATGTGGATGCGCGCGATCTTGTTCGAGGTGCGTGGCCAGATGTAGTCGGAGCCGATCAGGAAGAAGGTCTTGGCGCCCTTTTCCTTGTGCGCCCAGTCGAGACCCCAGAGGATCTGCTGGGTGGCTTCCTGGCCGGTGTAGATCACGTTCTTCGAGGCTTCCAGGCCTTCATAGAAGGTCGGGTAGTAGAGCATCCCGTTCTCCTTCTCGAAGATCGGGAGCACGGCCTTGCGCGAGGCCGAGGTCCAGCAGCCGAAGACGGTGCCGACCTTGTCCTTGATCAGCAGCTTCTTGGCCTTCTCGGCGAAGGTCGGCCAGTCGGATGCGCCGTCCTCCTGGACGATCTTGATCTTGCGGCCGAGCACGCCGCCCATGTCGTTGATCTGCTTGATCGCCAGGCGCTCGGCCTCGACCGAGCCGGTCTCGGAGATGGCCATGGTGCCGGTGACCGAGTGCAGCTGGCCGACCGTGACCCAGTGGTCGCCGGTGGCGAGGCCGGTGGTGTTCACGGTCGCGGTCGGGAACTTGTCGAGAACCGGATTGGCCCAGCCATCTTCCATGGCGGCGGCCGAGCCGATGACGGCGCAGGTGGCCGCGATGCTGCGCAGGACTCGGGACAGCATGCCCGTGCGCGGGGTGGAGGTGGTGGTGATGGACATAAGGGACTCCTGGTGAGACGGGTTGGGATGGTTATCGGGTTGGTTCAACAGCAGCGGCTTGCAAAGGCTGAAGTCGGAAGGCGGAAGTCGGAAGAGTTGCCGGAACTAGAGCAGACGTGCATCGAGTCGATGTGGGCGGTCAGCAGCCGCCCGTTCGCGCGATCCATCGATTCTTCCGCCTTCCGCCTTCCGCCTTCAGCCTTGCGTTCAACAAGGCGAATCCGGGCGAGGCCTCACCCCACCGTCGTTCCCTGGGTGTGCTCGATCACCCAGGGCCGCGGCCCGTTGTAGGTGGTCAGGCTCTGCGATTTGCGTTCCTGGGCGGCCTTGCCGTGGTTGCACGACGACGAGCAGACGTGGCCGCGCCGCGCCTTGCCCTTGAACAGGGCGTGCTCTTTCAGGCTGCCCTTGTGCACGCCGGGCTCGTGCCGGCTCTTCTCGTTGCGATCGTGCGCCTGCACGATGGCGCGGTCCATGATCGGGGCGCGCGGCAGCGACACCGCGCGCTCGCACATCGTCCCGCAGGCCGGGCAGGCAGCAGGGTGGCTGCTGTCAGCGAAGCCGCGCAACTCGTCGAAGCGTCCGTGGTCCTGGCACTCGAATTCGTAGATGGGCATGAGGGCTCCGGGCCGCCCGGCGTGCGCCGGGCGGGTTCAGTGCGTGGATGGTGGATGGGTTACTTGACGACGGCCAGGTCGGTGCCCTTGGGCACCATCACCTTCGGACCGCTGGCGTTCGGCATCACGTCGAACTTGAAGATCTCGGTCGGGATGGCGAGGGTCGCGCAGGCGTTGGGGATGTCGACGATACCGCTGATGCGGCCCTCGACCGGCGCGCAGCCGAGGATGGCGTAGGCCTGCGCCCCGGTGTAGCCGAACTTCTTCAGGTAGCTGATCGCGTTGAGGCAGGCCTGACGGTAGGCGACATGCACGTCGAGGTAGTGCTGCTTGCCCTTCTCGTCGACCGAGATGCCTTCGAACATCAGGAAGTTGGTATAGGTCGGCTGCAGGCTGCTGGTCTTGAAGATCGGGTTCTTGATGCCGTACTTCTTGACGCCGTTCTTGATGATGCTGACGCGCAGATCAAGGTAGCCAGCCATCTCGATGGCGCCGCAGAAGGTGATCTCGCCGTCACCCTGCGAGAAGTGGATGTCGCCCATCGACAGGCCGCCGCCCTTCACGTAGACCGGGAAGTAGACGCACGAACCCTTGGTCAGGTTCTTGATGTCGCAGTTGCCGCCGTGTTCGCGCGGCGGGACGGTGCGGGCGGCCTCGGCGGCGGCCTGCTTGGCGGCGCTGCCCTTCATCCGGCCCATGTGCGCGGTCTCGGGATAGGGCAGGGCGGCGAGGGGCGGGACGCGGCCCGGATCGGTGTCGAACAGCGCCTTTTCGCGCTTGTTCCACTCGGCCAGCATTTTGTGGTCGGGCAGGCAGCCGATCAGGCCGGGATGCATGATGCCGGCGAACTCGACGCCGGGGATGTGGCGCGAATTGGCGTAGATGCCGGAGAAGTTCCAGCACGCCTTGCGCGCTTCGGGATAGTGCTCGGTGAGGAAGCCGCCGCCGTTCTCCTTGGCGAACAGGCCGGTGAAGCCCCACTGGAAGTCGGGCAGCACGCCGACGTCCAGGATGTCGACCTGCAGCAGATCGCCCGGTTCAGCGCCCTCGACCGCGATCGGGCCGGTGAGGTAGTGGACCTTCGAGAGATCGACGACCTTGATGTCGGTGGCCGAGTCGTCGTCCTTGATCTGGCCGCCGGTCCAGTCCACGCACTCGACGCGGAACTCGTCACCGGGCTTGACCGTGGCGATCATCGGGATGTCGGGGTGCCAGCGGTTGTGCAGGACATCCTGCTGCTCGGGCTTCTTCTTGAGGTCGACCTTGATCAGCGTCTTCATGGGGGATGGCTCCGGATCGGGGTTCGGCCGAGCCATTGCGTCAAGCGTGCCATGCTTCTTATGCTGCGTTTATGTAGCAGACGGCCGATAGGAGGCCTCTCGTAGTGCTGCATAAACGCATCTATGATGCGAAAGTGCAGCAGATGACTCAGCCTGGCAGCAGATCAGCTGCACCGAGATCGTGCAGTGCCTCGCCAGCGAGGTACAGGCTGCCGCTGATGCACAGGTCGCCAGAGCAGGCGGCGATGGCTTCCCCAACCCGGTCGCACCACTCCCAGGCGTGCGCTGTCGCAGGCCAGTCGGCCTTCCGGCGCGCGCGCGGGCTGTCATAGGCGCAACGCAGCACGCGTAGGCCGGCGGGCAGTACCGCCAGCATGGCGTCGATCTCCTTGTCCTGCGCGGCGCCGAGGATCAGCGCCCACCCTGGACGCAGGCGTTGGGCCGCGACCGCCAGGGTCGCGGCCAGCGACGGGCCGTTGTGCGCACCATCGACCAGGACGCGCCGGCCGGCCTGTTCGATCAGTTGGCAGCGTCCCGCCAGGGCGGCGTCGGCCATCGCGCTGCGCGCGCGTAGCGGATCGAGGCCGGGCCGGTAGAGGGTGGCGGCGAGCAGGGCGGTGGCGGCGTTGTCCTGCTGGTGCTCGCCTGGCAGGGCGAGTGCGAACGCTTGTGCCGGACGCACTGCCCAATGCACCTCGGCGTTCGGCAGCCGGTGCCAGACCATCAAGGAGGTCGCTGCTTCCTGCGGGGCGATGACCAGCGGACGGCCGGGTCGCGCGATGGCCAGCTTCTCGCCGGCGATGTGCCAGCAGGTCGGACCGAGCACATCGCGGTGGTCATGCGAGACATGGGTCAGCACCGCGACCGCAGCATCAAGGGCGTTGGCCGCGTCCAGGCGTCCGCCCAGTCCGACCTCGCAGATGAACGCACCACTGCGGGCCTGCGCCAGCAGGCAGGCGACGGCGAAGGTGCGCTCGAACCAGCTCAGGCGCAGGCCGCAGGCCAGCTCGATCGCTTCGACCTGCCGGCACAGCGGCAGGATGGCATCCGCCGGCGCGGGCCGCCCGTCGATGCGCCAACGCTCCAGCACGCTGACCAGATGCGGGCTGGTGAAGGCGACGGTGCGGTGGCCGTTGCCGAGCAGAGCGGCCTCGATGAGCCGCACGGTGCTGCCCTTGCCCTTGGTCCCGGCCACCGTGCAGGGGTGCGGGGGGGCGGGCAGACGGGCGAGGAAAGCGCGCATGCGCTCTGGGCGGATGGCGCGGAAATCGCCGGTGCGTTCAGCATTGGGCGCCTGGTCGAGCCAGGCCTGGATGGCGGCGACGGACATGCCGGCATGGTGGGTGTCCCACCCGCCCGGCCAAGCCCGGGGCGGACAGTGGCGCCGCGCCGGGCTCCCCTATGCTCTGCCCCGTGGCCCGCATCGCACGCCTCAAGCTCAAGCCCAACGACGTCATCGGTCGCTGGTGCGTCGTCAAGAAGCTCGGCGAAGGCGGCTGCGGCTCGGTGTACCACTGCCGCAACCTCAAGCGCCCCGACGAGGAGGCGGCGGTCAAGATCCTCGAGAATCTCAGTGACGAGAACCGCTTCAAACGCGAGCGGAAGGTGCTGGAGCAGTCGCGCAGCCCGCATGTCGTCAAGCTGATCGAGAGCGGACGCCACGAGGGCGTGCCCTTCCTCACCCTCGAGTTCATGAGCGGTGGCAATCTGCGCGATGTGATGGATGAGCGCGGCAAGATGCCGACCAAGGAGGCGGCCTGGATCCTGGTCATGGCGCTGCGTGGCCTGCGTTCGTCCAAGGCGGTGCATCGCGACATCAAACCGGAGAACCTGCTCCTGACCCGCCCCGGCTCCGCAAGGGCGCCTGCGTCAAGGTGGCCGACTTCGGTCTGGCCAAGGCGTGGGACCCGTCGATGACCAAGATCACCAAGACCGGCCAGGTGATGGGCACGCCGCTCTACATGAGCCCCGAACAGTGCCGCAACACCCGTGATGTCTCGGTACACGCCGACATCTACGCCCTGGGCATCATCTTCTTCGAGCTGCTGGTCGGCAAGCCGCCCTTCGATGCCGACAACGCCTACGACCTGATGGCCAAGCACTGCAACGAGCCGGTGCCGGTGGTGCGCGGCATGGATCCCGCCTTGCGCGAGGTGGTCGAGCGCTGCATGGCCAAGAACGCGCGCGACCGCTATCCCAGCCTGCTCTCGCTGGAGCGCCGCCTGAGCACCATCGCCGGCCTGGGCGAGCCCGAGGCCGATCCACGCTGGTCGTTGTCCACCTGGATCATGCTGATCGCCGGCCTGCTCGCGTTCATCGCGTGCGCGTGGATCTTGCGGGACCAGTTGCGCTCGGCGCTCGGGTTGTAGGGCCAAGAGCACTACATGTCGCGAGTGGCACGGGCGTCCCGCCCGTGATCGACGAGGCTGACCCGCATGGGCGGGACGCCCATGCCACCTCAACGGTCATCCTTGACACCCCCGCCGACGCCTCTAGCTTCCGCGTCCCTCCCAAAAAGGGGGAGGGGGCGGCGTGCCGCCACCTTAGCTCAGCTGGTAGAGCAACGGTTTTGTAAACCGTAGGTCGCCGGTTCGAGCCCGGCAGGTGGCACCAAGCGCCTGTCGTTTCGTAGCTGCCGCTCTTTGCCAATCACGATGATGATCACGATCCCCGGACGGAAGCCTGGGCAGATACCGAAGTGGCCAAACGGGGCAGACTGTAAATCTGTTGGCTTACGCCTTCGAAGGTTCGAATCCTTCTCTGCCCACCACACCGTCCAGCATCACCCAGTACCGCGGGTGTAGCTCAATGGTAGAGCCGCAGCCTTCCAAGCTGATGACGAGGGTTCGATTCCCTCCACCCGCTCCATGCCAGCGGATCGTGATCGCCATCAGGCCAGTATGCTGCCTTAGCTCAGTGGTAGAGCACTTCCTTGGTAAGGAAGAGGTCTTGGGTTCAAGTCCCAAAGGCAGCACCATCTAGCCCGTTTCAACCACACACAGGCGCCCAACCACGCGCCCACCCGGAGAGCCTGTCATGGCCAAGGAAAAGTTCGTCCGCAACAAGCCGCACGTCAACGTCGGCACCATCGGCCACATCGACCACGGCAAGTCGACCACGACCGCCGCGCTGGTCAACGTGAGCGCGCTCAACGGCATGGCCGAGAAGAAGAGCTACGCCGAGATCACCAAGGGCGGCACCGTCCGCGACGCCAACAAGACCGTGACCATCGCGGCCTCGCACGTCGAGTACGGCAGCGCCAACCGCCACTACGCGCACGTGGACTGCCCCGGACACGCCGACTTCATCAAGAACATGATCACCGGTGCGGCGCAGATGGACGGCGCCATCCTGGTCGTGTCGGCCGGCGACGGCCCGATGCCCCAGACCAAGGAGCACGTCCTGCTCGCCCGTCAGGTCGGCGTGGGCCACATCGTCGTCTTCCTGAACAAGGTCGACCTGGTCGATGATCCGGACCTGCTCTCGCTGGTCGAGGAGGAGATCCGCGACCTGCTCAAGAAGTACGGCTTCCCCGGCGACACCACCCCGATCATCCGTGGCCGTGCCGACCTCGGCAAGGACGCCACCTCGAAGGATGACCCGGCCTGCAAGCCCTTCATGGACCTGCTCGCCGCCCTCGACACCTTCATCCCCGAGCCTGTCCGCGAAGCTGACAAGCCCTTCCTGATGTCGGTCGAAGACGTGTTCTCGATCTCCGGCCGCGGCACCGTCGCCACCGGTCGTGTCGAGCGCGGCCGCCTGAAGATCCAGGAACCCGTCGAGATCGTCGGCCTGCGCGACGACCCGATCGCCTCGGTCGCCACCGGCATCGAGATGTTCCGCAAGGAGATGGAAGAGACCGTCGCCGGCGACAACTGCGGCGTCCTGCTGCGCGGCGTCGAGAAGTCGCAGATCGAACGCGGCATGGTCATCGCCAAGCCGAAGACGGTCAGCACGCACAAGAAGTTCGAGTGCGAGGTGTACATCCTGAAGGCCGAGGAAGGTGGTCGCAAGACCCCGTTCCAGACCGGCTACCGCCCGCAGTTCTACTTCCGCACCACCGACGTCACCGGCACCGTCGAGCTGCCCAAGGACCGCGAAGTCGTCATGCCTGGCGACAACGTCAAGATGACGGTCGAGCTGATCGTCAAGGTCGCGATGGAAGAGAAGCTGCGCTTCGCCATCCGCGAGGGCGGCCACACGGTCGGCTCCGGCGTCGTCACCAAGATCCTCGCCTAAACAGCGGGATCGCAGAACCTGCGCCCGCCGGTCCGCAAGGGCCGGCGGGCGCGCCTTGAAGGAATAGGGATATGGCCAAGGACAAGCGCGAGCACGTGATGCTGGTCTGCAGCGAGACCGGCGACATCAACTACTACACCAGCCGGTCCAAGACCGCGACCAAGCTGGAGTTGATGAAGTTCAATCCGCGCGTGCGCAAGCACACGCTGCACAAAGAGAAGAAGCGCAAGTAGCTTTAAGTTTTGAGCTTTGAGCTTTGAGCTTGAGTCCCCCTGCGGGCTCTAAGCTCTAAGCTCTAAGCTCAAAGCTTCTCCATACGGGGGTAGCTCAGCTGGTAGAGCAGCGGATTCCAAATCCGCCGGTCGGGGGTTCAAATCCCTCCCCCCGTGCCACATCACAGCGGATCCGACTGACATGTTCTATCAATGGCCGCAAGGCCGCATCGTCCGCATCTGCGTCATGGTCCTCGGTGCGCTGATCGCGGCCGATATGGGCTACAATGGCGCCTATGCCGCGTTCGCCACCTATGGCGGCGACGCAGCTGGTTCCGGCGCGACCCGACAGCTCATCCTCGGCATCACCTACGGGGTGCTGGCCCTGGCCAGCCTGCTGACCGGGCTGATCGCCGCCGGGCCGCATCAGAAGGCCGTCCAGTTCCTCATCGAGGTGCAGGACGAGATGACCAAGGTGACCTGGCCCAAGGGCGGCGAGCTGTGGCGCAGCACCCTGGTGGTCGGGGTTGCGATCACCATCATCGCCGGCCTGGTTTGGCTTTCCGACCTGGCCCTGATCAGCGGCCTCAACTACATCCAGAAGTGAGCACGGACATGCGTTGGTACGTCATCAAGGCCGTTTCCGGACGCGAGAACGGCTGCCGCGAGCAGGTCTCCATCCAGCTGCGCGCCCACAAGAAGGATCACCTGGTCAGCCAGATGCTGATCCCGGCCGAACGCATCACCGAGGTGAAGCGCGGCAAGAAGGTCTCGACCGAGCGCAAGCTGTACCCCGGCTACATCTACATCGAGATGGAGCTCGACCAGGATCTCATCGACATCGTCCGCGACGTCGATGGTATCACCGGTTTCCTCGGCGCCGACCCGCGCAATCCCGACCCGCTGACCAAGGACGAGGCCGAGCGCATCGTGCGCATCGCCACCGCCGCGACCCCGGACGAGCAGCGTAAAGAGCTGATCCAGATCCCCTTCAAGCTGGAGGATCGGGTCAAGGTCAAGGAGGGCACCTTCGCCGGCATGGAGGGCGTGGTCGCCGAGATCAACGCCGCCAAGGGCGAGGTCCGCGTGATGATCACCGTCTTCGGCCGCCAGACCCCTGTGTGGCTGGAAGTGTGGCAGGTCGAGCCGGCGGTCTGACCGCCGCAGTCCAACCGCCCCCTTGCGCTTCGCGAAACCTCTTCTACTCTCTCCGCCCCTTCCAACTGACCGGCCCCTGTGGCCGGGTACGAGCGACTGACCATGGCTAAGAAAGAAATCGTCGGAACGATCAACCTGGTGATCCCCGGCGCGTCCGCGACCCCGGCGCCCCCGGTCGGCCCGGCCCTCGGCGCCAAGGGCGTCAACATCGCTGCGTTCGTCAAGCAGTTCAACGACGCGACCGCCAAGCTGAAGGGCGAGATCATCCCGGTGGTGATCACGGTCTACAAGGACAAGACCTTCAGCTTCATCCTGAAGCAGCCGCCCGTCTCGGCGCAGATCCGCAAGGCCGCTGGCATCGAGAAGGGTTCGGGCACGCCCAACCCGACCGCCAATGCCGGCCAGATCACCAAGGCCCAGGTCACCGAGATCGCCAAGAAGAAGGGCCCGGAGATGACCGCAGCCTCGCTCGAAGCCGCGATGAAGAGCGTCGCCGGCACCGCCCGTTCGATGGGCGTCAAAGTCGTCGGCTGACGCGGCTAGTTCACCATCACCCATAACGTGGGAGGTGGCCATCCCGGCCGCCGCCAGCACCACGGAGGAAGCATGAAGACACGCAGCAAGCGCTATAATGCGCTGGTCGCATCGGCCGAAAAGGCCGGCGGCCTGAAGACCCCCAAGGACGTGCCTGCGGCCGTCGCCCTGGTGAAGAGCATGGCCAAGGCCAAGTTCACCGAGTCGATCGACCTGGCCGTCTGCCTGAATCTCGACACCAAGAAGGCGGACCAGCAGTTCCGCGGCTCGTTCTCGCTGCCCAACGGCACCGGACGCAGCGTGCGCGTGATCGCCTTCGTCGATGATTCCGACAAGATCACCACCGCCCTCGCGGCGGGTGCGGTCAAGGCCGGTGGCGAAGACCTGGTCAAGGAAGTCGAAGCCGGCTTCATGGACTTCGACGTCGCCATCTCGACCCCGAAGATGATGCGCCACGTCGGTAAGCTCGGCAAGGTGCTTGGACCGCGCGGTCTGATGCCCTCGCCGAAGTCCGGCACCGTCGCCGACGACATCGCCGGCGCGGTCAAGGAGTTCAAGGGCGGCAAGATCGAGTTCCGCTCGGATGCGGCCGGCAACGTCCACGTCCGCGTGGGCACCGCCCAGTTCGACGAGCCCAAGCTGGTCGAAAACATTTCCGCCTTCCTCACCTACGTCGCCGACAGCCGGCCCTCGACGGTCAAGGGCGCGTTCATCAAGGGCGTGACCCTGGCTTCGACCATGGGCCCGGGTGTGCGCGTCGCCTTCGTCGAGAAGAAGGAGGCCTGAGCCATGCCTAGCCTGATCAACGAACTGATGCTCGCCGAGGTGACCCAGGTCGCCAAGGGTGCGCAGGCCATCATCCTCATCGACGCCTCGAAGCTGAACGCCGAGGACGCCATCACCTTCCGCACCAAGCTGCGCGTCTCAGGCGCCAAGCTCAAGGTCGCCAAGGCGGCGGTGATCTACCGCGTGCTGCCCGCCGAGCTGGCCAAGGTCGCCCCGCCCTCCGGGTCGGTCGGCATGGTCTGCACCGGCGAGGACATCGCCGCAGCGGCGAAGGTCATCAACGAGCTGGCCAAGGAAGAGAAGATCAAGCTCAAGGGCGGCGTCATGGAGGGCAAGGCCCTTGATGCCAAGGCGGCGAAGTCCCTCGCCGACCTGCCGACCCGCGAGCAGGCCAACGTCATGCTGGTCCGCGTGCTCACCAGCCCGCTCGTCCAGCTCGTCCGCATCGCCAACGTCAAGCCGACCGAACTTGTGCGCGTGCTCAAGGTCAAGTCGGAAGAAGCCAAGTAAACCCAACCCCCGGCCATCGGCCGGATTCATCCGCCGCCGACAGGCGGCAACAAGGAATGTCCCATGAGCGACAAGATCAATACCATCGTTGAGCAGGTGAAGACCCTGACCGTCGTCGAGCTCGTCGAGCTGGTTTCCCAGCTCAAGAGCGCCCTCGGCGTCAGCGACGCGGCCCTCGCCGGCCCCGCCGCCGCGGCCCCCGCCGCCGGTGGAGCCGCCCCGGCCGCCGCCGAAGCCCCGACCAGCTTCAAGGTCACCCTGACCGCTGGCGGCGCCAACAAGATCAACGCGATCAAGATCATCCGCGAGATCCTCGGCCTCGGACTCGCCGATGCCAAGGCCTTCGTCGAAGGTGCCCCGAAGGTGGTCAAGGAAGGCGTCGACAAGCCGACCGCCGACGACCTCGCCAAGAAGCTCAAGGACGCTGGCGCCGAAGTCAAGATCGAAGGTTCGTAAATCTTCGTCTGTTAGAGGTTTACGCCGACCGGTCGTCCAGGCCACACGAGTTGTGGAGGGGCGTCCGGTCGGCGCTCTTGTCATTCCCGGCTTGGCACCTATTGTGCTAAGCCCTCCCCCGCGCCCCCTAACCCCCG
Organism: bacterium; assembly: GCA_020047915.1. Taxonomy (GTDB): domain Bacteria; phylum Planctomycetota; class UBA11346; order UBA11346; family UBA11346; genus UBA11346. Next base: position 3,704 of record JAIFND010000110.1, on the reverse strand, counting down.
CGCCAGGCAGGCACAGCCAGGCGACATCGGAGGTTCCATGCAGATCCGGAAGTTCGGCAAGACCCGCGAGGTCGTTCCCGTCCCCAGCCTCGTCAACCTGCAGAGCCGCAGCTACGACGAATTCCTGGACTCTGAGGCCGCCGCCGAGGCGCGCGATCAGAAGAAGGGCCTGGAGGCGATCTTCCGCGAGTTCTTCCCGATCACGGGTCTCGACGACAAGATCCAGGTCAGCTACCACGGCTACGACTTCACCAACACGCAGCACACCATCGAGGAGTGCCGTGATCTGGGGTTGACCTACCAGCGTGGCATCAAGCTGAAGATCCGCGTCGCCGGCGAAGGCCTGCAGAACAACGTCCTGGAAGAGGCCGTCCACATCGGCTACTTCCCCATCCGCATCGGCGGCGGCGAGTTCATCGTCAACGGTGCCGAGGATTTCAGCGCCGAGACCGCGACCAGCGGCAAGCGCAACTTCTCCTGCCGCGTCATCCCCGAGCGCGGCTCGTGGATCCAGGTCGAGCAGACCACCAAGGACGCCCTGGTCGTCAAGATCGACAAGAGCGCCAAGGTTTACGCCTCGTGCTTCCTGCGTGCCCTCTCCAAGGACCACGCCACCACCGCGCAGATCATCAAGGAGTTCTACGAGACCGAGACGGTCGCGATCTCCGCGCGCGGCGGCAAGGACAAGATCATCGGTAAGATCCTCGCCTCCGACGTGGTCAACAAGGAGGACGGCGAAGTCCTGCTCAAGGCCTGCGAGGTGGTCAACGAGGGCGCCTACAACAACTTCAAGGACCTCGGCGTCGAGAGCGTCGATGTCATCACCGGCGTTGACGTCAACGGCGCCATCCAGCCGGTCAAGCCCGACGACATCCTGCTCAACACCCTGAAGCAGGACGAGGCCGCCAGCCACGAAGAGGCCCTGCTGCGCATCTATCGCCGCCTGCGTCCGGGCAACCCGACCGACGACACGAAGGTGCGCGAGTTCTTCCAGGACCGCTTCCTGAACGACAGCCGCTACAACCTCGGCTCGGTCGGCCGCTTCCGCATCAACCGCAAGCTGCGTCTCGAAGGCGACTCGCGCATCCTCACCACCGAGGACTACGTCAAGACGCTGAAGTACCTGCTGTCGCTGATCCGCTCGAACTCGATGGCCGGCGAGCTGGACGACATCGACCACCTCGGCAACCGCCGCGTCCGCCCGATCGCCGACCTGCTCGCTGACGAGCTGCGCGCCGCGATGCTCAAGCTGCGCCGTGCGGTCAAGGAGAAGCTGTCGCGCGACCTCCAGCAGGAGGACCTCGCCGCCCAGCTCGCGCCGCGCAACCTGTTCAACAACCAGGCCGTCGACAGCGCGATCCAGAACTTCTTCCAGCGCGGCGAGCTGTCGCAGGTCGTCGACCAGTCGAACCTGCTCTCGCAGCTGACCCACGAGCGCCGCCTCTCGGCCCTTGGACCTGGCGGGTTGAACCGCAAGCGCGCAGGCTTCGAAGTGCGCGACGTGCACACCTCGCACTACGGCCGCATCTGCCCGATCGAGACGCCGGAAGGTGCCAACATCGGCCTGATCGTCTCGCTGGCGATCTACGCCGCGGTGAACGAATACGGCTTCCTGGTCACGCCCTACCGTGCGGTCAAGGACGGCAAGGTCGCCGACGACGTCGTCTACCTGATGGCCGACGAGGAGGCCGACGCCAAGGTCGCGCAGGCGACCGTCGAGATCGACGAGAAGAACCGCATCAAGCAGGACATCTGCCAGGTGCGTTGGCAGGGCCAGTTCACCGAGGTCGCGACCTCGGAAGTGACCCACCTCGACGTCTCGCCGAAGCAGATGATCGGCGTCTCCGCCGCGCTCATCCCCTTCCTCGAGCACGACGACGCCAACCGCGCCCTGATGGGCGCGAACATGATGCGCCAGGCCGTCCCGCTGCTGATCAGCGAGGCGCCCCGCGTCGTCACCGGCATGGAGCGCGAGATCCCCAAGTCCTCGTCGATGGTCGTCATCGCCGATGAGGATGGCGAGGTCGTCGGCGTCGACGCCCGCGTCATCGAGGTCAAGGGCGCTGGCCCGACCAAGATCTATCCGCTCCGCAAGTACCACGGCCTCAACGAGCGCACCTGCCTGAACCAGACCCCGATCGTGCGCCTCGGCGACACGGTCAAGGCTGGCCAGATCATCGCCGACGGTGGTGGCACGGACGGCGGCGAACTCGCCCTCGGCCGCAACATCCTCGTCGCGTTCATGCCCTTCGACGGCTACAACTTCGAAGACGCGATCGTGGTCAATGAGCGCCTCCTCGCCGAGGACCGCTTCACCTCGATCCACATCGAGGAGTTCAAGGTCGAGATCCGCGAGACCAAGCTGGGCAAGGAAGAGTTCACCCGCGAGATCCCGGGCCGTTCCGAGGAGGCGCTGCGCAATCTCGACGAGCGCGGCATGGTCCGCGTCGGCACGATGATGCGCCCGGGCGACATCCTGGTCGGCAAGGTAACGCCGAAGAACAAGTCCGAGCTGTCGCCTGAAGAGAAGCTGCTGCACGCCATCTTCGGCCGCGCTGGCGAGGACGTGCGCGACGACTCGATGGTGATGAAGCCCGGCATCAAGGGCGTCGTCGTCGCGGTCAAGCGCTTCCAGCGCCGCACCGCGCTGACCGAGAAGGACAAGCGCGAGGAGCAGATGCGCCTCAAGGCGATCGAGGATCGCTATGCAGGCGAGAGCGCGCGCATCGTGCGCGAGAAGTTCGACCGCATCTGGGAGGTTGCCGGCGCCAACGTCGTCAACATCGAGACCGGCGAAGTCGTCGAGTACAGCCGCGACATGGCCGACGACGAGATCCTGCGCCTCAACAAGGACCTGCCGGTCACTGCGCTGAACTTCGTCGGCAGCAAGCGCCGCCGCGCGCGCGAGATCTACGACGAGTACGATCCGCGCATCGATGCGGTGCAGGCCGACTGCAAGAAGGAGATCGAGAACGCCAAGCGTGGCGACGACCTCCCGACCGGCGTGCTCGAGATGGTCAAGGTGTTCGTGGCGCGCAAGCTGATCCTGCGCGTCGGCGACAAGATGGCCGGCCGCCACGGCAACAAGGGTGTCATCTCGGTGATCGTCGCCGAAGAGGACATGCCCTTCCTGCCCGACGGCCGCACCGTCGACATCTGTCTGAACCCGCTGGGCGTGCCTTCGCGCATGAACGTCGGTCAGATCCTCGAAACCCACCTCGGGTGGGCGGCGCAGATCCTCGGCATGCAGGCGGTGACGCCGGTGTTCGACGGCGCCAGCGAGGCCGACATCCGCGGCATGCTCAAGGACGCCGGCATCCCCGAGGACGGCAAGGTCCGCCTCAACGATGGCCGTACTGGCGCCGCGATGAGCCAGAAGACCACGGTCGGCGTGATGTACATGCTCAAGCTCCACCACCTGGTGGAAGACAAGCTGCACGCCCGCGCGACCGGTTCGTACTCGCTGATCACCCAGCAGCCGCTCGGCGGCAAGGCGCGCTTCGGCGGCCAGCGCTTCGGCGAAATGGAAGTGTGGGCGCTTGAGGCCTACGGCGCCGCGCACGTGCTGCAGGAGATCCTCACGGTCAAGTCGGACGACGTCGACGGCCGTACGCGCATCTACGAGTCGATGGTCAAGGGCGATGGCTCGCTGACCTACGGCACGCCGATGGCCTTCGAGGTGCTGATGAACGAGATCCGGGGCC
>JAIFND010000180.1 GCA_020047915.1 bacterium | reverse complement strand
TGCCCTCGGACACCGCCCCGACGATGCCCTGCAGGATGGTGGTCACGCGGCCGCTGTGGCCGTTGTAGTTGCCGAGCATGACGCTGGTGTCATCGATGAACGGGCCGGTGACGAAATAGCCGCCGGCGTCGCGCGGCAGCGGCAGCACGCCGTTGTTCTTGAGCAGCACGATCGATTTGCGCGCCGCGTCGCGGGCCATCCGGCGGTGGCGCGGACCATCGACCTCTTTCGCCGGCAGCGCCTTCCACGGCAGCTTCGCCGGGCGGATCATGCCCAGGCGCAGACGGCAGAGCATCAGGCGCTCGACGCAGACGTCGATATCGGTCTCGCTCAGCAGACCCTGCTTTACCGCCGTCAGGATCTGGCGGTAGGTCTCGCCGCAGTTGAGATCGCAGCCCTGCTTGACCGACAGAACGGTCGAGCCGAGGACATCGGCGGTCACCTTGTGGTGGTTGTGCAGGTCGTCGAGGGCGCCGCAGTCGCTGACGAAATGACCTGAGAAACCCCACTCCTGCCGCAGGATGCGCATGAGCGCCGGCGAAGCGCAGGCCGGCTCGCCGTTGACCCGGTTGTAGGCGCCCATCACCGATTCGACCCCGGCCTCGACCAGGGCCTGGAACGCCGGCAGATAGGTCTCGCGCATATCGCGCGGACTGGCGATGGCGTCGAAGCCGTGGCGGCTGGCCTCTGGGCCGCTGTGCACGGCGAAGTGCTTGGCGCAGGCGGCCGTCTTCAGCCACACCGGGTCGCGGCCCTGCAGGCCGCGCACCACCGCCGTGCCCATGCGCGCGGTCAGCAGGGGGTCCTCGCCATAGGTCTCCTGCCCGCGGCCCCAGCGCGGGTCGCGGAAGATGTTGATGTTCGGCGTCCAGAAGGTCAGGCCGCCATAGATGCGGCGGTAGCCGTTGCGCTTCGCCGCCTCGTGCTTGGTCCGCGCCTCGTCGCTGACGGCGTCGAACACGCGTTCGACCAGACGGTCATCGAAGGTGGCGGCGAGGCCGATGGCCTGCGGGAAGACGGTGGCGCGGCCGGCGCGGCCGACGCCGTGCAGGCATTCGTTCCACCAGTTGTACGGCTCGATGCCGAGGCGCTCGACCGAGCGTGCCGTGAAGATCATCTGCCCGGCCTTCTCCTCCAGGCTCATGGCGGCGGTGAGGCGGCGGGCCTCGCTGCGCAGATCGGCGAGCGAGCATCGGGCGGGGCGGCTGGTGGGCATGCCGCTACGCTATCCGGACGGGACGGCTTCCAAGAAGGATGCAGCCGGGACGTCAACCTCTGGGTCAGGACCCATGCGGCCAACGCCATCCTCGGCCTGTGCTTGCGGCCCGCCTGAGCGGCAGCGCTCAGGCGGTTCCGACCTCATCATCGAGCCAGGCGGACGGGGCGCTGCCGGTATGGCGACGGCACAGGCGGGCGAAGTAGCGCGGGTCGTCGTAGCCGACGGCGCGGGCGGCATCGCTGATGCGGTGGCCGGCGACGGCCACCAGCCAGCGGGCGCGCTCGAGCCGGGCCGCGATCAGATCATCCAGCGGGCTGCGCCCGAAGGCCTGCCGCCACCGGCGGTGCAGGGTCGGGATGCTGCAGTCGGCGCGGCGGGCCAGTTCGGTGATGCTCCAGGCCTGGTCGAGGGCGGCCATGACCTCGCCGCGCAGGCGTGGCAGGCCGCTCTGCGGGCCGCCGCCGGCCAGGCTGCGCAGCAGGCGCACCAGCAGGGCGGCGGTCTCCGCCTCCCAGCCCGGACGGTGGCAGCGCTCCTCTTCGACCAGGCTGCGGAAGATGGCGTCGACCGCAGCCGGTGATACAACGGTGTGGGGAATGCCGGTATTGATGCCCAGATCGCGCACCAACGGCTCCAGACCGCCGGCGTGGCACCAATGGTTGCCGAGACCGACGCCGTGGCCGCGGTAGAGCTGGCGCTGGCCGGGGGCGAAGACCGCCACGCTGCCCGGTTCCGCCAGGATCCGCTGGGCCCCGTCAGCGATCTGCGCCGGATGGGTGAATTGCAGCAGGACCCATTCCGCCAGCCCGCGCGGCCGGTCGATGGCGAAGGCCCTGGGATGCCTGAAGCCATAGCCGGCGACGTGGAATAGGATGGCCATGGTTCGATAGGATCGTCCACCTAATGATCTGCAAGGACCATCGACCCGCCGGTCAGCCGGATATGCTTGCCGGCATGAACGCCACCGTCCACCTCTCCCGCCACCACGCCGTCGCCACGGTCGATCCGCTGGTCTTCGGCGGCTTCGCCGAGCACCTCGGCCGGCACATCTACGAGGGCATCTACGATCCGGGCAGCCCGAAGGCCGACGCGGCGGGCATCCGCCTCGATGTGCTGGAGGCGGTCAAGGGGCTGGGCACCACCAGTTGCCGCTATCCGGGCGGCAACTTCGTCAGCAACTATGACTGGCGCGACGGCGTCGGCCCGGTGGCGCAGCGGCCGCGGCGGCCGGACTACGCCTGGGGCGCCACCGAGCCCAATACCTTCGGTACCGACGAGTTCCTGTCCTGGTGCAATCGCCTGGGCGCGACGCCTATGCTGGCGGTGAACCTCGGTACCGGCACGGCACGCGATGCCGCCGAGTATCTGGAATACGTCAACCTGCCCACCGGCTTCACGTGGTCCGACCGGCGCGCCCGCAACGGCCACCCCGAACCCTACGGCGTCAAGCTGTGGTGCCTGGGCAACGAGATGGACGGCCCGTGGCAGGCTGGCCATGTGAAGGCGGCTGAATATGCCAGCCGCGCGCGGCAGGCCGGCAAGCTGATGAAGGGCCTGGACCCGTCGATCAAGACCATCGTCTGCGGCAGCAGCGGCACCGGCATGGGGACCTACCTGGAATGGGACCGCACCATCCTCGAAGAGCTGTGGGATGATGTCGACTACCTCAGCATCCACCGCTATGCGATGCGCTGCAAGTCGAGCCAGGGCTGGTTCCTCGGCGAAGGCGTGCGCATCGACCGCATGCTCGACGACTACCGCGGCCTGCTCGGCTATGTGCGCGGGCGCAAGCACAGCAGCAAGCAGGTCGGCCTGTCCTTCGACGAGTGGAATGTGTGGAACACCTGCTTCTCGCCCGACCCCGGTCCCAAGTGGGGCGTGGCCAAGCACCAGCTGGAGGAATACTACACCCACGTCGATGGCCTGGTATGCGCCCAGTTCCTCTGCTCGTTCCTGCGCAACGCCGACATCGTCACCGCCGCCTGCCTGGCCCAGCTGGTCAACGTCATCGCGCCGATCATGACGCGTAAGGATGGCCTCCTGCTGCTGCCGACCTACCACCCCATCGCCCTGATCGCCCGCCTCGGTCGCGGCGTGTCGCTGCGACCGACGGTGGTCTGCAACGCCAGCAAGCATGTGGACGAGAACGGCAAGCAGGAGGTGTCCAGCCCCGATCTCGATGCCGCGGCGGTGCTTGAAGGGAACCGCTTGGCGGTGTTCCTGGTCAATCGCACCGGCGCGCCGCTATCGGTCGAGGTGCCGCTGAGCGGCCTCGGCCGGGCGGACGAGGTGCGCGCCACCCAGGTCCAGCATGATGATCTGATGGCGACCAACACCTGGGAGAAGCCCCAGGAGGTTGCCCCGCGCGGTCTGGTGGTGACGGCAGACGGTGCACGGATCAGTCTGACCCTGCCGGCCTACGCCTTCGCCGCGGTCGAGGCGCGCGTCACAGGCTGATCGCTGCGCAGACGCTCCGCATTCTCGACCTGCGTTGTCTGAGATCGCCTCAGGGACGATATCTGGGCTTGGCTGTCGGATCGTGACTCTCGATCCGGTGAACCTGAGCCGTGCGAGACCATCCCACTTCCCCCGCCGCCGCGCTGCCGAGCCTCCAGCTCTGGTTCCATGACTACCTCGGATGCCGATCCTGCCCCGACGTCGGAAAGCGTCCTGTATCAGACCGAGGACGGACTAACCCGCATCCAGTGCCGCCTCCAGGACGACACCATGACGCGCTAAGTCCCTATGCGCCACGACACCGGTCTCGCCGACCATCAGGTATTGCAGCGCAACCGCCGGGGGACCGCCACCATCGTCTGGCATGCCAGATAGGCCGCGATGCAGTTCTTGTTACGGGACCAGCGCCGGATTTCCGATCGCAGCTGCGGCATCGGTAGCGGACAGGGATTGGACATGGCCATCGAGGAACAGGACATTGCCGAACCGGCGATGGCGTGTGGCGTCCCATTGCGATAGGGTTCCATCGGGATTCGGCACGCTGCCCGGGTGATTGCCAAAGGTGTATGGTCCTGACCCGCTTACGGTGGCGGTGCCCCAACTGTTGCCATCGAGCAGGAACGCCCGTCGCGACACGTGGGTGACCTTGGAGATGGAGATGCCACCGATGAAGTTGGTGTACGGTGCGGCAGACCAGAAATAGTCCAAGGAAGGCGTCGAGCGTATCGGCAGTTCCAGCCGGGGGTTCATGCTGATGCCGCCATCCCATTGCCCGGTGGTGCCAGCGGGGCCGTTGGTCCGATTGCGCCAATTCGCATTCCGCTGATACATGACCGGGCAAGAGGTCGATTTCAGCTCCCAGTCATTGGTGCCGGTCGTGTCCTTTTCCACATAGGGACTCAAGAACATGCGCCAGCTCTTTGAGGTCGATGCGCTGTTGTTCCATGGCGGCGGGGCGCTTGCCGGGGGAACCATGTTGTCGTTGTCGGCGAGATAACCCTGCAGTGCTATGCCGAGCTGGCGATGGACCGAGGCGCAGGCCGCGGACTGCGCCGACGACCTCACCATCCCGATGGCCGGCAGCAGTAGCGCCGCCAAGACGGCAATGATCGATACGACCACCAGCAGTTCTATGATGGTAAAACCGCTGATTTCACGACGCACGATATGCACGATCGTAGGCGTCTGCGCACACGCTGTCAATGGACGCCGGGTCCGCGTCCGCCGTCAGCGGGCACGGCGCCCGACGTCATCCGAAACAGCGCATTTCACAGGGAGGAACAGAGGCAACAGAGTTCGCCTTAAGACATTGCGAGGGATAGGGCAGATACCCGTTGGGTGAGCGGCAGGCTGTGATCCACGTCATGTCGCCTCCGTTGCCTTCGTTCCTCCGTGTGAATCCAAAGGTTTTTTTCCCAGGGTGAACGTCCCGCGGTTCAGCGACACTCGCGTTCGATGCGCTCCAGCGCGGCGACCGCCTCGCCCTCGCTGGCGAAGGCGGGCAGGGCGAACATCAGGCCGTCGGGGCCGAGGGCCCGCACGACGGCGATGACCTGCTCGACGGTGCGACTTTCCCAGCAGTTGAACTGCAGCAGCAGACCACGCTGACGGATGGCGCGGAAGCTCTCGATCCAGCGCGGATCCTCAATGCGGTTCTCGCCAGGTTCCGGATTCCACTGGATGCCGCGGACATTGGGCACGGCGGCGATCTGGTCGAGGAAGCGCATCTGGCAGGTGCCGTCGAGGTGGTACAGCGCATAGTCGAAGCTGGTCGCCGCGGCGGTCAGTTCCGGCAGGACGAAGCGCTTGAACATCGGCTTGGACAGCAGGACGGCAGCATCGCACTGGAGCGCCTCGAAGCTGCCCGGGGCCCAGGTGTGCAGCCACGAGGCACCGCCGGCATGGCCGAGCGAGCGCGCCGTCGCCGTGAGGTGCCGGGCCAGCTCGCGCCAGAACGCGCGGACGGGCACCAGCCAGGCTTCGACCCGCTCGGGATCGTCCACCAGATCTTCGCACATCGTCTCCGCCCCGCGCAGCAGCGACAGAGCCGTGAGGGCATCGAGACCGAGGGCCGGCGGCACCAGGGCGGCCTGATCACCGATCACCGCCGCGGCCTGGCGCATGCCTTCTTCCAGATCCCTGATAAGCGGGTGCGTGGGATCGAAGGCCGGGATGGGCAGGTCGTAGATGCCCTCCACCGGATGGATCCATGCCGTGCCACTGGTGTAGCCGTAGGGATGGCCGAGCAGGGCCGGCAGCAGGGCGATGTTGGAGCCGAAGTGGATGCCGGTGCGGAGCACGGCTTCGGCCAGGCAGCGTTCGCGCAGCGACATGCGGGCCATGTGCGCCTGGTAGGCCGGATCGCGGTCGCGCACCAGCGGATCGCTGCTCCCGGTCCACGGCTCTGCGGACAGCGTGGCGTCCTTCCAGGTGATGTGCAGGGCCGGCCGGCCGCCGAGGCTGCTGCCGGCCCAGAACGCCTCGAGGCGGCGTCGGGCGTCGGCGCTGACGCTGGCTGGGTATGATGCAGATGCGGACATGGTGGCGGGTTTCATACCGCGCATCCTCGCCGCCCCGGCTGCAAGATCTCGCCCTCCTCCGTCTTCGACTTGGCCTTTTCCGTCAGCCCCCGTGCGGATCGCTGCTTGCCAGGTGGTCGCGCGGGCCGGTGCCATGCACCGCACGGAAGGCACGGTGGAAGCGCGAGTAGCTGCCGAAACCGGCGGCGCTGGCCGCCTCGCTCAGGGACAACCCGCGGTCCTCGACCAGACGCAGGGCGCGTTCCAACCGGGCGCGGGCCCGGAAGGCGACCAGGGTCATTCCGGTTTCGGCGCGGAACATCCGGCCGAGGCGGTCGGGCGTCAGTCCGGTGCGATGCGCGACCGTGGCCAGTGGCAGATCGCCCGACTCCAGCAGGCGGCGGGCCTGGGTCACGGCCGGGTGGCCGGTGACGGTCGCCGCCGCCGCGCTGGCGAAGCCCTGCCACAGCAGGGTCAGCAGCCAGGGGATGGCGGTGCGGGCATGACCGACCTGGGCATGGTTGGCAAGCCAGGCGCAGGTCTGGTTGGCGAGGCGGAAGGTGGCGGGATCGAGGTGCCGGACGGCGGCCTCGGCGGGAATGCCTGCCGGACCCGCCGGCCAGGCCGGGGTGCGGCGCAGGACGATGATCCACATGTGGAAGTCATCGCTCTGCTCGGCCAGGACATGCTCGACCTCGCCACCCAGCCACACCAGATCGCCACGCCGCAGGGTCACCTCACGGGCGCCGATCTGGTAGGTGGCCTGGCCGCGCAGCACGAGATTCGCTTCCGGTTCGTCGTGGGTGTGGCGTGGATGGCCGTGCGGCGAGGCCTCGTGCGCCCATACCATGCCGGGCCAGCCCTCGGGGATCGGCAGGCGCTCGCGGCCGATGCTGCGGCCCGGGTCACGATGGCGGTAGGTGCGCGGCATGCCGGAAAAGGCTCACTCATTCCCGCCGGAAGCCAAGCCGCAGTTCTCCAGCCCGCATGATGGGCCGGCATGAACCTGCCTCGATCCCTCCCCGTCACGCACCTGCCGGCCCAGGCCATCGCCCAGTACCGCGATGACGGCTGGTGCCTGCTCGGCCGCATCATCGATGATGCGACCATCGCCGCCATCCGCAGCGAGGAGCAGCGTTTCCGCGGCTTCGAAATGGAGTACGATCAGGACGTTCCCGGCGCCAAGACCCTGTTCCGCAGCCAGGTGCATCCCTTCAGCGCCATCGTGCGCGAAGTGGTCACCAACGGCCCGCATCTCAGCATGATCCAGGATCTTCTCGGCCCTGATCTGGTGTTCACCTACACCCAGTTCGTCACCAAGTTCCCGGACGGCGATTCCCGGCGCTCCGACTTCCCGTGGCATCAGGATCACGGCTACGGTGGCGTGCCGACCGCTGACCAGACGACGGTGTGGGTCGCCCTCGACGACGTGGACGAGCGCAACGGCTGCGTCTACGTCATGCCCGGCAGCCACCGCCAGGGCCTGCTGCCGCACACCAAGGTGCGCGAGGATTCCTGGCACATGGAGGTGCCGGTCGCGGGCGACGGCATCCCGGCGATCCTCAAGGCCGGCGAGGCCGTCGCCTTCACCGGCCTGACCCTGCACCGCAGCCTGCTCAACCACACCGACCGGCCGCGGCGTGGCTTCTTCATGCAGTACGCCACGCCGCAGACCCGGCGGCTGGACGGCACGCCGTTGTGGCAGCAGCGCTACGCCCAGGTGGTGCGCGGCCAGTTGCCGCCCCTGGTCAAGCCGCCGCGCGTTGGTTGAACTTCAGGCAGGGCCTCAACCACTGATTGTCCTTCGCTGGCTGTCAGGTGTCCTCCACTATGACCGCATCGATTGGGGCGCCGTGGATGCGTTGGCCAACGCCAATGGCATCGCGGATGCCGCGCACACCGTGCAGGCCGAAGCCAAGGCCATCGCCCGGTCATGAGAAGCCTCTCCTACGATGCCGTCCGCCAGGATGCCCGCGCCCGTTCGGCAGCGGTGCGGGTGGCTGTCGGCCTGGAGAGCCGCAAGGACCAGCCCCACGACGAGGCGCAGTGGCAGGCCCTGATGCGGTTGGACCAGGAACGGATGCAGCGCTGGCTGGCCTCGGGGAAGTTACGTATCCTGGGCCCACGGCGATTCGCCCTGTCCTGACCCTTGTTCCTCAGTTCGGCGTTTTAGACAGAGAAGTTACATGAACCGTCGGGATCACCCTCTGGGGGACATGATACAGATGCCGGAATCAAGGATATCCTCTGCGGAACACCGAACGTCGAACGCCGAACGTCGAACCCAAAGGAGCAATGTAGGCTGGCTGATCCTCAAGCTGTCGCCGCCCACCAGCGCTCGGCCAGTTCCTTGATCACCAGGGCCTGCTGCCAGCGGTCCGACTCCTCGCCCAGGACGCTATCGGGGCCGGGGAAGGTGCGGGCGTAGTGGTTGGCGGCGGGCAGCAGTTCGATCGCCAGCGGCACCACCTGGCCGGGCGGCGTGTTGGCGCGCACGGCGCGGAAGGCGCGGGTCCAGATCTCCTGCCAATGTTTCAGATGCACGCTGTCGGCGTCGCGCACCGGATCGATGGCGACCTGCATCGAACCGCCGTTGCCCAGGCGGCCGTGGAAGAAGCCGATGCGGTCCAGCACCGGCTGGATGAAGTCGAGGATCGGCGTGATCGGCTTGCCGCCGTAGCGCATCTCCTGGCCGGTGTACCAGTGCGACAGGTCGGCGTTGAAGCGCAGGTCGGGCAGGCGCCGCACCAGTTGCACGGTGCGCCACATGTCCTGGGTGATGGTCGCGCGGTGCGTCTCGAGGAAGAGCGGGAAGCCGGTGCGGCGCACCGCCTCGACGATCGACTCGGCTAGGCGCAGGCAGGTCGCCTCATCCTCCAGGCCGGTGCCGGCATGCAGGGTGGCGCAGGTGTAGCCGGCATCCTGCCAGTGTCGCGCCAGGTCGTAGGCCTCGGTAGGCGTGTCCACCCGTCCGCCGGTTGTGGCGTCGAGGCCTGCGGCGCGGCAGGCGACGGGATCGGCGCTTTGGATGCCGCCGAAGCCGGCTGCGGCGATGGCCTGGTACCAGGCTGCACCATCAACCTTGGGGAATGACGACCACTCCGGCAGCCCGCTGAGGGTGATCGAGGCGAGATCGACGCGCAGGACTCCCATCACTCGCCCCGCTGTTTTTCAGTAGTCAGGGCCGCGACCGGGCGCTGGGCCAGCGGATAGGCCGGGCGCCGCGACAGCAGATCCCAGGAGCCGTCGATGAAGGCCTCGGTGTCGTGGCGGTGCCACTGCACGGCGTAGGCTATGCGTGGCGCGTCGGTGCGGTTCTCGCCCGAGCCGTGGACGTTGAGCCGGTCGAAGATCACCGCATCGCCGGCCTCCATGATGCAATCGATCCACGATGACGGTTCTTCGGTCACCATCTTGTGACCCGGGCAGTCGGCCGAGGCGGTGCTGACGCGGGTGCCGGCGAGATGCGACTCCGGGACAATCTGCAGACAGCCGTTGGCCACCGACATCGGCACCAGGGCGGTCCACACGTTCAGGCCGATGTGACGGGCCGGGCCGCGGCAGGCGGTGTACTGGTTGTCCTGGTGGAAGGTGAAGCGTCCCTGCTGCGGTCCCTTCACGGCGGTGAACGGCAGGTAGAGGCTGGCCGGCCCCTCGAGGATCGATTCGACCAGGGCCTTGAGGTTGCCGCCGTGCAGCCAGCGGTCGATCATCCCGTTGGCGAGGTATTCCCAGCTCTGGCCCAGGTAGGCCTTGTCGAGATTGCGGGCGCGCACGATCTCCAGAGTCTCGTCTCGGAAGGCGGCGATGGCCTCGGGACGCACCAGGCCCTTCACGATGACGTAGCCCTGGTCGTGGAACTGGGCCATCTGCTCGGCCGTGAGACGCAGGGAATTGCACGGGTCGAGGGGGAGGGGGGTTGGATTCATGCTGGCTATCATGCCCATGCGAGAAATTTCGCTGATGGACAGGATTACCACAATTGGTACTTTTCGCTCATGTCATCCCGGCTCGATGATCTAAGCATCCTGCATGGCGCGGCCACCCCCCGCTGCCGGGCGGTGGTCGACAAGCGCTTCGTCGGCTACAGTTCGCTGCAGTGCATCGATCGCGGCATGGTAGATCTGTGGGTGAACCAGCGCCACTGGCGGCTGGAACCCGGTTGGCTATGGCCCTGCCTGCCCGGACCGCGCATCCGCTTCCGGGCCGCCACCGGCCACGAGCACTGGAGCCACCGCTATGTGGCGGTGCGCGGACCGCTGCTCGAGTCGTGGCGGCGCGAGGGCCTGTGGCCCGAGGAGCCGCTGCCGTGGCCCCCTGGTCTCGACGTGGCGGCCGGCTTCGATGCCGTCCTCGGCCACCTGCACGCCGGCGGGGCCTGGGACCGCCGGCAGGCCGCCAACCGCCTGGAGGGTCTGCTTCTGGCGCTGGTCGCCGCCCGCCGTGTTCCCGGCGGCGCCCCGTGGCTGTCCAAGGCGCGGCAACTGCTGGCCGAGGCGCCTATTCCGATTGCCGTGACGGGCGTGGCCGGCGACTGCGGCATGCCGCCCAGCACCTTCCGCCGCCGCTTCACCGCCGCCAGCGGCATGAACCCGCGGGACTACGCCCTCTCGGCGCGCCTCGAACGGGCCCGCGAGCGCATCCTGCAGGACCGCGCGCCGTTGGCCGCCATTGCCGCCGAACTGGGTTTTAGCGATCCGTCCTACTTCTCGCGCCAGTTCCGCCGCGCCACCGGCCTGACGCCGCGCGCCTACCGAGAAAGCCGGCAGTGAACCGGCTCTGCCGAGGTCCGAACGTTGGGTCTGGACCCTGAACGGCGACGGTTCGCGGACCCATCAGGCCGGCATGATCCAATGGCAGACCGGCAACCGCGAAGGAGTCCCATGCACCCCATCTGTGATGCCGTCGCCGTCCTCGGATCCCGCCACGGCTTGATCATCAATCCGAGCGAGCGCCGGGTGTCGATGCTGCGTTTCGATCGCTTTGCCGAACAGAAGCGCTTCGGCCTGCGCGCCGGGCTGCGCATCGGCGGGCGCGAGTTCGTCCTGCCACTCGGCCCGGGCGGCGAGGACTTCACCTTTCTCGACCAGCAGGCCACCCCGTGCAGCGTCGTGCTTACCGGCATGTGTGCCCTGGCCGGGCTGCGCGTACGCCTGACCCTGGTGCATCCCTTCCGGCCGCGCGACGGCGACTTCAGCACCACGCCGGTCATCGGTCTGCGCCTCGACGCCTCGCGCATCCCCGGCCAGTTCCGCTGGTCGCCGCCCAGCATCGTCGCCGACGAGGCCGAACTGTTCCTGGAAGTGGTCGATGCCGCCGATCCCGGTCTGCTGCGCGAGGCGACGCCAGCGGTCATCGCACCGTACGGTGCGGACGCGGTTGACCTCTCTTTCGACAGCAGTCGTACGCCGTGGAAGCCGCTCACCCCGGCCAAGCCGGGCGATGCACCTGGCGTCTTTGCCCGACAGCACGACCGCCTGCTGGCCCCGGGCGCGCAGCGCGTCGGCACGACCTTCGTGCAGCGCTTCACCGTCGCCACGGGCGGCCGCCTCGATGCCGCCTGGTGCACCTGGACCGCTGATGGCCTGTGCATCAACGGCGTGAACCGCAGCCCCGACTACACCCGCCGCTTCGCTTCGCTCGATGCGGTGGCCGACTGGGCGCGTCACCGCCTGCCCGAGCTCTTCGCCAACGCTGCGCGGGTCGATGGCCTGATCGCCGCCAACGACGCCGGGGTGGCGGTGAACCGCCTGCTTGCCCAGACCCTGCACGCCTGGCTGGTCAACACCTGGTGGATGGTGGACTGGTTCAGCGTGTGGGAGGGCAACTGCTACTTCCACTCGACCGTCGATGTCGAGTACACCCAGGCTCCGTTCTATCTCTGTCTGTGGCCGGAATTGCTGGCCCTGGAGATCGACCAGTGGACGCGCTTCGCCAAGGACGGCGCCGGCTGCCTCGGCCCGGTCGGGGCCGGCACCGCCTTCCTGTCGCACGATTACGGCGGCACCCTCGACGTCGATCGCCAGAGCTACCCGCACGACATGGAGGTCGAGGAGACTGCCAACTGGATCATCCTGCTGGTCCTGCACTGGCGCCGTACTGGCGATGACACCCTGCTGCGCCGCCATCCGGCCACGCTGCGCCGCTTCCTCGCCTTCCTCGTCGCAGCCTCCGATGCCGATGGCGTGCCCGAGCGTGGCGTCGCCAACACCATCGACGACGGTGCCCCGGCTGTTCAGTTCGGCCGCAAGCAGACCTACCTGGCGGCCAAGGCGCTGGGCGCCTGGACTGCGGCGGGCCTGGCCCTCGCCCATCTCGGCGAGACGGTTGCCGCTGCGGATGCCACGACCCGAGCCCAGCGCCTGCGCGTCGTGATCGAACGCAACGCCTGGCAGGGCGATCACTACGCCGTGCTGATCGAGAAGGGGGGCGAGATCATCAACCCCTGGACCAAGGCGCGCGAGAATCTCGCGGCGATCCCGGGCTGGGATGCGGCCCACATCTACACGCCGAACACCCAGGCGCTGTTCGACCTCATCGGTCTCGACCTGGGCCTGGATCCGGCCCACGTCGCGCAGGACCTGGCGGTGGCCGCCCGCCGCTGCCTGCACCGCTACGGCTGCTCGCACAGCGACTACGTGCCCGAGGTCATCGGCCCGGCGCAGGCCGGTCTCGCCGGCGCCTCGACCGCTCCGGGCTGGGTGAGCATGAACATGCTGCGCGATCTGGCGGCGCTCTACCGCGGCGTCGATCTGCGCGATCTGCCCAACCGCTACTGGGAATGGCAGACCACCGCCAACAGCCAGGAAGAAAAACTGTTCGTGACTGCTCACGCGGGTAACCTCGATACCCGAACTTTGTGCTGGGTTCCATGACGAGTCTTGGTAGGCTCAGCATCATGGAGCCGAT
>JAIFND010000046.1:4536-8574 GCA_020047915.1 bacterium | reverse complement strand
GACATGCACCGTCCGGGTGAACCCGAGAAATTGCGCAAATCCTTGTCTTGACCTCTGGTGGCTCTGGTTCTCTGTGTGAAATGCTGCGTTTCGGTTCACACGGAGCGACAGAGGCAACGGAGGCGAAACAGTTTACGTCGGGAGCGAACGCCCATCCTTCGATGTGCGCGTCGACCGGCGCAAGTCGCTCGTGCGAACTCGGTTCCCTCCGTTCCTCCGTGTGAACAAAGCCGTCCAGGCTCAGGCTGGCGGCTTGGCGCCGGCCGCGCTGCGCATCCACGCGGCGACCAGGTCCTCGCAGGCCTTGGGCAGGTCGGGGAAGCACGGCGTCATGCGGCTGAGCCCGACCATGTCGAGAACCTTGACCACGCCGGCGCTGGGACGCATCAGACGCAGACGCACGCGCTGCGCGTTGCTCGCCAGGGCCGCGATGCCCATGCTGCTGATGTAGTTGAGATAGACGCAATCCGCGAGCACGCCGTACAGGTTGCGCGTGTCGAGACCGGCCAGGGTGTCGGACAGGCGCTGCGCCGCTTCCTGTTCCAGCCTGGCGGCGAAGGCGATGTGCGGGATGTGGTACCCGTTGCTGAGCACGTACACGTACAGGCCGGTGATCTGTTCGCCGACCGCGCCGACCCGCACCCGGTCGCTGGCGACCCGCGCGCCGCGGCCCGGATGACGCATGCGCGCCAGCGCCTCGACCAGCACCTGGGCGGTGGCGATGGCGCCGGTCGGCGAGGTCGCGACGGTGTCCACCTGCATGGTGAACAGCGAGGCGGCCGGATCACCGACCAGCGTATAGGGCACCGTTACTGGGATCTTATGGAGCGGCATCGTTCCCGGCTTAGGTTGGAGCGGGTGATGGGAATCGAACCCACGTCACTGGCTTGGGAAGCCAGCGCTCTACCATTGAGCTACACCCGCACGTCGTGACCCATTTTTGGCGACGGCGGCTGCACAGCAAGCCCGGTCGAGCCGGCACGGTGCGGGCAGGTGCCTGGTCGGAGCGACAGGATTTGAACCTGCGACCTTTGCGTCCCGAACGCAACGCTCTAGCCAAGCTGAGCTACGCTCCGAGCTGTCTGTCAAACGCCACGCTCACGCGCGGCGGGAGGAAGGGCTTATCGTTAGCCTTTCGAGCGTCAACCGTCGTTCGTCTGGACGCCCCATTGCCACTGGCGCGCGGGCCGCGCGCGGTCCCAGGAATCACTTCTGCGGGGGCGGGGTCAGTTCGTTCGGGCCGGTGTACTGCAGGCGGTCGCGGGCGAGGTATTCGACGACGTAGGGGTCGTCACGCTTGAGACCCTCGCGCAGGGCCTGGCCCTTCTGGATGTCCGCCTGGATGCCGGCGTTGTCGGCGCGTTCGCTGTCGGCGACCTCGCGCACCTTGGCCAGTTCGGAACGACCATCGACAAGATGCATGGCGAGCCAGCCGACCAGGGCCACGGCGAGACCGCCGTGCACCAGACGCAGCACCAGGGCGAAGGGGCTCATGCCTGGGCCTCGGCGGCTGGCGCGGCCTCGGCCGGTGGGGCGTCACCGGCGATGCCGGCGGCGATGCGGCGGTGCCGCGGGATCAAGGTGGCGTAGGCCTCGGCGGCGGCCCGACGCGGCTGCAGCGGTCCGTGCCGGCGGACCATCGCCTGAAGCGCGATGTCCAGGGTCTTGTGCACACCCACCGCGGGGGCGGCAAGCATCGCGGCGCCAGCGGCCGCCGATTCGGCGACCGGGGCGACGTCCACCGACCGGTCGAGGACATCGGCGAGGATCTGCGGCCACAGGTTGCCGGCCGCGCCGGGTCCGGCGACGATGACCCGGTCGATGGTGACGCCGGCAGTGGTCGCCGCCGCCAGGCATTCGCGCGCCGCCAGGGCGCCGCCCTCGTAGGCCGCGCGCACCAGGTGACCACGACCGATGCCGGGGCGCAGGCCGAGGAATCCGCCCGGAGCGCGTCCGCCCGGGACATACATGCAGCCGTCGGCGCCAGGCGGCACCTCGGAGGCCAGTTCGGCGAGCACTTCGTGCGGGTCGCGCTGGTTGCGCCGCGCCTGCGCCGATTCGGCGGAGAGCACCGTCTCAAGCAGCCAGTCGAGACCTTCGGCCCCGGCGATGCCGGTGGCCTCCAGAGCGCCGCGCCCCGGGGGGGCGTGGCAGGAGATGCGCAACCGGCCGCTGGGGTCGCGCGGCGGATCGCCGCAGGCGACGACCAGCGAGCCGACCGAGCCGAGTTCGACCAGCGCGGTTCCGGGGGCGAGGGCGCCAGCGGCGACCGCGACCGCGATCGCGTGGCCGGCGCCACCGATCACCGGGGTGCCGACCGCGAGTCCGCACTCCTTGGCCGCCGCATCGGTGATGCGACCGGTCATCGCGCTGGCCGCCACCACCGGCGGCAACCAGTTCACATCGATGCCCAGCGCCTGGGCGAGCTGCTTGCTCCAGGCCCGCGTCTTGGGGTTGAACAGCAGGGTCGCCGAGGCATCGGCCGCGTCGGTCGCGGCGACGCCGGTCAGGCGGAAGCGGATGAAGTCCTTGGCCGGCAGGATCCACGCCAGGTCGTGCCACACCCGCTTCTCGTGCGTCTTCACGTACAGCAGCTTGGCCGCGGTGGCCGCCGTGCTGGCGATGCCGCCGGTGAGATTGGCGAGGTTGCGCGGCCCGATCAGGCGCACCACCTCGGCGACCGCCTCGTCGCAGCGCGGGTCGTGGCCGAGCACGGTCGGACACAGCGACTTGCCCTCTTTGTCGCAGGCGGCGAAGCCGAAGCCGTCGCCGCTGAGGCCGACCGCGCGGATGCGGTCGGCGTCGAGGTTGGCCTTGCGCAGCATCTCCTTGATGCCGGTGCGCGCCGCCCGCCACCACTCCTGCGGATCGGCCGGTTCGCCGGCGGCGACCCCGAAAGCGCGGCGCGACGAGGCGGCGATCGCCCCGTTGCCGTCGAGGACAGCGAGACCCAGGCCGGTGCGGCCAACGTCTATTCCGAGCAGGAAGGCAGGTGCAGCCATAGTGATCGGGCAGGTATAGGTCATTTGGACCCGCCGGTCAAGGACGATCTCCTGCCGTGGCGAGCTTGAGCGGGGGCGGTTCCGCCATCGACTGCACATCGTGCTGCGCTGGCTCACCCTCCTCCTGCTGCTCGCCCCCCTCGCCGCCGATGAGATCCATCTGCAGGATGGCAGCGTGATCGATGGCGAGGTGCTGTCGGACGACGGACGCGAGGTGCGCGTCCGGCTGAGCTCCGGCGGCATGGCCGCCGAGCGCACCTGGCCGGCCAGCGCGGTGACGCGCATCGTCCGCGGTCCAAGCGCCCGCCAGCGCCAGCTGGCCGCCCTGCAGCAGGCCGCCGCCGGCTTGGCGGCCGACGATGCCGCCGGCTGGACGGCCCTGGCGCAGCAGGCGCGCAGCGCTGGCGATCCCGCCCTGGTCCGCGCCTGGGCCGAACGCGCCGTCGCCCTCGACCGGCACCAGAGCGCCGCCCAGCTGCTGCTTGGCCGCGAACTGGTCGCCGGGGTGTGGATGCGTCCGCACGAGGCGGCCACCGCCCGGGGGCTGCTGTGGCATGATGGCCGCTGGATCACCTGGCAGCAGCGCCGGCAGCTCGAACAGGAGGAGCAGGAACGCCTGCAACGGCAGCGCCTCGCGCTGGCCACCGCCGAGCAGCGCCGGCGCCTCGCCCAGGCGAACACGACGTCGTCCGGCTACGTGTGGCCGGCGTCCTACCGCTTCACCGCCGATACGCCGCTCAAGGTGATCTGGTGGGGCGGGCAGTACGGCTACCCGCCGCCGTGCCGGGGCACCGGCTCGAACCTGCGCCTGAACGGCGGCTGGGGATCCGTCGATTGGAAGATCAACCTGAACTGGTGAGCTCCGGGGCTGGCCCCAATGGCGTAAAGGCAAGCCTTTGTTCCGAGATGCGTGGGTATCTCTCGGTTTATCCCAGATTTGTAGCGGAAGGCGGAAGGCCGAAGGCGGAAGGCCGAAGGCGGAAGAAATGCCAGGTGGTGCCGACGGGCGCGGGTTGCACATGCCGATGCCCCGCGC
>JAIFND010000046.1:0-4525 GCA_020047915.1 bacterium | reverse complement strand
CCGCCTTCCTCCTTCCGCCTTGATTCCATCCAACCTACGGATTTCGACGCAGAACCACATACCCCCGGCTTACCTTTACGCCATTGGGCTGGCCCCGCCCAGCAGCTCAGCACAGTGCACGCATGCGTTGGCGCTGCGACACCTGGCACCTCCCCTTACGTACCGCACGCGGCACTCTGACTGCCCTGGCCGCGCTCGGCCATCCCGAGGCCACGGTGGCAAGCCGGCCCGACGGTGGCGGCGAGCTGCTGGTTTGGGGCCGGGGGGGACGCCTGCCGCGCGCCGTCAGCGAGCTGCTGCAGGCGACCGGTGGCGAGCGGGTGTCGAGCATCGTCCACGACGAGGCGGCCCTGCTGGCGGCGCATGCGCCGGACGGCCCGGTCGAACTGGCGCCTGGCGTGACCGTCGATCCGCAGGGCCGCGTCGCCACCCGCGGCCGCATCGTGCTGCGCATACCACCGGCCCCCGCCTTCGGTGACGGGCGGCATCCCTCGACCCGGCTCGCCGCACGACGCCTGGTGGCCATGCCGCTGACCGGCCGGCGCGTCCTTGACCTCGGCTGCGGGACCGGCGTGCTCGGGCTGCTCTCCTGGCGGCGCGGTGCCGCGCGCGTCGATTTCGCCGACATCGATCCCGGCAGCGTGCGCAGCACGCGCGCCGCCTGCCGCGCCAACGGGCTGCTGCGTCCGCGCGTGTGGGCGGCTGATCTGCTCGATGGCGTGTGCGGCCACGGTTACGACCTGCTGATCGGCAACCTCTACGCCGACCTGTGCCTGCGCCTGCTCGCCGACCCGCGCCTGCGCAGCGTGCTGCCAAGCGGAAGCGTGGTCCTGTCCGGCATCGCCCACCGCCGCCGTGCGGCTGTCGAACGCGCCCTCACCCGATCGGGCTTCCGTCTGCTCGCCGCCGAGCAGGAGGCGTGGTGGTGGATGCTGGCGGCCGAGCGCGCCTGAACCTAAAAACCTCTTTTCACAAGGAGGAACGAAGGCAATCACCTGCTGGGTGACTAGCGGTTCCTCCTGCAAACCGTGTCGCCTCCGTTGCCTTCGTTCCTCCTTGTGAATCCAACTGCGGAATCAAGGCTGAACGCGGCTCAGCGCGCCCCCAACGGCGCGGTCGCGGCCGGGCTGACGATCACCCGCGCGAAGGCTGGGAAGCGGTCGCAGGCGACGGTCGCGTTGGCGCTGGCGAAGGGCGCCCCGCGGTCGATGTGCGGGAAGCCGAAGCCGAGGCGGCGCAGCGGCTTCTGGTCGGCATCGTAGAGCACGACACTGACGTCGGGATTGGCGGTGGCGGCCGGTCGCTGCACCACCAGCCGCGCCGTGACGCCGCCCTCGGAGGGATCGAGCCGCAGGCTGATCAGATAGTCGCCGGCCAGGGCGATCGGGGTGCCGGCGCGCACCGGCACGAGGGGCTGGCGCGAGGCCTCGTCACCGAGGACGTGGCCGAGATCGGCCTCGGCGATGCGCGAGAGGTAGGCCTGGATCGCGCTGCGGCTGTCGGCGAGGTCGCCGGTCAGCCGGCGCTCGCGGGTGGCCAGGGCATCGCGGTCGGCGCGCACCGCGTCGAGTTCCTGCTTCACCGTGGCCAGTTCGGCGGTCAGCAGGTCGGCACGGCGCTCTTCGGCCTGCCGGGTGGAGGCGGCCTTGTCGAGCTTGGCGTTCTCGTCGCGCAACTGGCGCACGCCCTGGGCGAGGATGCCGCCGACGCGCTCTTGGCGGGTCAGCATCTCGGCCTGCTCGCGCGCCAGGCGGTTGGCCTCGGCCAGGCGCAGGGCCATCAGTTCGGCGCGGTCGTCAGCATCGCGCAGGCGGACCAGTTCGGTCTCCGAGCCGGTCAGGCGCTTACGGAAGTCTTCGGCTTCGGCACGGCGCACCGCCACCTCGTCCTGGGCCCGGGCGGCGTCGGTCCGCGCAATCCCGGCCGCCTCCTCGGCCTTGGCGACCAGTCCCTGCAGCCGCCGCACCTCGGCGAGGTTGGCGTCGGCCTGGCCCTGCGCCGCGGCCAATTCGCCGGCCAGGTGCCCTGCATCCTGCGGCACGGAACGCGAGGCATGCAGTCCGGCCACACCGATCGCCGTCCCGGCGATCGCCAGCAGGACGGCGGCGGCGGCGATCCACGGCCACACCCCGCGCCGGCGCGAGGCCGGGGTCGGCGGGCCGTTGGGGCCGTCCATCGCCAGCAGATCGCTGGCCGCCAGCGCCGCCGGTCGCAGCGACGAGGGATGGTCGATGCCGCGCGCCCATACCCGGCTCTCGTCGGCGCTGGGATCGTCCTCGTCGGCCGGAACCGGATCGAGGGCACCAGCGAGATCGGCGGGCAGGCCAGTGGCCTGCGTCAGCCGCGAACGGCGGTCGTAGCGCAGCGAGCGCAGATCGGCCCCGGCAAGGTCGGCTCCGGCGGCGCTGGCCCCCTTCAGCACGGTGCCGTCGATGGTCGCGCCGCGCAGGGCGGCTCCGTCGAGCACCGCGCCACCGAAGTTGGTCCCGGCGAGGTCGGCACCGCTGAGGTCGGCACCGCTGAGGTCGGCGCGTTTCAGGCTGGCGCGGCGCAGGCTGGCGCCAGCCAGGCGGGCGCCGCGCAGGTCGGCGCCGTCAAGCACGGCATCGCGCAGATCAGCGCGACTCAGGTCGGCGTTGGGCAGACGGATGCCTGGGGCATGCAGACCGGCCAGGCGCGCCTCGGCCAGATCGCCGCGCGCCGCGACGACGGCCTGGGCGACCAGGCGGGCGACGTAGGCATCGCCCTTGGACACCGCGGCGTTATGCCACACGCAGCGCGTCGCCTCGGGCGGGACCGGATGCGGGCAGGGCGCGCGATCCTGGGCGAAATGATGCACGCAGACGCCGCCGGGCGGGTGGACGTCCACCGCGACAGCCGGAGCCGCCGACTGCGTCTCCTCGTCATCAGAGGCGGGGTTGCCGGCCATGGCGCGCTCAGTGGTGTCCGGCCGGAGCGGCATGCTCGGCGGGCGGGGCGGCATGCTCGGCAGCCGGGGCGTGCGCCGCGGCGGCTGGAGGTGCGGCCGCAGCCGGAGCGGCGTGTTCGGCAGCCGGGGCGTGCGCCGCAGGGGCCGCCACCGGTTTCGCGGCAGCCGATCCGGGATCAGCCGCTGCATCGCCATCGCCAAGCCGGAACGCCCGCCGGCGCAGGGCGTGGATCTTCTGGCTGTCCGGATGCAGTTCGTAGTAGGCCGAGGCGTGCTCGGTCGCCTTGCGCGCATCGGGCCGGTGGTCGGTGTAGATCAGCGCCAGCAGGTAGTGGCTTTCGCGGTCGATCGGACTGGCGGGATCGAAGGCCTTGCCGTCGATCTCACGCTCGAGATGGCGGACCGCCTGGTCGTAGTCGCCGACCTGGAACCAGAACTGCCCGAGCAATCCGTTCGCCTCGGGGAAGTCGGCGCGATCGGCGAGGATCGCCTGCAACCCATCGCGCGCGGCGAGGCGGCGCGGCGGGACGCAGCGCATCTGCCAGCGCACCTGCTGCCAACGCGCCTGGTCGAGGGCAGCTCCGCTGGCGACCTCGACGCCCTTGGCCATCGCCTGCTCGGCCTCGGCGACCCGGCCCTGGCGCTCGTGGGCGAGGCCGAGGTTGACCCACGCCTCGGCGCGGCGCGGATCGGCCTGCAAGGCGGCGTCGAGATGGGCCTGGGCTTTGACCGGGGCATCGGGCTCTTCGCTGAGGTGGCCGAGCAGCAGGGTGCCGAGGTTGTAGTGCGCCCCGCCGTGACCGGCGACGATCTGCAGGCAGCCCTCGTAGGCGCGCCGCGCCTCGGACCACTGACTGAGCCGTTCGCGCGCCGACCCGAGGTTGAACCAGTAGTCGGCAGCGTCGGAGGGGTTGGCGACCGCGAGATTGGCCGCGTCCTGGAAGCGGCGGGCTGCCGCCTCGTAATCGCCGGAGAGGAAGGCGAGGAAGCCGAGATTGCACACCACCTCGTGGTGGTCGGGGCGGCTACGCAGCGCCTCCTCGTACCAGCGGCGGGCCTCCTCCAGCCGGCCGAGCGACTGGTTGGCCAGGGCGATGTTGAACTGGGCGTAGAAGTAGGTGCCGTCAACCGCCAGGGCGCGCCGGTACTGCTCGATCGCGCTCTCGTACTTGCGCTCGGACAACAGCACGTTGCCCTGCAGCGTGTGGAATGCCGGGGTGTCCTCCTCGAGCAGCACCGGTTCGGCCCCGATCAGGGCGCAGACGGCGAGACCGGCGAGCAGGAAGCGCACGGTGAACCCGGGTCAGCGACTGCGGCCGAGCAGCAGGTCGGCCAGTTCCTCGGGATCGGCGCGATAGCGCCCATCAGCGATGCGTTCCTTCAGTTCGTTGATGCGCTGCAGGTCGGCCGGATTCATGTTCTTGATGATATCGACCAAGCGGCCGACGGCGGCACTGTCGGTAGCGGCGAAGGTCGCGTCCGGCTTGCCGGCCGAGGAGACCTGGCCGCGATCACCCCGGGCCGCGTCGAGCTGGCGCCGACGGGCTACGGGATCTGCAGGACGGTCTCCCTGGATTTCCATGGTTCTAGTATCGG
>JAIFND010000121.1 GCA_020047915.1 bacterium | reverse complement strand
AAAATGGGTCGGCGCTACGACAGGCCCCCATCAACTCGATTCAGCAACTCTTCCGCCTTCCGCCTTCCGCCTTCCGCCTTGCGTCCCCAAGGGTCCTTAACGCAACGCCATTGCCCTAACCCCTAACCCCTCGGGGCAATGCGATGATACTTCCGCATCCTCGCCACCAGCGGCGCGGTGCCGGCGGGGAAGACCTGGGCCAGCAGGTCGGCGGGGGCGAACCACTGCACGCCGTCGCTGGCCAGGGGGCGTACCGCCTCGGGCGCGAACAGGCGCACGCGGTAGCACGCCAGGCGCACCCAACGGTCGGGATAGCGGTGGTGCCAGGTCAGCAGATGTCGCGCGGCCAGGACCTCGGCGCCGAGTTCCTCGGCGACCTCGCGGGCCAGGGCGCGACGCTCGTCCTCGCCGGCCTCGACCTTGCCGCCGGGCAGCTCCCACACGCCCCCCGCATGCTTGTCGGCCGGCCGACGCTGCGCGAGGTAGCGCCCGTCGTGGTGGATCAGCGCCAGTACCACCTTGACCACCGGCGTGCCGCGCGGCGGGGCGGGGTCGCCATAGGCCTGCTTGACCGTCGCCGCCTTGAGCGGCGCGGCGGTGGCCGCCAGCCGGCCGGGATCGCGTGCCGCGCGGCAGCGCCCGGCCCACGGACAGGCGGCGCAGGCCGGCGCGCGCGCCGTGCACACCAGGGCGCCGAGTTCCATCATCGCGTTGTTCCACGCCACCGCCTGGGGGCGGCACAGGGCGTCCTCGGCGGCCTGCTGCAACGCGGCGCGACCCTGCGCCGGATCCAACCCGTCGCGCCGGCACAGCACGCGGGCGACGTTGGTGTCGAGGACCGCGACGGGATGGCCGAAGGCGAAGGCCGCCACCGCCCGGGCGGTGTAGGGGCCGATGCCGGGCAGTTCTTCCAGGCCGGCGGGATCGTTTGGCCAGGCGCCACGCGCCAGCACGGCAGCGCAGGTCGCGCGCAGGCGCTCGGCCCGGCTGGGGTAGCCCAGCCCCTTCCACGCCCGGTGCAGCACCGCGTCGGAGGCCGCCGCCAGGGCGCGTTCATCGGGGAACAGCTCCAGCCAGCGCTGGTAGAAGGGCAGCACGCGCGCCACCTGGGTCTGCTGCAGCATCACCTCGCTGACCAGCACGCGGTAGGGGTCGCGGGTCGCCCGCCACGGCAGGTCGCGGCGGTTGGCCGCGTACCAGGCCAGAAGTTCACGCTGTTCGGGCTGCACGGGCGGCATCCTGGTGCGAGTGACGCGCAGCCCAAGCTCCGGGCGACCACGCTTCCGCAAGCCGCACGCGGGCTTAGCGTGGGTATCCGATGCGCTCCGCCTGGTGCCTCCTCCTGGCCCTGCCCCTGACCGGCTGCCTCTACCACGAGGCCCGGGTCGAACCCGCCGCCGGCCTCGACGCCAGCGCCGGTCGCGGCGCCACCGGGGTGCGCGTGCATGACGGGGCGCCCAGCGCCCAGCAGCGCGGGCCGCTGCCGGCCGAGATCCCGGCCATCTGGGTGACCCGCAGCGAGGACGGCGGCCTGAACATCGGTCGCGCCACGGCGTGCAGCCCGCTGCCCTGGTGGCAGCGTTTCCCCTGCGATCTCGCCGTCGATCTGTGGCCGGGCGACGTGGTCATCACCACCGTCGCCACGGTCACCCCCAAGCCGGTCACGCAACGCTCTGCTGACGACATCACCGCCGAGGCCCGCGCCCACGGCTACGCCCCCTGAAACCGCCATGATCAACCGCGCCCGCATCTCCGCCCTGCTTCTCGCCGCCGCCCTCGCCGTCGCCGCCGACGCCCCGACCGACGCCGAATGGGCGCCGATCGCCAAGACCCTGGAAACCAGCCCGGCCGAGGCCGTGCCCCAGGTCGAGGCCATCGTCGCGCAGTATCCGCGCTGGAGCGACGGCCACCGCGCCCTGTCCGCGGCCCGCCTGCAGACCGGCGACGCCAAGGGCGCGTGGTCGGCGGCGCGCGCCGCTCTGGCGATCAGCAAAGCCGATGCGACGGCTGGCGCCCTGGGCGTGCAGGCCCTGGCCCAGCTCGGTCGGCACGCCGACGCCTTCAAGGTCGCCGACGGCTTCAGCGACGCGAGCGACACCGGCGGCGTGGTCGCGGCGCAGGCCGCGGTCGCCGCGGTGCAGATCGGCGACCACGCGCGCACTTCGACCTACCTCGGCGCGGCCAAGGCGCGCGGCATCGGCGCCTCGCCGGTCCTCGACTTCGTGCAGGCCAAGCAGGCGATGGCGCGCCAGGACCTCGCCGGCGCCGCCAGCGGCCTCGAAGCCGCCGTCGCCGCCCGCCCGGACTACCACGCCGCGCTCTACGAGCTTGGCCGGGTGCGCACGGTGCTCGCCCTGCAGACCCCCGATCAGGCCCTCGACCTGCTGGCGAAGGCCGAAGATTCCTTCCAATCGGCCAGCCGCCTGAGCCAGCGTGATGCCGCCAGCCGCTTCGCCCTCGGCCGCGCCCGGCTGGAACGCGGCAAGCGCCTGATCGCCGCCGGCAAGGCCGACGAAGGCGAGATGATCCTGCGCACCGCCCTGAGCGCCCTCGACGAGGGGCTGCAGATGGTCGCCGACAACCGTGACGCCAAGTTGTGGAAGGGCGACGCCCTGCTGCGTCTGCGCCGCTACGACGAGGCGGTGCCGCACCTGCGCTACGCCCTGAGCAACGGCGCCACCGACCGCGCCCTGCCCTTCAACCTGTCGCTCGCGCTCACCAAGAGCGGCAAGCCGGACGAGGCGACCGAGATCCTGGCCGGAGTCCGCGCCCAGACCGTGGACGAGCAGCTGACCCTGGCGATGAACGCCTTCGCCCAGGGCAACTGGGCCGGGGCCGACGACATGCTTCGCAAAGCGATGACAGGTCTCGACCCCGAGGATTCCAAGCAGGGTCCGCAGCGTCTGGCCGCGATCCGCTACCTCGGCCATTGCGCCCGCGAACTCGCCGCCGCCGCGCCGGAAGGCAGCGAAGAGCGCGAGAAGCAGCTCGAGACCGCGGCCGACGCCTACAAGAAGGCCGGCGATCTCAACGACTACCCCTCGCGCCACTGGTACATGCACGTGCAGGCGCCGCGCGGCCCGCTGCACGCCTTCGTCGCCGGCAAGCAGTCGATCACCTGGAACGGCTTCTGGAATCCGCCGGCGTGGAAGCTGCTGGCCGCCAACTACGGCTACAAGGTGACCAAGGGCGAAGGCATCGGCGGCGCGTTCAAGCACGGCCCGGCCCACGTCATGCTGTGGGGCCTGCTCGCCTTCATCGCCGTCGGCCTGTTCCTCAAAGGCTGGCTGCTGCCCAACGGCCTGTACGGCAAGGCCAAGCCGGCCAGCACGCGCGGCAGCCGCCAGCCGAGCCAGGGAGCGGCCCAGCCAGGCGCTTCGCGCACCCGGCCGGCCAGCGCCATCGCGCGCAAGCCGGGCGCCTCGACGGTGCGCAAGCCCGGCGCCCCGCCGGCGCCGGGCGGCCCGAAGACCCCCTTCGGCGGCTAAGCAGCGGATGATCGAACTGGTGATCCCGGCGGGCGGCTCGGGGACGCGCTTCGGCGGGCCGGTCCCCAAGCAGTTCCTGCTGCTCGCCGGCCAGAGCGTGCTGCGCCGGACGATCGACGCCTTCGCCGGCCAGGCCGACCGCTGCATCATCGCCGCCCCGCCCGGCCGCCACGCCGAGGTGCTGTCGGCCTGTGCCGGCTGCACCATCCCGCTCACAGTCGTCGATGGCGGCGCCAGCCGCCAGGAGTCGGTGCATGCCGCGCTGCGCGCCTGCACCGGCGACCTCTGCCTGGTGCATGACGCGGTGCGGCCGCTTGTGCCCGCGCGTTGCATCGCCGCGTGCATCGCCGCCCTGGCGACGCACGACGCGGCAGTGGTCGCCGTGCCCTGCGCCGCGACGGTCAAGCGCGCTGGGGCCGATGGCACGGTCGCCGCAACCGTGCCGCGCGCCGACTTGTGGCTGGCGCAGACTCCGCAGGGCTTCCGCCGCTCCGCCGGCCTCGCCGCCTTCGCCCGCGCCGCCGCCGCAGGGTGGGCCTGCACCGACGACGCCGAGGTGCTGGAACGCGCCGGCCATCGCGTCGCGCTGGTGCCGGGCGATCCGTGCAACCTCAAGATCACCGAACCCGGCGACCTGGCGCTGGCCGAGGCTTTCATGTCATTGCCCCGAGGCGGCCCATTGCACCAGG
Organism: bacterium; assembly: GCA_020047915.1. Classification (GTDB taxonomy): domain Bacteria; phylum Planctomycetota; class UBA11346; order UBA11346; family UBA11346; genus UBA11346. The sequence continues at coordinate 10,653 of JAIFND010000121.1, read as the reverse complement.
GGTTAGGGGATCGGCCCATTGCACCAGGGGTTAGGGGATCGGCCCATTGCACCAGGGGTTAGGGGATCGGCCCATTGCACCAGGGGTTAGGGGTTAGGGTCGAAGGATTGCCCCAGGGGTTAGGGGATCGGCTCATTGCCCCAGGGGTTAGGGGTTAGGGTCGAAGGATTGCCCCAGGGGTTAGGGCCGCGGTTGCCTTGGGCCTAACCCCTAACCCCTGACCCCTAACCCCTGGGGCAATGAGATGCCCCCTGGGGCAATGAGATGCCCCCTGGGGCAATGAGATGCCGCCTGGGGCAATGGGTCTGGTGGCAATGCCCCCAAGTCCCTCTAGCCTCGCGCGCCATGCCCATCACCGAGCAGCAGGTCCGCCATGTGGCCAAGCTGGCGCTTCTCGACCTTCCCGACGCCGAACTGAGCGCCACGGCGCGTCAGCTCGACGCCATCGTCGGCTATGTCGAGCAGTTGTCGCAGGTCGATACCACCGGGGTCGAGCCGATCGCGAATGTCGCCGGTCTGGTCAATGTCCTGCGCGCCGACGAGCCGGGCGCGATGCTGCCCACCGCCGCCGCCATGGCCATCGCGCCCAAGCACAGCGCCGACGCCTACCTCGTGCCCAAGGTGGTCGAGCGATGAGTATGCATTGCCACTTGAGGTTCGGCGTTCGGCGTTCGACGTCCGGCGTCCCGCAGAAATCGTCATCGTTTCCATGTTGCCCCGTGGGGGGGTGCTGCATCGGCAACGTCGAACGTCGAACGTCGAACGTCGAACGAGGCATTCAGCCATGAGCCGCCCCACCGCCCGTGCCATCGCCGCAGCAGTCAATGCCGGCGGCAGCACCCGCCCCGCTGTCGAAACCGCCCTCGCCGCCTGCGCGGGCGACCAGCTCAATGCCGTCATCCGCGTGCACCGCGAGCGTGCCCTGACCACCGCCGACCGCGTCGATGCGCGGGTGCGCGCCGGCGAACGCCTGCCGCTGGCCGGCGTGCCGATCGCGGTGAAGGACAACCTGTGCGTCGAGGGCCTGCCCGCGACCTGCTGCTCGCGCATGCTGGAAGGCTACGTCGCGCCCTACACCGCCACGGCGGTGGCCCGCCTGGAAGCGGCCGGCGCGGTGATCGTGGCGCAGACCAACATGGATGAGTTCGCCTTCGGCTCGTCCAACGAGACCAGCTGCTACGGCCCAGTGAAGAACCCGGTCGATCCGACGCGCATCCCGGGTGGCAGCTCGGGCGGCAGCGCCGCGGTGGTCGCGGCCGGCTACGTGCCGGTCAGCCTGGGCAGCGACACTGGCGGTTCGATCCGCCAGCCCGCCAGCCTGTGCGGCTGCCTCGGCATCAAGCCGACCTATGGCCGCGTCTCGCGCTACGGCCTGATCGCCTTCGGCTCGTCGCTTGATCAGATCGGCCCCTTCGCCACCGACGCCGCCGACGCGGCGCTGGTGCTGCAGACGATGGCCGGCCTTGATCCGCTCGATGGCACCTCGGCGCCGCATGCGGTCGAAGCGCTGCCCGGCGGCGACGCCCTGCGCGGCCTGCGCGTCGGCTTCGTCCCCGGCCACGCCGAGGGTCTGCAGCCGGCGGTGCGCGCCGCCCTCGACGCGACCAAGGCCCGCCTGCAAGCGGCCGGTGCCGTGCTGGTGCCGATCGAACTGCCGCACGAACGCTATGCTGTCGCCACCTACTATGTGATCGGCACCGGCGAGGCGTCGTCGAACCTCTCGCGCATGGACGGCATCCGCTTCGGCCACCGCGCCGAGGGCGCCGACCTGCGCGCGATCTACGCCGCCAGCCGCGCCCAGGGTTTCGGCACCGAGGCCAAGCGCCGCATCATGCTCGGCACCTATGTGCTGAGCGCCGGCTACTACGACGCCTACTACAAGAAGGCACAGCAGGTACGTCGGTTGATCTGCCGCGACTACGAGACGGCATTCGCGGCCTGCGATGTCATCCTCGGACCGACCAGCCCGACCACGGCGTTCAAGCTCGGCGAAAAGCTGTCCGATCCGTTGCAGATGTACCTGAGCGACATCTTCACCATCGCCTCGAACCTCGCCGGCACCCCCAGCCTGTCGCTGCCCGCCGGCCGCGACGAGCAGGGCCTACCGATCGGCATGCAGTTGCAGGGACCGATGTTCAGCGACGCGCGTCTGCTGGCCGTGGCGCAGGCGCTGGCTTAGGCCGTTCGGCGTTCGACGTTCGACGTTCGGTGTTTCGCAGGGCGTCTTGCGGAACGCCGAACGCCGAACGTCGAACCAGTGGCAATGAATTCACCGCGTCCCGATGACCAGGCGATAAACTCGCTCGGTCTCGTCCTTGAACACGGCGATGTTGCCGGCTTCGATCTCGACGAACTGCCAGCGGCCGGCCTTCTCGCCGGGGGCCATGGTGTGCGGCTGCTTCTCGCCGGGCAACTGGGCGATGACCTTCACCGTGCCTTCGCGGGTGCGGTGGAAGCCGAGCACCTTGGGCGCGTCGCCGCCGCCCGCCGCCTTGACCGGCAGGGTCAGCTTGGGCGGTTCGGTGATCTCGATCTTGGCCGGGGGTCGCGGCTTCTGCACCACCACGACGTTCTTCGGCTCTTTCAGCTTCCGCGCCTCGGCCTCGCGCTCGCGCCACGGCACGAAGGGGTTGTCGTCGTTGATGTAGAAGCCCTCGAACTGGGCGATCTCGGGCATCGCCGCCGACAGCGGGGCGAAGGGCTGGCCCTTGTAGCCGGGCACCGGGGCGCGCGGCGGTTCAAGGATCTCGAACCACCACCACACGCCGACCGCGGCGAGGATCAGCACCCCGACGACCGCCGTGACCGGCTCCCACGCACCGCGCCGGCTCATGGCCGCGCCCTCATGCCCGAGGACCCGCCGCCAGGCGCCGACGAGGTGGTGATCGTACCGCCCTCGCGCTTGTCGTCAGGCACAAACTGCATGCCGGCGAGCTGGAAGACGGCCTCCAGCTGCTGCACATCGTCCTTCACCTTGCTGTTGTCGCTCTTGATCGACAGGCCGCGCAGGATCAGCGGATAGTCGTCGGGGCGACGCTGGCCGTAGCGGTGCAGGATCCACAGCACGGTCTTGAGCGAGCCGCGCAGCTTCAGCGTCAGCGGGTATTCCGACAACAGCACCGGCCGGTTGAGCGGCCCGGTCTCGTAGGGCTTGTCGTGGCTGATGTCGAACCACTCGACCGGATCCGGCGCTTCGAGGACGATGCCGATCGCCTTCTCGGTCAGTTGCAGCATGGCGAGCAGGCGCGGCGCGTCGCCGTCCGGCGGCACGCGGTCGTCGGGCGGGAAGCCGAGGCGCTCGTCGCTGTCGATGCGCCGCGCCTGCGCCTTCTCGCGCAGCACCTGGCGAACTTCGACGAAGCGGTTGAGGAAGAATTTGCCCGGCTCGCGCTCATTGGGCGGCACCTGGAAGCGCGGCTCGACGGTGAAACCCGCGGCCTTCTTCAATTCGGCGATGTTGCCGCGCAGTTCGGTGTTGGCCACGCGCTGGCGCTCGACCCGCTCGCGCAGCGGTTCGCTGCCTTTGATCGACTTGGCCGCGCTCTGCGCCGCCGCCAGGCGCTCGTCCACTTCGGGCTGGTCGCTCCAGCTGTACCACGCGAGGCCGCAGGCGGCGATCAACGCGACGGCCAGGGCGGCCAGACCACCACGACTGGCCGAGGTCAGGTCGGGGCTCATGGCTTGGCCTCGGCCGGCTTCTCAGCCGGCTTCTCGACCGTCGGGGCGGCATCGCCATCCAGGCTGGTGGCCGGGAAGTAGCAGCGGAAGCGGAAGGGAAACTCGCCGGCGTCGGTGTTGGCCTTGGGCGCGTCCTCGAAACGCACGACCTTGGTGTTGGTCAGGCGCACATCGCGGAACAGCTTGTTGCCGTCCGGCGTGGTCCAGTCGAGCAGGGCCTGCTGGTAGCGCTCGCGGAAGGCGACCAGTTGCGGATCGGTGCGCTTGGCCTCGAAGCGCACCCGGCCGCTGAGATCCACCGCGCCGCGATCGATCAGCGAGTCGCGCCGCGCGGTCGCCGGCTTGCCGGCGCTGATCCGGCTGCCGCCCGAGGCCACCGGCTGGGCCGCCGTCTCGCCGGTCAGCTCGTCACGGCCGATGCCGACCGTCTCCAGCGCCGTCACCCACAGCTCTTTCGCATCGCGGGTCTGCTCCTTCAGCGCGCGCACCGTCCACAGCAGGTCGCGCGCGGCGTGGATGCGTCCGGCGATGGCGCGCAGATCCTCGCGCGCGGCGTCGCTCTCGGCCTCCAGCTTGACCAGCTCGGCGGAGAGGCGCTTATGCTCGGCGACGGCGCGCTCGAGCAGTTCGGCCTCGCGGCGGTCGCGCTCGACGCGTTCGCCCAGACCGAGACCGGCGATGACCCCGGCGGCGACCAGGCAGGCGGCGGCGATCCACGGCCAGATCAGACGGCGGCGCCACGCCTCGCGCGCCAGGTCGGCATCCGGGCGCAGATCGACGCGCGGCGACTCGGGCTGCGCGGCAAGGGCGAGGCCAAGGGCGCGTGCCCAGCGCCACGGTTCGGCGGGCAGGTCGCCGCCATAGCCGGCACAGGGATCCCAGCGTTCGACCGGACACTGGAAGCGGCGCGCCAGGTAGCCGTCGAGGCCGCGCAGGCCACCGCCACCGCCGCACAGCAGGACGCGGTTCGGCGCCAACTGGTTGCGCTTGAGCTGCGCCTTGAAGAAGGCCAGCGTGGTCGCCAACTGGCCGTAGAGCCCCTCGGCCGCCTTGGTCATCTGCGGCCCGAGCGCCATCGAGCCCATCGCCACCGTGGTCACGCCCGGAGCGCGGATCGGCGGCGCCTCGTCATCGAGCATGAGGGTCAGTTCGGGTTCGCCTTCGAGCGCAGGGGCGGAAGCGGGGGCGCTGGGCAGTTCGAGGGCCGGTACCGGATCGCCAGCATCGGGCATGATCGGCGCCGCCGCCTTGGCGCGTTCGGCCTCGGCCTGGGTCAGCCCGCCATCGACCAGGGCCTGGGTGAACTGGTCGCCGCCATAGGCGAGGCGACGGCAGGCGAGCAGCCGACCGGCACCGATCAGCGCGACATCGGTACCGGCGGCGCCGATGTCGACGACCATGGCCAATTGGCCGTCAGCCAACTCGACATGAGCGGCAGCGGCAGCGAGGGCGATCGGCCCCCACGACACGGTCTGCGGGCGCACCCCGGCGCGCTTCAGCTCGGTCTGCAGCAGGCGCACGCCGGCGGTCTCGGCGACCAGGCCGAGGAAGCACAGGTCGTCGCCCTCGCTGGCCAGGCGCACCGCGTCGATGGTCGGCGGTTCGGCGCTTTCTTCCGGCGACAATTCCAGGCGCAGGATGCGCTGCAGCCGTGACGGTGGCAGCGGCGCGAGGTGGAGGAAGCGGGCAAGGACATCGAGCTCGCTGCTGGCGACGGCGGCCGGCCGGCTGATCGCCAGGGTCGCCGCGAGTTCGGCGACCACGGTCGACAGTGGCCGTTCGGCGCCGTCGTCGGTGAAGCGCGACAACGCGGCATGGCCGGTCACGACCGGCGCACCGCGTCCGAGACGCAGCGCCACGGCGCGCACCTGGCGGACTCCGATGTCGAGACCGACCGAGACTGTCATGGGACTAGCGGCGGGTTCCGGTGCGGCCGGCAGGGGCCGGGGTCGGCTTGCGTTCAGTCGCTTCCTTGGCCGCCGCCTCGGCGTCGGCGGCGCGTTGCGCCTCGACCACGCGCATCTCGGCCTCGGCCAGGCGCACCTCTTCCGGCATGACCACGCTGGCGGTGTCGCGCAGGCGGCGGATGTCCTCGCCGATCTTGGCGCCGGAAGGGTCGATGATGTGAGCGGTGACGAAGATCATCAGGTTGCGGCGGTCCACCGACTTGCCGGAACTGCTGAACAGGCGGCCGAGGCCCGGGACGGTACGCAGGCCCGGCACGCCACTGTCGGTGTTGTCCGCAACATCGGTGGTCAGGCCGCCGAGCACCACGGTCTGCCCATTCTTCACATGCATGGTCGTGCCAAGCGAACGGGTGATGAAGCTGGGGCGCGACACGGTCAGGGTCTCGCTGTCGGAACCGACGCTGGGCTGGTACTTGATATCCTCCGTCACCGGCGGCCCGGAACGCTGCGTCACGGTCGGCCGGATGTCGAGGGTGATGGTGTCGTCATTGCGCGCGAGCGACGGCCGGATGCGCAGGGTGAAGCCCTCCTGCACCGTCTTCCACACCGGCTTGGGCACGGCGGTCTGCGCGCTGGTGGTGGTGCCGTTGTTGGCGGTGTCGGCCGATGTGGTGATGTTCTGGAATTCGTAGTTCTCGATGAAGCTGACCGACTGCAGCAGTTGCAGCATGCCGACGGCGTTGTTGAGCGTCAGGATGCGTGGCTCGGCCAGGGATTCAGCCTTGCCCTCCTTCTCCAGCAGGTTGAGCGAGGCGAAGATGCCGGGCCGGTCGCGGCCTTGGGGGGAGAACAGAATTTGCGCAAGCAAGCCACCGCCACCAGCACTAGCTGCACCGACCGCACCAGCCGCTGGCGTGACACTGGTAGGGCCGAAAACGCCACCCCCTGGGCCAGTGATGCTGTATCTATCACCGAGAGAGGCCCCGCCCCAATCGATGCCGATCGACCGGCTGGCGCTTTCGCTGACCTCGACGAACTTCGTCTCGATCAGGATCTGCGCGCTCTGGTAATCCATGGCGCGCAGCAGGCGCTTGAGTTCGGCGATGGCGGCCGGCGACGAACGCACGTAGAGCGTGTTCGACTTCTTGTCGAGATACATCTTGGCGTCGGCCGGCCAGCCCGCGACCACATCTGGTACCTTGTCGAGGAAGCGCTCAAGATCGGTGTTGGCCTGGCCGTTCTGGCCGGGCTGCTGCTGCGCCTGCTGCGGCTGCTGGCCCCCGCCCCCGGTCGCTTCGTCGCCACCGCCGACCGGCGCCGGCAACTGCGGTTCTGTCAGCACATCCGTCAGGCCCGAAGCCAGGCGGATGATCTCGCTGACCATCACCTCGGAATCCGCCGCGCCGATGAACACGGTGTTGGCCGAATAGTTGTAGCGCAGCTCGACCAGCTTGGCGATGGTCTTCAGCGCGTTCTCGACCGTGTCGTCCACCAGGTGCAGGGTCAGGGTCTTGTCGGGCAGGGCCTCGTCGAGGATGACGTAGTTGATGCCGGCCACGGCGAAGAGCGGCTTCAGCACTTCGCCGACCGCAACACCGTCATAGTTCAGCGTGACGCGCTCCTGCAGGCGCTTGCGCACCCCGGCACGGTCGGCCTCCTCGATGTCCTCATCGAAGACCCACACGGTACGGGCAATCTTCGGCCCCTCCTTGGGGATCACGCCGCGCGCCTGGGCGTCGGCCAGCGCCTCGTCGGCGCGGTACTGCTTCTCGCGATCGAGGATCGCGCGTTCGCGCTCGACCATCGCCATCAGGATGCGGTACTTGAGGCGCACCGTCGCCGGTTCGTGCGGGTGGTCGCGCAGCACGGCGTTGCAGGCATCGACGGCGCGGGTGTAGTCATTGTCGGCGAGGTGGTACTCGACCACCTGCAGGCGGCGGCGCACGTCCTCGGTGGCGCGCGACTTGGCCTCGGTGTAGTCGGCCCCCATGGCGGCGCCGGCCGGGCCGGCCGCTTTGGCCTGCTCATCGACCAGCGAACGGATCTCGGCCTCCAGGGTCTTGATCCTGACGCCATAGACGTCCTGGGCCGGCGCTGGCGCCGGGGCACCCTCGGCGGCGGCCAGGGCGGAGGCGATGGTCAGCAAGACGGGGATGAGGCGCACGCAAGCTCCTTGCGGGTGGGACCCGGGGGTGAACATGGTACGCTCACCGGTGGCAGAGTGTTGCCACCGGAGTCCAACCGGAAAGGGCTTACATGCCATCCCGCACCCCCCTGTACGCCGCCCAGGCCGCCGCTGGCGGCAAAATGGTCGATTTCGCCGGCTGGGACATGGCCGTGCAGTTCGCCGGCATCCAGGCCGAGCACGCCGCCGTGCGCACCGCCGCCGGCATGTTCGATGTCTCGCACATGGGCCGCCTGCGCGTGACCGGCCCCGGCTCCACCGCCTTCCTCTCCCGCCTGGTCTGCCGCAAGATCAGCGACATGAAGGCCGGCCAGGTGCGCTATGGCATGGTCCTGGCCGACGACGGCACGGTCGAGGACGACATCCTGGTGTCGCGCGAGGCCGACCACCAGTTCCATGTCGTGGTCAACGCCGGCAACCGCGAGAAGATCCTGGGGCTGTGGCGCCCCGAGACCTCGGCGGCGGTGATCTTGCAGGATCTCAGCCAGGAGCAGGCGATGATCGCGGTGCAGGGCCCGCGCGCCTGCGCCCTGCTCGCCGGCCTCGGCCTGGATCCCGCGCCGCTGCGCATCTACAGCTTCCGCGATGTGGCCTGGCGCGGCGTCACGGTGCGGGTCAGCCGCACCGGCTACACCGGCGAGGACGGCGGCGAGCTGTTCCTGCCCGCCGAGCGCGCAGCCGAGATGTGGGACGCCTTGCTGGCAGCCGGGGTCAAGCCGTGCGGCCTGGGCTGCCGCGACACCCTGCGCCTGGAGGCGGCGATGCCGCTCTATGGCCACGAACTCGACCGCACCGTCACCCCGGTCGAAGCCGGGCTGACCTTCGCCATCGACCCGCAGGGCAGCTACCGTGGCGCCGACGCCCTGCGCGCGCAACTGGCCGGCGGACCACCCCGTAAGCTGGTCGGCCTGCGCATGCGCGAGAAGCGGGTCCCCCGCCAGGGCTATTCGGTCCTTCACGGTGGCGCCAAGGTCGGCGTCATCACCTCAGGCACCCTGTCACCGACCCTGGGCGACGCGATCGGCCTGGCCTATGTGCCCAGCGCCCTCGCCGCCACGGGCAGCGAACTGGCGGTCGATGTGCGCGGCCAGGTTGTGCCGGCCGTGGTCGTGGCCCTGCCGTTCTACAACAATGGCGTTGCGTTAAGGGCACTGACCTTGGAAAGGCGGAAGGCGGAAGGCGGAAGGCGGAAGGCGGAAGAAATGCGGATTGGACTGCCGGCCCAGTCGTGAAGTCGGGAATGGGTCGGCGCTACGACAGGCCCCCATCAACTCGATTCAGCAACTCTTCCGCCTTCCGCCTTCCGCCTTGCGTCCCCAAGGGTCCTTAACGCAACGCCATTGGGCCGGGGGCGGGGGGCCTCGCATGACGCGACTTCCGGACTGCGGGCTCAAAGCTCAAAGCTCAAAGCTTCAAGCTATTCCCGTCCGTTGCCCCACGGGATGTTCGTTTAACCTCCCGCGATGCCCGATACCCACCTCATCCCCTACCGTTACCCCCGCTCGGTGCCACGCAGTCAGCGGGCGCAGGTGCTGATCGATGGCGCGCCGATCACGGTGCTGGCGACCGGCGGCGGTGAGGTGGCGACCTGTGCGGTCAGCGGCCCGGTCGAGGTCGAGGTGCGTATGAACCGGCCGGTGCAGGGCGCCCTGATCCGTCCCCTGCGCAGCGGCCTGGTCGCGGATGCCAGCGGCACCGTCCTGCGCTTCCGCCTGCCCGGTCCGATGCGCCTAGCCATCGACATTCCCGGCGGCCCCGAAGTCTTCCTGTTCGCCGACCCGCCCGAGGAGCGCATCCCCGAGGGTCCGCTGGTGCGGCGCTTCGCCGCCGGCCAGGTCTATGAGGTCGGCGAGCTGAGCTTGGCCGACGGCGAGACGGTGTGGATCGAAGGTGGTGCGGTGGTGCGCGGATGCCTGCGCGCGCATGGCGTGCGCAGCATCACCGTGTGCGGACGCGGCGTGTTCGACGGCAGTTACTACCTCGACGCCGGCGACCGGCGCCGCTTCCTGGTCTTCGACCACTGCCAGGACATCGAGCTGCGCGACCTGCTGCTGATCAACGCCCCGCTGTGGCAGGTCGTGTTCGGCAACTGCCGGGGCGTGCACGTCAGCGGGCTCAAAGAGGTCGGTCATGCCGGCTCCAGCGACGGCATCGACGTGGTGGGCAGTTCGCAGGTGCTGATCGAAGACTGCTTCCTGCGCTGCGGCGACGATGCGATCGTCATCAAGTCGGTCGATCTCACCACCCATCCGCAGCCCGAGCCCTTCATGTGGTCCGCCAACGTCGAGGACGTCGAGGTGCGCCGCTGCACCATCCTGGCCTATGGCGGCGCCGCCTTCGAGATCGGCCACGAACTGCAGGCCGACCTGGTACGCAATCTGCGCTTCCGCGACTGCGATGTGCTGGGCACGCACCACTTCGGCTGCACCTTCTCGATCCGCAACGCCGATCGCGCCTGCGTCGAAGACGTGCTGTACGAGGACATCCGCGTCGAGCACGCCTACAAGGCGTTCATCGACCTGCGCATCATCAAGTCGATGTGGGGCCGCGACCCCGAGCGCGGCTTCCGCAACATCGACTGGAAGCGCACCCGCTTCAATCCCGGTTACACCACCAGCCTGATCGGCGGCTGGAGCCCCGAGCATCTGGTCGAAGACGTCTCGTTTGAGAACATCCGCATCGACGGCGTCCCGATCACCAGCCTGGACGAGCTGGAACTGCATACGCGGCATGCGACCGGACTTCGTCTGGTGTAGGCGTCGAGGGGGGGCCGACGCCCAATGGCGTAAAGATAAGCCTCTGTTCCGAGATGCGTGGGTATCTCTCGGTTAAGCCCAGCGTTGTGGCGGAAGGCGGAAGGCGGAAGGCGGAAGGCGGAAGGCG